>DAINDC010000191.1:0-9901 GCA_036732085.1 Fibrobacterota bacterium | reverse complement strand
CGCTGAGCCCGGCCGCATTGTAGTAGAGCGCGGAGGCATCCGAAGCCACGGCGGTATAACTGCCTCCCAGGGCCATGGGGCGCGCCGCGATATCCTGCATGCGCCCGAGGTCGAAGGGATTGTTTCCGGAATTTTGGGCCTGGGCCAAGGCTGCGCCAAGCAGGATGAGGGCCGATATGATTTTCATCGCCGCCGGCCTTTCTGCAAGGTCGGGTGGGATTCCTCGGAGCGCGATTCGCCCGCCTTGGTGGAAACGCTGGATTGGGATCCGCTGTCCGAGCCGGACTTGGGCGCGGGCTGTGCGGAAGCCGGTTGGGCGGGAGCTTGCTCGGAGCGGCGACCCTTCTGGGGCGCGGGGTAGGCGGGCGCGGGCGTGAACAAACGCTTATCGGAATGATAGGCGCCATTGCCGGTGCCGCCGGCGCCATTGCCGGTGCCGCCGGCGCCATTGCCGCCGTATGAGCCACCGTGGACATAGCCCTGATCATAATGCCTCCGGTCTCCGCCGTAATAACCACGCCTACCGCCGCCGTGCCACCAATAAGGATCCCAATAATCCCGGTAGCGCGAGGAGTAGAAGCCGAAGGAGATATACGGATAATCCCAGTCCAAGGTGGAGTAACCGCGGTAATACGGGGAGTCCTGGTAGTAGTTGTTCACGATGACGGTGGAAGATCGCCCTTCGTCCGCGGCGCGGGCGGCGGAGTCCTCGATTGTGGACACGCTGGAATCCAACTCTGGACCATGTGAAGATGGCTTCAGGGTATCAGCGGCAGGGCGGGAAGGGCGCGCATAAGCCGCATCGGGCTGCTCCAAGCTCCTTTCCCCATAACCGCGGGTCAGCAGTTGGGTATAACAGCTGGAAAGGCAACCGGTCAAACCGGTCAGCAGGAGCAAGCGGGTCAGGCTGGAAATACGCTTGTTTCGCATCCCCAATTAAAAAGCAAGCGCTGTACCAAGAGGTCTTACCCGCAAACTTGGCGCTTACACCGTAAAAACGCCGGTGGAGATCCACGTGCGTCGTTCCAAAACGTCTATTTCGTGGACAGTGTAAAGACGATTTACAGCAGCAGGCGAGGACGCTTATGAGACCAGTTTTAAGGTCTTGCGCACGGAATCGACCAGCTCATGGGAGGAAAACGGCTTGGAGAGGAATGCCGACTCGGAGGCTTCGAGCTCCCGCTGCAGGCTATCATCGTCGACATAACCGGAAATATACAGGACGCGGATATCCGGCGGCGGCGGATCTGGTTCGCCAATTCACAACCGTTGGGATGGGGCCGCATGCAAAAATCCGTCAAAAGAAGATGGATGGGGCCGCTGAATTCCGTATCGAATAAAAGGGCCTCTTGGCTATGCCTGGCCTTGATCACTTTATAACCTTCGGCTTCGAGCAAAACGGCCACCAGGTCCCGGATGGCATTTTCGTCGTCGACCACCAGTATGGTCCGTGGAATGTCAGCCTCCTCCTCCTGGTCCGGCAGCGCGTACCGGCTGCATCCCCCAGGAGGTTTTTGTACGCAGGAAAAATTACCTTCACTGGGGCGTCACTAAAACACGGAAATCAGCGAATTTCACAAGATTCCGTGTACAAAATGTGCGTACATTCAAATTCGCGGGGATTGGCGCTTGAGGGCGAATCTGAGGATCAATGGCTATCATTTCCGATAGGATGGATAAGGAACGGCCGAATATTTTCCTATTCCTGAATTATCGGGAATTCATAAAGGATTATTGCAAGTACCAGAAGACGATCAGCCGATCGTTTTCCTTGCGGACCTTCTCAGGAAAAATATCGCCGACTCTTTTCACATCGGGACTATTGTATGCCATCCTCAAGGGCAAGCGCAACCTAAGTTCCTCCCTACGGCCCAAGTTCGTGCGGGCGATGGGGCTCAAGGAACGGGAAGCGCAATATTTTGAATTCCTGGTCCAGTTCAACCAGGGCAAGGATATGGAGGAGAAGAACCATTACTTCCTCCAGCTCTCGCAGTTCCGCGGTTCACGGGCCAAGATCCTGAGCGAGAACCAGTACAAATTCTTCTCGAACTGGTATTACCCCGTCATCTGGAACTATTTCGAGCTGAACCAGACGCAAAGCAATCCGGCGGAAATCGCCAAGCGAATCCACCCCAATTGCTCGCCTTCGCAGGTGGAAGAAGCCATCCAATTGCTTTTGAACCTGAAGCTCATCAAGAAGATGGCCAACGGCTACGCGATAACCGACCAGCATATCGCCACCGAACCCGAGTTCCGAGGCTTCCTGGCCAAGCATTACAACCTCCAATTCATCCAAATGGCGGCCAATCTCCTCGATTCGGTCGAGCCCAAGTATCGCCAGTACAATACCTTGGTATTTTCCACCTCCGCGCGCGGATTTGAAACAATCAAGGAACGTATTGTATCCTTTCAGGAGGAGCTCAAGGAAATCATCGATCGCGAAAAGGAAACCGATCGCATCTATACCTTGAGCATGCAGCTTTACCCGAACACGAAGATGCCATGAAAAGTCCTGCGAATTCCATGCGATCGACGCCGGGGAAAATCCTCTTCGGCGGATTGGCCATGGCGCTTGCCTTTGCGGGCTGCGAGACTCAAGTGGCCGGGAGCAGCGTGGGCACGGGCAATCCCACGGAAATCCAATTGGGCTTCAAGCAGGGCGGGAACACCACCGCCATCAGCGGCCGGGTGGATGTGTATGCGGCGACCCAGGTGCCGGTGCCTGGCTATTCCCCGCTACCTTTGACAAGCGTCGCGGTCACGGATGAAAAGTCCGCCATCTTAACCGCCAAGGATCTGGGCGCCATCCAGGATTCCCTTTGGCCCAAGACTTCGCTGGAAGGAGATTCGCTTTACCATTTCAACCTGGTGGTCTCCGGAGCCGCGCAGGGCGCCATCCTGACCGGGTTCAGCTACCGCAAGGGCAAGGGCGAGTTCACGATCCGACCTGAAGATGCGGCCACCCCGAGGGCCGGGGATGCGGTGTCGGTAACGGCGGCGTTGACCGAGCTTGCGGATGCGAGTTATGTCATTGATAGCTCTACTCTCTCGCAAACCAAACAGTCCTACTTGTTCCTCTTTGGAACCGGTTTTTCCGCCCTAGGGCAAGGCGGCAAATTCACATTCAAGAATCGTCCCAAGGGCGAATACTCGAATTACCTAGTGGCAATCCCTTCCAAGGACGCCGTCCTCCAGTCGGGCGAAAATTTCTTGTTCGTATACAACACCACGGGCGCCATCCCTTCCGGTGCGGATATCTTGCTTTCAGTCGGATCAAATCAGGGCATGATCCCGCTTCCTGATTCACTCCGCAAGAAATAACCCAAAAACTTTCCCAGTAAAAATCCACTCGCTTCCACGCGGTCGATTTTTCTTCAAGATTGTACGCACAAACTGTGCGTAAATGATTTCAGCATTTCCTTTTTTTTGACCATTGTTTGAGGCTGGAAACAGCCTTAGGCTTTCCGAAACTACGGTCATTTAAGAATAATGAGGTGAATTGAGCGTACCTACCGATCTTTTAGTTTCTGCTTTAAGATATAATCGGCTGGTAAGCAGAATGTAAACCAGAGGAGCCTGCCATGAGAATCCCAGCCTTGATGATACTCGTCTTGCACGGTCTTGTAAGTCTGAGCTTGGGCAAATTGGTGCCGGAATCCACCCGTTATCTTGAGTTCCCCCTGACCTTGCCGGGTACGACCACTAAGGCGATTAAGATCATCAATGAGTCGACGGGTCAGGTTTCCCTTGTGAATGGCTCCGGCCTTCCCCTATCCGTTGCCGATCTGAAATTGATGGAGATCAACGAAGAGAGAGCGAGATTCGCGAGCAACGGAAAGTTGAGCGGCAGATTGGCCGCCAAGGTCCCGACACTCGGCCTTCTGGACCAGGTCCGTGTGGCCATCTATATGAGTTATCCGCCTATCTCCTACCCGAATAAGACCATGGTTTCCCAGGAAGAACAACAGGCCGCCAGCCTGGCTGCTGCAAATGCCTCGCCTATCCTTAGCTTGGGCGACTTGGCGATCCGGCATGGACTAGTCTTAATCGGGAACCGTGGTTCGGGTGTTGGTATATGCGAGGTGTCAAAGCTTCAACTCTTGGCGCTCAAGCTTGACCAAGATATCGCGGTAGTGGAAGAGGATCGCGATGAAGTCCTTTTGAGCCCGGAGTTCAGCGAGTTGGCCTCTTCCGCATATAACCCTGGTTCAGTTCCTTCCGGTTCGGGTTCGGGAGTTCATGCTTCCACTTTTGAACTTGGCCTATCCTCGTCCTACCTTAGCTGCATCGGCGTCACTCCCTCATCCTATGACACCTATACCACAACGGATGGTTTTGAGATTCGCCATTCGGAAGGCACTTTCCGCTGCCTGGCGGCCGCCGCTCCATCCGCCAGCTTCTACCACCGGAATAGCCTTCATTTCGACGGCACAAGTGATGTGAACTACCTGATCAATAATTCCATCCAGACCGTAAGCATGAGCGTTGGTCGGGGCGGGACGACCCCCTATTCCAGCACCAACTCTGAATTCCTGGTCATGGATGATTTCGCCTATCGGTCGCCCTATCCCGTATTTGTAACGCCCTCAGCCAACGCTGGATACCAGTATGGAGTCAATTGGCAGGGATATAACGCCGTCAGTGTGGGTAACGTGCGGCATACCAATAACAGCACCTATGAATTCGCGGATTGCACCCAGACCAAGAACCCGCCTCCCGTCTATGGAAGCTGCATCTCCGGGTCCGGCGCCGACTGCGCGGGTGATCGGGAAATGCCTTATGTCGTGGCCCCGGGCATTCCGTCCTCGGGAACGGTTTTCGCCACCACCTGCCTGGAAGGGCTGGGCACCTTGAATTGCGGCACCAGCTGGAGCGCGCCCATCGCCAACGGCATGGCTGCGGATATCATCGCCGCCGATGGCCGCATGGCAGGGTGGCCCGAGAAGACCCGAGCAGTCATGATCCTGACTGCTCAGAACGTCGATGGCGGTGATTGGAGCTCCTCTACGGACGGTCGGGACGGATCGGGAGTGGTGTCCGGATCGGACGGCGTCGCCTTCGCCCAGAGCCACACTTCGGTTTACCCGGGGAATACGGCGGTGCAAAGAGGCATGACGGCGAGTTCCATGTATGCCGCAGATTTTTCCGCAGGAAACAAGCGCTTCAACATCTACGCGCCTAACCCCCTGCCTTCCGGAAAACACCTGCGGGCCGTGCTCACTTGGGACAGCAATCCCATCGTGGGAGGCGCTTCCAATCCCTTGAGCGATCTGGACCTCATCGTGCAGACGAACTCCGGCACCAGCGGCTCTTATAGCTGGGACGGCAATGTGGAAGTGGTGGACGTGGCCAATACCAACCTCACCGCCGGCGGCATTTACTATGTCGACATCGCCCCGGTTTTCAACCGCATCCCTTCATCGGGATCGAGGACCAATTTCTTCTACTATTCGTTGGCTTGGGAATGGGTGGCCGATCATGCGAACTAGCCTCACTCCCCCTTGATCCCGTACTTCGCCAGCTTATTGTGAAGCCCTTGGCGGCTGAGGCCCAATGCCTTGGCCGCATGGGAGATATTGCCGCCCGTGGTACGCATGACGCGGTTGATCCATTCCACTTCCAACGCCATCACGGCCTCGTCCAAAAGCAGGTCGGCCGGGATCGCGCCCGGGTGATCGGATTCGCCCGGGGTCCGGACGCCGGCTGAACGCGCCGAGGATGCCGAAGAAGCCGCGGAAATCGCACCAGTAGCGCCCAGGTTACCCAAGCCCTGGATCCGATCGGGCAGGTCCTCCGGGAGGATGGCTTCGCGATCGCCGATCATGTTGAGCGCGTATTCCAGGGCGTTCTCGAGCTCGCGCACATTGCCGGGGAAATTATGCGCGGAGAGCAGGGCCATGGTCTCGGGGGCGAGCCGGGGCGTCTTCTTGCCGAGCTTGGCGGCTTTCTTGCGCAGGAAGTGCTCGGCCAGTACGGGGATATCGTCACGGCGCTCGCGGAGGGCGGGCGTGCGCACGGGGACCACGGCCAAGCGGTAATAGAGGTCCTCGCGGAAGGTCTTGTCCTGGACCATGGCTTCCAGGTCGCGGTGCGTGGCGGCGATGACGCGCACGTCCACGCGTTTCTCCACGCGGCCGCCCACCTGGGTGATGACGCCCTCCTGCAGGAAGCGCAGCAGCTTGGCCTGCATGGAGAGGGTCATGTCGCCCACCTCGTCCAGAAACAAGGTGCCGCCGTTCGCGCTCTCGATGATGCCGATGCGGGTTTCGATGGCATGGGTGAAGGCGCCCTTCACGTGTCCGAAGAGTTCGCTCTCCAGGATCGAGTCCGGCAGGGCCGCGCAGTTCTGCGCCACGAAGGGCTTCTCCTTGCGGGTCCCGGCGAAGTGCAAGGCCCGGGCCACCAGCTCCTTGCCGGTGCCGGATTCCCCCGTAACGAGCACGGTACTCTGGGACGTCAGCAGCGCCTGGAGCTTGGTCTTGAGGCGCTGCATGGGAGCGCTCAGTCCGATGAGATCGCGGAAGGCGGAGGCCGACTGGATGGTCTCGGCCTTGAGCTGGAGGTTCTCGCGCTCCAGCAGTTGGTTGCGGGCCTTCAGCTCGGCCTGCAGGCGCTGGTTCTCGTCTGAGAGGGCGTGCATCTGCACGGCCTGGCGGATGACCACCTCCAGGTGGATGGGCTCCCAGGGCTTGTGGAGGAAGTGGTAGATCTGCCCCTTGTTCACGGCGGCCACCACGGACTCAAAGTCCGAGAATCCGGTGATCAGGATTCTAATCGTATCGGGATGCGTTTCCCGCACCCAGGCGAGGAATTCGGATCCGCTTTCGCCGGGCATGCGCTGATCGCTGAGGACGCATACGATCCGGTTCGACTCGAAGAGCTTGCGGGCCTCCAGCGCGTTGGGCGCGCCCAGGCAATCGTAGTCATCCTCCAAGGAGCGGATGATGCTGCTCACGATGGCGGGTTCGTCGTCGACGATGAGGATGGTGGGTTTTTTCACTTCGATGGTCACGTGCCGGTTTCCTCCTGGGTCATGCGGCGGGCGCCGGATCCAGGGCCCCGGTTTCGGGGCCATTATAAATCGATGGCTTGGCCAGGTTTGGCAATGTCAAAGGTAACTGAATTACGAATTCCGCGCCTTGATCCGCTACTCCCGCGGATTTCGCCGAAGAGCGGTCGCTCAAAGAACGGGCTTCGATCTTGCCCTGGTGCGCGGACATGATCTGGTAGCAGATGTGCAGACCCAATCCGATGCCTTGGCCCACGGGCTTGGTGGTGAAGAAGGGTTCGAAAAGATGCTGGAGGTTGTCGGGGCTGATGCCCGGGCCGTCGTCGGAGATGGTGACCACGGCCATGCCCCGCTCCGCCTTGGTGGCGATGCGGATGCGGCCTTTTTCACCGAGGGCATGGCCGGCGTTCACCAGGACGTTGAGGAAGACCTGCTGGATCTGGGTCTCATCCGCCTCGACCAAGGGAACCGCGCCATAGGCTTTCTCGATCCGGATGTTCTTGCTGAAATTGGTCTGGGCCAGGAGCAGGCTCTTGTCGATCAGCTCGTTCACGTCGCAGGGCCGCTTGCGCAGGATGTTCCCGGGCCCCGGTCCCGGGCTGCCGGCGCGCGAGAGGCCGCGCAGGTTCTGGACGATGTCGCGGATGCGGATGGAGCCGTCCTGGCTGTCGCGCAGGGCCTGATCGATCTTGCGGACCACGGCGCGCGAAGCGTCGTCCAAGGGTCCGCGTTCGAGGTTGTCCAGGTACTTGCGGATCTGGAACATATTCGCATAGATGAAGCCGATGGGATTGTTCAGCTCATGGGCGATGCCGGCCACCAGCTGGCCCAGGGCGGCGAGCTTCTCGCTGTGGATAAGCTGCTGCTGGGTGCGGTTGACTTCCTGGATCATATCCTGGAGTTCCCGGTTCTTATGGACGAGTTCCTGGGTGTATTGCTTGCGCGCGATATTGCCCGCCATGGCGCGCACCGTGGCCCGCAGCAGCCAGGCGATCACGGCGATGGCGAGCGCCGACAGCAGGATCTTCCTGCGCCAGGCCGGATCGCGCAGGGCATTGTAGACGGCGCGGCTTCCGCGTTCCCAGGCCGCCGAAACCGCCCCGCTTTCCCAGACCTCGATTAAGGTGTCGTTGGGATTGATGCGGCGCACCACCACCTTGCCCCCGGGGAAGCGGACGCGCAGCCGCTGCACGTTCTGCGAGTCCGGCAGGTAGACCGACAAGGGGCCCACATAGGAACTGAGGTAGCCCGATCCCCCCTGGGTCTGGAAACTCTGTTCCAGGGTCCAGGCGTCCGCGTCCGGGGATCCAGAAACCTTCCCTCCCGCGACCGGCGTGCCCTTTGCCTTGGTTACCGCGGCGGTTACCGTGCCATTACCGTTACCTTCGTCCAAGGGTTTTCCCCAGAGGCTGATCGCGCTGCCGATGCCGTCCCGGTTGGATTGCACGCCATGCAGGCGGATCTTGACGCGGCGGGACATAGGAATGGGGCCCTCCTGGATGGCGGAGGCGCTGTCCCGCGAGATGATCACCATCTCATCCCCGGGGGCGGGCGTGAGATCGCCGAACATGAAGCCGGTATTGTAATAGGATTGGTCGTCATCGACATCGGCTTCGGCGAGGTCGCGCGCGACGAACCGGCCGCCCACGTTCTCGTAATAGTGGTTGTAGTTGCGCGTGGTCAGGAAGAGATCGAGATCGCCGTCCCCGTCGAAATCCCCGAATGCGCCGCCATAGGTGTCCAAGGTGTCCTTGAGGCCCAGGGCCTGCGCTTTTTCCAGGAAGCGGATGGGCTTGGGGACCGGATGCCAATCCGCGGGTTGGCCGGCGGTCCTTGGAGGATCCGCCTGGTTCACGAGCAGGAGATTGGTCCCGCCCTTCACGGTCACAAGCAGATCGGGATCCCCGTCGCCGTCGAAGTCTCCGACGAGGACCGCATTGCAGCGCGTGCCGGACGGTAAAGTACCGGTCGGTAAAATACCGAGAGCCGGTAAAGTACCGAGAGCAGGCAATGCCAATCCCAGGTTCACTTCGCGGAATTTGAACGGGGCTATCTGTTCGTAAATGCGCAACGGGTGATTCCAGCCCGTGACGACGAGATCCAGATCGCCATCCAGGTCCAGATCGACCCAGGCGGCGCCTTGCGATCCGGAATCGGAGGCGATGCCGGCGCTGTCGAGATTTATCGGGAGGAAGCGCAGGCCATGATCGTTGCGGTAGAGGCGCACGGGCCCTTTTTCATTGGTCAGGAGCGGATCGAGGTAACCGTCATTGTCCAGATCGCCCCAGATGGCCATATTGGCGTCCACGTCCCGTTGCAGGCCCGTGCGTTTGGTGACGGAGAAGAAGGTCCCGTCCTTGCGGTTCTTCAAAAGATCCAAAGCGTCGCCCCAGCCGCAAATGAGGATGTCCACGGCCCCGTCATTGTCGAAATCGACCGCGCTGGCGCCGAGCTCCAGGTTGCGGATGCCCTGGGGCATGAGGTTGCCGCCCACGCCCGCGGGAATGGATTTGTCATGGAAGGTTCCGTCCCCGTTGTTGATGAGGAGTCGGTTCAAGGTGCGGAAGCCTACGATGTATACGTCGAGCAGGTCGTCCCCGTCGAAATCCGCGAGGGCCACCCCGTAGCTGTCTCGGATATCGGGGATGGGTGACTTGGCGGCAGCCGGGACGGCGCAGAGGCAGAGGCCCGCGAAGGCCAGCGCAGGTAGGGTGCGGATTGATTTCAGTATGCTCTGAAACATAGCAAAAACCCCCATCCCGGATGAAGCGGGACGGGGGCGGAACGGTCGGGTCATGGATGCCGGATCACGTGGTTCCGCGAACGGATCCCTTGGATCCGCGAACGGATCCCTTGGATCCGCGAACGGATCCCTTGGATCCGCGAACGGAT
>DAINDC010000190.1:0-9908 GCA_036732085.1 Fibrobacterota bacterium | reverse complement strand
TCCAGGTGCCGATATGGGCCTGGTCGTAGATCAGCTTCATTTCCATATCCCTTGGCATTTCAAAGAGGAAACGGAAATATTTGGCGCCAATTCTCTTGGTCATTTTGAGATAACGCTCATTGGAGAAGGCGCTGAAAGAAACGGCCGTCGGCAAGGTCGAATCGCCGGTGGGGGAGTTGAGCATCATTTCCGCCTTCACCCAGCTCGCGGTGCGGATCTTGTAGGTGGTCAGGTAGGTGCTGGCCGAGGTATCAGCCATGTCGACCATGTATCCCGAGGGCGATTCCCAAAGCATGCCGCTGGAGTCGACGGCCGTTTGGTAGGCCATGCCCATGCATTGCAAATACATTTCCGAGACGCTCATCGAGTCTCCCGTGCCCGCTACGGCAAAGCGCGCCGAGATGTTCAATTCCGGATTGCCCACTTCCGTGCCCGCCACGCGGTCGGGCTCGCAGCCGCCGAGGAGGCCGTCCATGCATATCGCTGAGACGATCAGCCAGAACCGATGCAATCGCATGGCGTTATCCTGTCGGCCCAGTCAGGGGGAAAAGCTGGATGTTGACTTGCACGATGTCATCGCCTTCGCCGGGGTCCGCGGCCATGTTCAGGATTTCCTTGCGCATGAGCTGGATCTGTTCCTTGAGCTTGACAAGGTCGCGGGCGTGGATGGGGATGGTGATCGAAGAGATGTCGCGGCGCGATGCGGGGAAGCGTTCCATCGCGGACATGGCGAGTTGCAGCATCTGGCGGTGGTAGTTCTTGACATGCAGGGAGCGGACTTCATCCGAGGTGGTGATATTGGTATTGCTCTGGCTGAAGCCATTGGCGGTCTTCTTGAGCAGTCCCAAGGCGGACAATAACTTCAGGGAATCCTCCGCGTCCTTCTCGCTGACGCCGGCGCCGATCTTCTTGGCGATCCAGCGCGGATCGGTACGGAAGCCTTTTACCGCCGCCAATTCCCGGACCACGATATGCCGCCAATCGCTGAAGAGTTGGAATTCCGCTTCCTCCAATTTTTGCAGGCCGGCCTTGGCCCGAACCTTCAAAATGTTTCCGTAGTACAAGTTCCGCTCGGCGAGCGAATTTGCCTGATTGAAAAATACCAAATTCTCGAAAAATTCGGCCTTCCTGCCTTTGAGTCCCAGAGCGGCTTCGAACTTGACCAGAGTCTTCTTGGTCAGGTTGCGCTTCCCATCCATGACCAGCTTCAGGTAATTGGGGCTGGTGATGCCGGCCTTCTGCGCGAAGTAGCGATGGGAGAATATCGGTTGCTGTATTTTCTTGAACTCGTAAAAGTCCAAAAGATAGGTCCGATAGTTAGAGTAATGCAGGACGTCGGGTTCTTGTTTCGATGCACTCATGGGCGTTATTTCCCCCCGTCTGGGGCCTTCTGGAGGTCTTTCCAAGTATAACCCGGAATCCCCGCTGCGGCCATTGGGTTGATACCCCTGGTGTTAACAAATGTATACGAAATCAAAGTGGTCTAGCGGGATCCTCAAATTCCCTTGGCGTATCTTTGTTCCGGCACCGAAGCATGCCGGCCGGCCTACCGATGGGGCGGAGAAGGATTCAGGAGACCGAATGAAAGCTCTAGCCGAAATCAGGATATCGGGTTTGGCTCCGGAGCCTTTCCAGAAAGGCGAACTTTTTCAGGAGATCAATTCCCCGGCCTTCCTGGCGGAATTGCGATCCGGCCGTCCGCGTTGCCAAAGGGCCTTCCGCCGACTCGTGCTGGTGACCCATCCCAAGCTGGTCCGGTTCCTGGGCCGATACCTGCGATCCTCGGAATGCGTCCAGGAGGCTCTGCAGGAAACCTATCTCGGCGTGCATCGAGGCCTGGCCCGCTTCGAGGGCAAATGCCGGCTGACCACCTGGATCTATTCCATGGCCTATCGCAAAGCCTGCGACTGCCTGGCCCAGAAATACAGGCGTAATTATCTGGAGGCTGAAGTGGGAACGGATGGGGATATTTGGGAGGACTACGGGAATCAGGAAGCCCCCCCCGATGAAGCCTTGCATCAGACCCGGTTGGTCCAGGAAATCCTGTCGGCCGCCAAGCTCCTGCCGGAAATGTATCGCGAAGCCTATCAATTGCGTGATGTGGACGGTTTGAGCGGTGAGGAAGCCGCTTCCGTCCTGGACATCTCCGAGACCCTTATCCGCGTGCGTCTCCACCGGGCCCGCAGCCTGATCGTGGAAAGGCTCCGGAAAAAACTCCCCTCCCTGTTTGCGGCAGACGCATACTGCCCTTGAGAGGGACAAAACCCACGAGGCCTTTTCAGGTTCAAATATCAAAGGCGTCAATCCTGGATAACCGCCTTGGAATCGCTTCTCGCCAAACCCTTTCATGCGCCTGCAGCGACAGGCCTCCAGCTCGATCGATTCGTGGAATCGGCCTCGGCCACGGGCCCTGACTCGGTCCTCGTTTTTCTAAAGGAAGGCCGGCTGGATTGGAAAGAAGTCAATGGGACGCAATTCCGATTATTGTCGGAGTTGCTGGGAGCTGTCCGTTGGGGGATGCCTGCGAAGGCATGGTCGCGGAACTCGATGCAGAGGCTTTGGGCCGATTGCCCGCCGATCTGCCGCGCTGGTTCGCGGCATGGACGGCCTTGGAATGGTTCACGGCACTGCCGGGATCTTAGCTAGCGGGCGGGCCGATATTCCTGATCGATTAGGTCGGCGCTCTTGGTATCGCCCTTGGCCACGAAAGCCCGATACAGGCTCTCGTAGATCTGCTTCTTCTCCGACTCGCGCGCGTAGAGGACATTGGCCAGGCTTTGCTTGAACATGCTGATGGCTTCGTCGTACTTCCGGTTCTGCAAATACAAGAGCCCCACGCGATGCTGGAGTTCCGAGAGGCGCGGATGCCGCGGGAATTTCTCGATGCAGCGCAAATAATATTCGATGGCCTTGTCCTGGTCCTTGCCCACCTCGAGTTCGGCCAGGCGCATCCAGGATTCGCCCGCGAAGGCGCCGTCCGGATACAAGGCCAGGTACCGCAGGAAGTCTTCCATGCTTTGGGTCTTATCCCGCTCATGCTCGGCACGGAGCCGGGCGATCGAGAACAAGGCGGCTTCCTTGCGAAGCTCGCCCGAGCCCGGATGTTCCAGCACCCGGTTGTAGAGAGTGATGGCCAGTTGCCAATCGGAAGCCTGAACCTGGTCGGCGCGGCTGTAGATGAGATCCGCTTCATCCTTGCGGGATAAGGTGGGTTCGGCCTTCTCTTGCGCCTTGGGTTTGGCGCGGGGGGCGGGCGTCGGAAGGTGGGCGGCAGGCGGCGCCTTCGTCACGGCCACGGGAACCGGAGCAGGAGCCAAATCCGGCAACAGGCCGGCCAGGCGATGGAAGTCGCCATTGCGGACGGAGACGGAAGTATCCAGGACCGCATGCCCTTCCTTGGACAATTGCACCGGATGACGGCCCGGAGGCAACATCACCACCAGGGGCGTTACGCCGCGGTATTTCCCATCGATGCGCACTTCGGCATCGACCACATCCGAAGTCACCGTGACCACGCCATAGTCGCGCAGGTCGTCCATGCTGGGAACGGTTTCGATATCCTCGCGGCGCACGGCCCGTCCGCCGCCCAGGACCCGGTACTGCTTGGACGCTTCATCGAACACCAGGCTCTGGCCGGATTCCACTTCGAAGTCGCCATAGGTATCGGAATGGACCTTGATCCTGCCTTCCAAAACCGAGGTCGACACGTGTCCGCCCAGGTCAGGGTCGACGCGGAAGTAGGTTCCCACCACGTCGATGCTGTAATCCGGCGTGGAGACCTCATATTTTTCCCGGGCCTGCCGGTGGTTCACGAAGAAGGTGAGGTTGCCCTTGCGATCGGTTTTCTTCCCCGAGAAGGCGACGCGATAATGGATCTTGCGCTTGTTCGCTTCCTCGATCTCGAGTCCCGATCCATTGTGCATTTCGATGAAGCCGCGTTTGTTCACGAGGATAAGGGAGCCGTTCTCCTTGGCCTTGACCAGGGAGCGTCCCAGCATGGCCGCGCGGCCGAAGCTGAAGGCGGAATCCAAATCCTTCACGGAGTCGCCTTGCGCCTGATAGACCAAGGTTTCGATCGGCTGGAAACGGTTCTGATAGAAGCGATAGGAGCCCAGCCCCAGGGCCAAGGTCAGCGCCAGCACGGCTGCGGTCTTGGCAATGGGCCGGCTCAAGTAGAATCCGAGTCCCAGCCAGAAGGGATGAGTGGCCAGGCCTTCCAGCTTGCGCTGACGCTCGATACGGGCCATGAGCTGGTTTTCCATGCGCTCCCAACGGCCGGGAGAAAGGCAGATCTCGGCTTTGAGATGGCGCTCCCACGGTTCCAGTCGGGAGACGCCGCGGATCTGCTCCTCCAACTTGCTCTCCAGCCGGTGCCATTGCTGGGTGGGAAGGGTCTCTTGACCGGAGATGCATTCGTCGATGGGCTCCTGGTATTCCCGATGGTTATGCACGCGGGCGAGGAGATCGGTTTCGAGCTTGTCCCAGAAGGCCGCCGAAGGGGTCTCTTCCACCTTCAGCACGGCCAGCGGGCCCTCGTTCTCGGCCTTTTGGATGCGTTCGAAAAGCTGCGTTTCCATCTTGGCATTATCGCAGTGCGCGTCGCTCACATCCTCTTTGAGGAGGCGGTTGAACTCGCGGAGACGATCTTCGCCGGAGGGGGGGAGTAGCGATTTCATTGTTCGAGCGAGTCCAGGTATTCTTTGAGTTTCAGGCGGGCCGTGAAGAGACGGGACTTCACCGTGCCTTCCGGGATTTCCATCACCGCGGCGATTTCGGAGAGGTCCATGTCGCTATAGATATTGAGAACCAAGGGGACGCGCAGCTTGTCGTCCAAGGTGGCCAGGGCCAGCTCCACCAGGTTCTTGAGCTCGAGCTGCTTTCCGAAGGAAGGCTCTTGGCTGGGAAGTTCGTAATCCAGGTTATCGAGGCTCGTGGTCTGCTTGGAGGAGATGCGCTTCTCGGCGCTTTGGAATCTCCAACGCGCCGTGCAGGTATTGATAATGACGCGATGGAACCAGGTCTTGAAGGAGGAATTGCCCTGGAAGGATTTGATGGAGAGGTAGACCTGGAAGAAGGCTTCCTGGACCAAATCCTCATGCTCGCCTTCGGGACCCGTGATTTTGTACACGAGGTTGAAGGCATAACTGCGATACATATAGAAGATCTTCTTGAAAGCCAAGGGACTGCCGGCCTTGCATTCGTTCAAGAGCTCTTTCGTCGGTTCAGCGAGATTGCTCATAAGGTCCAGTCCCCCTCAATACCCTTAGTGAGCATCATCAAAAAAAAAGTTCGAGGATGCACAGTTTTTCTTCGGGACCGGCATTATGTTAGCCAGCTTCTCCTTTTACCCCCCTCTATAACCGCTAAAAAACTAAAAAATCCCAAGCCGGTCAGAATGCGAAACTAAGGCTCAATCCGGTGGCGGCCAGCGCCAAAAAAGTATAGCCGAGCCTCTCGAAGGATTTGGCCATGCGGAAGGTATCGGCGAATTTCTCGGGATGATCCTGTTGATCGGCCGCGCCCAAATCGCGATAGCGGGAATAGTATTGGCTCTCGAAGATGAACGCGACTCCCGTGGCCGCCCCGAAGAACAAAGTGGGGTAGATCATTTTGGAATTGTAGAACCGGCGTTTGCTGAGCTGCATTTCGAAGGCATGCATGCCTGGCGTCGAGAGATCCAGATCGCGGCGCTGCGGCAGGTAACCGGGCTTCTCCAGGGTAATACTGAAGTTACCCAGCGGGACCACCCATTCCACCGGGGTGGCGCCTTCGAGGCCGGCATCCGAACGGACCTTGGCCCCGGTGGGTCGGGACTGGATCAAGAGTTGGGCCACGAACTGGCTGCGCAGGTTTTCGGCGATCTTCTTGACTACGATATTGGGCAAGGTCGCGGCTTCGGAGGCATGGAAGCGCAGGGAGACCAGGGGTCGGGAGACCGCTTCCGGGAGCTTGCCGGCCGACCAGTCGCGCACGGAAAGGACGGCCACCAGCAAGGTCCCGGAGGAGCCCGCCCCTCCGGCCACCAGCGGGTCGGGTCCCTCGGAGACGAGGGTATGCAGGACGAGGTTGTCCGCCAGGCGGGCCGTGTCCAGCAAGGTCCGATAGTCCTTGAGGTCGTAAAGGCAGTAGCCTAATTCCAGAAGGGGCTCGCGCAATTGCCGACGGAGGCTGTCCGCGAAGTTGGTCCCGGCCTTGGCGTCCAATAGGGGATGGGCGGAAAAGAATAGGAGCTTCCGGCCATTGCCGCAATCCGGGTCGGTGGTGGTCGCAGAGCCGGACGCGGAGCCGGACGCGGAGCCGGGAACCGGAGTCCCCTTGGCAGCGGAGGATTCGGGTCCCATGGACCACGCCTGGGTCAGGCCCAATATGCCAAAAAGGAGTAGGAACCATAGGCTTGGGAAAACCCTAGGGATTGGCATGGCAGATAAATTAAACAAAACCATCCGGTTCCGTTGGCATTACATTTATCCGGGTGATGATGAATTTACGGTCCTTTAGTTTGGCGGCCAGTTTTCTGGCCTGCGGTTCAATCCTTCTCTCATGCATCGATCGTTCCAATCCCTTCGATCCCATTAATGTGGGCCCGGCCCACCAGGAGCAGATCCAGAAGGCGCAAAAGCCCGCCCTGGATTCCCTGGTCGCGCAGGAATCGGTCCAAGGCCGTACCTTGGATGCCTTCGTCGCCTCCTTTCAATCCGATTCGGCCTTCGACAAGTCCAAGGTCGATTCGAATGCGATCGTCCGCCGCCGCAACCAGTCGCGGTCCAGCGCGAACGCGATTGTGGAGACGTCCAATCCCAAGCCGACCTCGGTGGATTCACTCCAGCTCAAGTCGGCGCTCGATCTCCTCGATTCCCTGCGGGTCTTCGGGCCGTATGCGGAATTCGAAACGCGCCGGACCGGCCTGCAATTGCTGGGATCGCGGATTTCCGGTTTCATGGCCACGATCAATAGCCGCAACGCGCCCTTGGAAGTCTATCCGCTCGCGTATCGGGACTCGATCCTAGGCGGCTTCGACAGGGATTCCATCGCCTTCACGCGTTTCCAGGCCCGCGTGGATTCGGCAAATGCCGCGGTGACGGATTCCAATCGCGTCGTTCGGGCCTATAAAGCCGCGCAAGATTCGGTGAACCAGGAGATACGGGTCTTCAATGACCTGGTCGCCTTCAAGAAGAGCATCGGCGACAAGCCTCTCATCGAGAAGGCGGACTCGCTGCAGGCCACCACCTTCGTGGCCAAGGCCGGGGACAACCTGTTCCTGGGGGCCGGTTCCTTCCCAGTCGATTTGCGCTTCACGAATTCCGGCACCGTCGACAGTCCCATCGTCGTGCGCGGCTACCCCGGCATGGCCACCATTTTGCGCGCGGTGCCGGCCAAGGACAGCGCGGGAAAGGACACAATCACCAGCAGCGCCATGATTCTGAGCAACCGGGCCTATATCCGCTTCGAAGGAATCGTCTTCCGGCACGGAGGTGTCAGCGGCATCAAGTTGGAGGGCGGCTGCCACAACATCACCTTCAAGCATTGCCAGTTCGACAGCAGCAACCAATGGGGATTGGAAGTCATCGACAGCGATATCGAACTCCTGGATTGCGTCGTGAAGTCCAATGGCGGCGGCCTTACCATCAGGCCCAACCAGGCTTCGAGCCTGCATACGCGGCTGGTCAACAACCTGATCGTACAGAACCGCGGAAATGGGCTGGAGGCCGTGGGGATCCGGGCCGATATCACCAACTGCACCTTCGCGGACAACCTGGCCGAGGGGATGCGATTCAAGCAACCCTTGCAGACGGTCACCATCGCCAATACCTTGGTCACCGGAAATCATGGCACCGGCATCTTCCGCGAACCCATATCGCTCAATCAGGACGGCTTCTCGGTGAAGGAATGCGATATCTGGGGCAACCAGCGTTTCGATTGGGAATTGGACGGGATGGATTCCTCCCGGGTGGATGCCCTAAAGAAGGCGAACCTGAATTTGCAGCCGGAATTCGTGGATGCGAAGTCTTTCGACTACGCGCTGAAGCCCGGCAGCGTTCTGCAGACTTACGAAACCCAGCCGTTACCCGTAATCATCGGATATAGGCCCTGAATCATCAGCGCGTATACTGAGCCGACCCGTAGACTGAGCCGACCGCTCCTACGGAATCCTACTTCCGGATTATGCCGAAGCGGATGGTCTGGCTCTGGTTCAAGGCGATGGGCTTGCCGTCCGCATCCGTCGACCTCGCAACGAGCGAAATCCGCAGAAGGTAGACTCCCGTCCCGGCCCGGCTATGGTTTTGGGCGAGCGCGTTCCAGGTGATCTTCAAGGCGAGGTTGCCTTTGGCATTCTTCCCGATCGCACCCGAAGCCCCGGCCACCGGCAATCCGTTCTCATCCAATCCCAGTTGGGCATTGGTGATCTCGCCGGAGAATCCGTTCACGAATCCGCCCAGGTTGGTGAAGATGGTGACATCGTATTTGGCCGCGTGGTTGGTCTCCACGGTCACTGCGGGCCGATCAAGGCTGCCTTGGGCATCGCTTCGGATGGGTTCGCCGCAGGTTCCGGCATTGCAGCCCGTGGCGGCCCCGGTGCCGGTGCTGAATTGGAAGGGATTCCAGGTGGAATCGGGACTGGCCGTGAAAACAATGAAGTCAGGCCGCTGTTGTGGCGCATCCACCTTGAGGAACGGCCGATCCATCTTGACGAGGAGCACGGGCGGCTTGGGCACGATCTTGAGCTTTAGCGCTACCGGACGGTTCAGGGGGTGGGCGTGGTTTCCGAAGCCGTCGATTATGGGGCCGGCCGCATTGATGGAGAGCGAGTCGCCGGCTTTGGGCGCCTGGGCGCCGAGATCCTTAACCGCCAGGCGGTAGCCGCCATTGCTGAGGGCGGTGGAGGAAAGCACGGTAAGCAAGATGGGCGCTCCGCCTCCCTTTTTGATCAAGGTCAAGGACGCTCCTTCCAGGCTCGTGGGGACCACATTTTCCGAAAACTTGATGAACAGCGTGTCGTCAGCGGGATCGCTGCGATCCTGGACCGCGGCGGAATCGATCAAGGGGCCGATGGAGTCGGCGGCCAGGAAGTCCATGGCCTGGACGGGGATTTCCGGAGTGGCGGGATCGAAGGTATAGGCGGTGCCCGGCGCCGTGCCGGTGGCGGAAGCGGTAATGTCGGCGGCGAAGGGCTCGGGGAGACGCACGGTAACATGCTTCTTATCCGCAGGATCCAGGGCGATGCCGGTGCGTACCATCTTGGTGGTTGCCCCTTTGGCCGGCCAGGATATCGCGAGGGAGTCTGGTGCCCGCTTGAGATCTTCCTTGAACAGGATCTCCAGCCGGTCCGCACTGCCGAAGCCGTTGTCGGCATGCAGGGAAGAGGAGGCTATGGCCCGCGGAGTGAAGCTGAAATAGATTTTCTTGCGAGTGCCCGCGAGGATGGTATTGTCGGTCGACGGGGTGACGGTGAGGTAACCATCGTCAACTATTTTATGACCCGTCACGTAGATCACGACTTCGCCATTGACCAGAGTAAAGGAATATTTGGCCACGGTATCGGTCGCGGAAGCATAGACCGCAAGACCCGAGAACGCATCAACCTTGAATTCGGTGGCACGATCCGTAAGCTTGGTATTCGCATCCTTGCCGGCGCGGATGGTGACCGCGAGCCGCTCGCCGGCCGTCCCGTGCAGCTCGATGGAGGCATCGTAGATCTTGGTATCCGCATAGAGGATCCACAGCCGATCGCGGGCTTGGCCGACGGTGAGATCCGCTAGATCCGCTTTGTCCGGAGTTTTTCCGGTGATGGCGGCCTCCAATTCGAAGGTCTGTCCCTTGTCGCCTTGCGTGACCTTGGCCTTGAAGGTCGCGATTCCCGCCGAGTCCGTGGTAGCGGTTAACGGGCCGTCGATATCGCCGATGGTGGG
>DAINDC010000189.1:3101-9989 GCA_036732085.1 Fibrobacterota bacterium | reverse complement strand
GATCAAGCCCGTCGACGTGTTGGGCCACGGCCATAGCCAGAACGAGAAAGGCCCATGAGCCGCATCCGACGCCAGGCGCGCGCCGAGATGGGCGAGGCCATTTCCTTCGAGGAGGTGCTCACCGTGATCACGGTGCTGCTCCTGCTGCGTCTCGTATTCATGGTGCCGCTCGTGAACCTGGACAAGGCCAAGACCATCTCGGCGCGCGGCGATGCCTATTGGACCCGGCAGGCCGGGTGGGTGCTTGCCCATGCCGGCGATTCGCTCCAGGTCAAGCCCTACCGCAATGCCTTCGGCTTGCAGGAGAAGACCACCCTCCTAACCGAGTCCGGCATCGGCAAGGCCGTATACCTGGAGGCGTCCACCCCGGACAGCAATCTCACCGTGCTGCGCCATGACCTGGGCGACGGCAGCTTCATCGCGATGAGCGTGCAGGGGCGCGGCCATTCCCGCAGCTTCCGGCGCGGCAAGCTCATCTGGAGCCAGGACGAGGCGGAGTGGTTCCCGGCCTCGGACAGCGTGGACTACGGATCGCGCGCGGACTCAAAGGCCATGGAAGAGGGCTTCCGCGATTGGACCAGGACGCATCGTGGGTATTAGGCATGTTACCGGGCCGCGCCTCCGACGCGCGGCCTTGGCCATGGCGCTCCTGGCGGGGATCCTCTCCCCCGCCGCCGCGCGCAACGGTTCGGAGCCGCTCAACCATTACGGCCTCACCGTGCTCCAGGACGAGGCCATCGGCGCCAAGCTGGCCGGTCGATTCAAGGCCAAGGGGCAGCCCGTCTTCCTGGTCCACGATCCCAACCAGGGGCTCCAGCAAGGCGATATCATGCGTTTCCAGGACAAGGCCGTGCTGGTGGACGCGGACGTTTGGCAGACCTTGCAGGACGAGGGCGCGCTGGGCCACCTCAAGGTATCGCCGCTGGTACGGGTGCAGGCCAAGGCCACCGTGGCCACCTGGGAGACTCGCTCCAAGCTGGTGGCCTCCCCGCGCGAGAAGAAGGCTTACGAGCTCGGGGCCGAGCTCCTCAAGATCCTGGAGGAGACCTTCGGCGGCATTCCCGCCCGCGAGCAGATGGCCATCGTCTTCGACGGGCCGAGCCTGGTGCTGCTGGCTCCGGAGGATTTCCTGGATCAGCTGAAGTATTCCACCGTGCGGCGCGTCCCGGCCGCGGGCACCCCGCGCTTCATCTCGGAAGCGCCCGGTAAGGTTTTTGCCGGCCATCCTTTCAAGTGGCAGGCCTGGGCCGCCGATCCCACCGAACCCACGGCCGCCTTGCGCTATTCCCTGTTCGGCGATCTGCCCAAGGGCATGACCTGGGACGCCGCCGCCCATGAGCTGCAGGGCGAGCCCGATGCCGAGGGCCAATGGCGCCTGCTGGCCGAGGCCCGCAACAAGGCCGGCCTCTTCGACACCATGGGCTTCACCTTGACCGTGCGCAAGAACTCGCCGCCCAGCCTGGCGCATCCTCCCAAGCCCCTGGCCGTGGCCGGCCAGCTCTGGAGTTATCAGGCGGAAGCGGTCGATGCGGACCATGAAGGCTCGCAGATCCGCATCACGCCCGGGCGCATGCCCAAGGGGATGGAATTCGATTCGGCCACGCACCGCTTCCAATGGTACCCGTCCGCGGATCGCGCGGGCGAGGAGGCGCCCTTCGATCTCACGCTCGAGGATCCGGAAGGCGGCAAATCGGAAAACCAATTCACCCTCAAGATCATCCCGGCGTCGGATATGCTCTGGAGCGAAGGCATCAAGCCGGCCCTGCCCTGGGACACGCTCCAGCAAGGCCGGGCCTATACCTGGGAAGCTGGCGCTTCCGCCATGGCCTGGGCCCAGCAGGGCATCACCCTGACCGGCGTCACCGGACCCGATTCCACCGAGTTCCACGAAGGCTCCTTGCGCTTGCGCCCGATGCAGCCGGGTCCCATGGCTCTGACCTTCACCTTCGACGTCCAGGGAAAGCCCGTGGAGCAGAGCGTTTCCATCCCGGTGCGGCCGGATCTGGCGCCGCGCTTCGCCAGCGAGGTGGGGGTCTGGCGCGTGCTCACGGGGCAACACGCGAGTTACCGTCCCGTGGCCGTCGACGCCGAGGGGGATCCCGTTACCATGACTGCCGATCCTCCTTCCGACGGGCAATTGCAATGGGACGGCGAGAGGTTGACCTTGGATCCGAAACTGCCCGGGACCTATGCCGCGCACCTCATCGCCGCGGATCCGGCCGGACATGCGGATGCGCAATGGGTGGCTTACAAGGTCGAAAAAGCCGAAAGGCCCCTTGCCTGGTTCCTGGAAAACCGCATCGAGGGCGGCATCAGCACCTGGACCGTCACCGCGGATTTCGGGACCGGCCGCATGGGCATCTTCAGCCCCGATCTGGATCGGATCGGCATCAAGGGCGCGAGCGGCCAACGGCATTGGCCTTATCTCTTCTTCGGCGGGAACCTCATGGGGCGCGAGAACGAGAAGCGCGGCCGCCGCCTCTGGGTCGACGCGGGCCTGACCATGCGCCTGCCGGACGACAAGGTCGCCTGCGGCGGGATTTTCGGGCGGTTATTGGGCGAATGGACCTTCCCCGGCCGGGCCTTGGGCAAGGTGGAGTTCGAGATGCAGGGCCATGTGAACCAGGCCATAGTGGTGGCGGACACCTCCAACCTGAACTTCATCTACGGGGACGCCATCCTGGAATTCGCCTCCAAGTATTCAACTATCGTGGACGGCATCATCAAGGAGGCGACGGCGCGGGACAATATAGTCCTGTTCACGCGCCTGGAAGGCTGGAGCCGCCTGGGCGGCGGCCTTTGGGCGGGCCCGGGAATCTGGCGCGAGGAGATGCCCAATGCCCGCCGATATTTCCAGAGGGTAGGCTGCGGCCTCCGCTATGAGGCCCGCCTGGGCGAGGCCTTGGCCATCAACAGCCTGCGCGTCGGTTGGGGCACGGGCGGGGCCGGCTGGTCCGCGTATTGGAGCGGAAGGGTTTCCCTGCATTCCCCTTTCTGAATGACATTTTCCACATAAGGTTGCATACCGGAGATCTCTACGGCCAGTACATCGCTCCGCTCACGCCGATGGCCAGGAAGGGCACCATCTCCAACGGCAACATCCCTATTGGATCAGCACCTATTACCGCTCCCGTTTTCAGACGGGAAACGAGGTTCGATTTACCTCTGCGCTCATAGGCCTGATATCCCGAAAATGGCGTACAAAGATCGGTCGATCAGTTACCGTACACGTATCCCCGCCCGCCCGTGGTCAGATACACCCGCCCGTAAACATCCTCATCGCCGGCGATATAGTTCCCCTGCAGCCAGCCATACTGGTGGGCGTTGTCGTTGATGCGTTTCCACGTCGCGCCCACGTCGTCGGAGCGGAAGAAGCCGTACTGGCCCCCGACGGACCCGATGATGTAGACCGCCGGATGGGACTGTCCGGCCGCCGCTTTGCCGAAGCCGACGCCGGTCACCGAAGATCCCGTCGTTACTTGCGTCTTGGTGGATCCTGAATTCGTGAACTTATACAGCCCCCCGCCGGCGGCGACCCAGACTTCGCCGGTTTGCCCGAATACCGGCCGCGGCGCGCCCGTGCCGGAGAAGGTGTTCACAACCGTGAAGCTTGCCCCGCCGTTGTTGCTGAGATACAGGTTGCTTCCGCTGGTGGCGTAGAAGAGGCGCGAGTTCACCCGATCCGCGGCCAGCATCGCCCCGGAAGGGAGGCCGGAGCATGTCGTCCAGACTCCGCCATTACTCGTGGTGTAGGCCGGGTTTCCGTGGCCCGCATAGGGGGCGGCGATGAAAATGCTCCCATCGGCGGATATGGCGACCGACTGCATCTGGTTGGGTCCGACATAGCCGGGAAGGGCGGCGGCGGCCGGTCGCCAGGTCTGGCCGTTATCGGAGGAGTAGGCGACGTCGGAAGCGGCTGTCCCGCTGTTGCCCACGCGCGCGACGAGGTTGGCATTGCCGGCAGCGAAGTCGAGGCCATTCACATTGCTTTGGCGGGGGTTGGTATAAGATCCGGTGCTCGAGTAGGCGTCGAGATTGACGTTGCGCATGCCGCCGAGATCGCCGATCGCGCCCAGGAAGGCGCCTTTGACCGAGGGCGTCAGGAAGAGGGGGACGGTTTCCTCGAGTCCTTTGTCCAGGAAGCTCCAGGTGACGCCTTGGCCCGACGATCCGGTCGCCGAAAGGATATTGGAGCTCGACCAGATGCCGGCGCCGGTTCCGTACATGGCATGGCTGGAATTGAAGGGATCGAGCGCCACCGCTTCCACCCAGTTGGTCGCGCTGGTCCCGATTTGCGGTCCGCCGGAAAACCAGTATTGGGCGCCGTTGGCATCATAGGTGGATCCGGTCGCATTCCACGAGACCGGCGGCTGGGCGATGACGCTCCAGCTCGCGCCGCCGTCCGCCGTACGGAGCAGGCGATCGGGCGAGTACCAATCCAGGGTCGAGATGATCGCGCGCTGCGGGAATTGCGGATCCACGCTGATGCCGCCGGCCATCCCGCCCCAGTCGTGGCCAGGGGTCACATTGGTCCACGTGCTGCCCGCCAACTTCCAGATCCGCCCGGTCAGGGTGACGCCGCTCGTATTGAAGGGTCCGTAGTCGTTGGAGTAGGCCAGCCAAAGCGTTCCGTCGCTTCCGATCGAGGCATGATGGGCCATCAGTCCGGTAGGCCCGCCGGAGACGCGCGCCCAGGTCGCGCCGCCATCGGTAGTGCGATAGAGATTACTGCCGGTGGCGCGCGAAGCCGCCGCTACGTAGATGGTCGTCGAGCCGGAGCTGGTGCCGCCGCGCTTGTCGAAGACCACCACGGGCAGGCCGTAAGTGCCGTCTCCGGCGGTGGGGAAGGCGGTCACCTGCGACCAGGCGGCGCCCGAGTTCACGCTTTTCCACAGCCCGGCCGTGCGGGAGCCGAAATACAGGATGGTATTGTTATTGGGATCGATGGCCAGCCTTTCGCCCATCCCGCGTCCGTTCTCGTTTCCGCCCATGGGCAAATTGGTGGCGTTGACGGTCCAGGTATTCCCCTGATCGGTCGAACGCAGGATGGCCCCGTTTCCCGAGCCCCGGTACATGCCCGCGGCCGCGTAGACGATGTTGGCGTTGACGGGATCGGGTGCGATGCTCTCTCCGCCCAGGTAATTCCACTGTGAGGCCGGGAAAGCGTCAGTCAAGGGCGTCCAGGTGTTGGTCGCGCCGTTCCAGCGGTAGAACCCGCCCACGTCGGTGCGCGCGTAGGCGAGGCCGCTTTGTATCGGGCTGAACACGATGCCGGTGACGAATCCGCCCCCGCCGATGGCCACGTTCTTCCACGTGTATGCGCCCGAACCGGAGGAGACGACCTGCAACCGGAACAGTTGGTTGGTTCCTCCGTTCGCGGTCCATTGGACGAGCGTGGCGCCGTCCGCAGTGCTGCCGCCGTAGACGTCCAGGAGTTTGCCGCTATGCCGCGCCTTCACGTTTTCCGCGCCGCTTGCGTCGGTGAAGGACCATTGCTGGTTCGTCCCCGTGCCGCAGGTATATTGAGTGACCCTCGCGCCGTCCGAGCTGGAGGCGCCCCAAACGTCCAGGCATAGGCTGCTGCCGACATTGCGAATCTGGTAATAACCTCCGCCCTGATCCGCCAGTTTGAATTGCTGTTTCGCGGCACTCACGCAGGGCATGATGTCGAGCTGCACGCCGGTCGCGGTGCTGCCATTCGGCACGTCGACGCATTTGCCGCTTTGTACGCCCACGAGATTATAGGTGGCAGCGGTATCAATGGCGATGGCGGATACGTCCTGCGGCAAGGCGAGGACGGCGGCGAAAAAGACTGCTGGAAATGCGGATCGCGCGAGGGAGAGCGGCATGATTACTCCTGGGGAAAACATCATTTATGCATAATACTCCATGTAGGGCAAACGCGATTGCGGATTGATTCCGATTGGATCCGGAGAAACACCATTTCCATCAAACGGATCCGGAAAAACACCATTTCCATCAAACTTATCGGCATCGTTAAAACGGGAAGCCCATCCCGTTCCAAGGGCCAAAATTCCATGGCTGGCAAAGGTCGGACCGGCGGAATAAACCAAAGAACCTAATCTGACCCCACATTTCGAGATAATAACGTATCCACCCGGTGGGACAAGGTTACTTCGAGGGACCGCCACCCGACCACTTTCCAGGAATGGAGCCCCGAACGAATCGCGACGATGCAGCTCAGCTCCGGTTGCCCGGGCAAGGGTTTCCGACGTTTTGCCCACCGCCGTCAAACGTTCGTTGGCGAAGGTCGGAGGAGGCCCGTTGGATAACCGTGACCGAGCCGGTCTTGCCGTCGGGATGATGCCGTCGATACCAGGAGCCCACCGTGTCGGTGAAAAGCCGCAACACGGGGCCCAGGTGATTGCCGATGAAGCATCGGAGGTCGAAGGCCAACGGGTAGCGCAGAGGATACGGCAATGTCAACACCCATTGCCGGATGGGAACCCGTTCGGGCAGGACATGGTCAACCAGGTTTGCCGCGCTGGCGGTGGGGATCTTCTGCGCCGACGCCTGGCACGACAACTACGCCGGGGCTCCCAAGGACGGATCGGCATGGACGGGAAAAGGCCCGCGCGCGGCGGCGCGGCCGCGCTGTTTCCCTTTCAAAGCCCCGGTGAATGGGCCATCCTGCTCTCGGCTTTCCGCTTGTGGTCGGACCAACTGTACGAAGGCATGTCCGGCCTCCGGCCCGCCCTTTTGGGGTATCCTATAAATCAGGGCGGGAAGGACCGGTTCCGCGGCCCGGGCGGACCCGGGCCGCGGAAGACTAGGGGCGCCGGGTAACTTTCCCGTTACGGTCGAAGAAGATCGCGAGGAGATCGCGAGAATGCTAGCCGGAGAAAGCGTCACCGAAAGCGCCCTGGC
>DAINDC010000189.1:0-3091 GCA_036732085.1 Fibrobacterota bacterium | reverse complement strand
CGCGAGGGAAGCCCCCGCGGTTGTGGTGACCACCCCCTCCATGCCCGCCGCCACGGCTTGGCCCGTGAAGGCGGTCGCAGCGCCTTGACGATGGCACAATTCGGCCCCGACCGCGCCGGAGGCGGGCCACCGGCTGTCGGCCACGGGAGTTTCGGGGCGGAACCCGAATGCGAAGGACGCCTCTCGCGAGTTCAAGCATGGGCACCCTTTGGCCACTCACGAGAAACACAATTGTTTCCGGGAAGAAGAGTAAAATTAGGTGCGCGAGCCGGGAGTATAATGGGATCCAAATGAGAAGCAGGATCCATATGTGCATCAGGTTCTATGAGTAACCGACAGGGTACTCTGGTATACTTGGATCGAGGGTTGAGGCCCGTAGTGGATTGATGTGTCGAGAGATCTGAGAAAAGGGAATCGGGGAATTCAGATCAGATTGCTAAATGAAAAAAATGGAGGGCGGGGTCCTCGGAATGTTGGCAATTACAACTCATCCATCTATTTTTTTTCCGTGATTAGAATTTCTGGATCCCTGGAGAAAAACCTGATTTTTCGATCGACAACCTCCACCATTTCCTTACCTTGCCAACGGAAGTACTAAGATATTAAGGCCTCTCCTATGCTTGATTGTACGACCAACAGGATTCACTCCGAGGTCTTGCGCATCAAAGTCACCGCCCAACAATCCGAAGAAGACACGTTGGGATCGATTGTGATCGGCGTTTTTTCCCGATAAAAAATATCCGGTTCCATAAATGCCTCTGGCAACGGAAGCGACTGTTCCGGGAATCCTGCGACCCGCGACTTTCACCCGCAACGAATAGGCCCCGCCGTCGCCCGTGAAATATAAAGTCTTGTTGTCCGGCCCGCCGAAAGTGCAGTTGTCGGTATTGCCCTGCTTTCCCGGCCGCGCATCATAGACACCGGTGGCCGTCATGGTGATATCGCCCAGCTTGGTCCCGGCCGCGTTGAAAACGCGTATCGCCCCGTCGGAATAGCTGGCGATATAGAGATTCCCATGCTCGTCCATACAGCCTCCGTCCGGGCCGTTCACCTTGGCCAAGGAGGTGGGATTGCTGATCGAGCCATCCGCCGCAGTCTGGAAGCGAGTGACATCGCCGGTCTGATTCGGACCGCCGGTCTGATTCAGATTAAGCTGGTTCTTCTCTTCGATCCATTCGATGCCGTTCGCTCTGCTGGCCTGGGAGTAGACCACCTTGATCTTTCCGGTGCCGTCGACATAATAGACATTGCTCCCCAGATCGGTGAAGTACATCGCCCCGCTGGAGCCGATGCTCATATCATTGGCCTGGCCGAAGTTCGCCCCGTCGCCGGATTGGGCCAAGATGGTGGTCGCGCCTCCGCTTTCAAACCGCGTGATCTGCTGATTCTGGCAGACCACCATGCGCCAGTCCTTGTCGAAATTGATGCCATTGGCTTGGCTGCTGGCCCGCAGAAAGACGCTGCCGGTATCAGTCGGGACGGCTGGATTGATCTTCCAAATAGGCCAATCCTGATTGTTATTGTCCATCTGTTGATCGAAAAAAAGGACCCCGTCCTTGTCGACCGCGGGGCCTTCACAGTAGAACGGAAGTTTCTTGACCCAGACCACCTTGGTTCCCGCCTCCATCAGGCTGTCGGGCAGATTGGCGATGCCGGGATCCTGGCCCCAGGCGAGGGTGGACAGGAGGGAGCCGAATGACAAGGCAATGGAAATATGGCGCATGGACTCGCTCCTTGGAAAAATGTCGGGAACGGGCCCCACACCCCTCGCCGAGCGATGATTATCGTTGCGTCCTTGACCGGCGTCAAAGCCAGGCATCAAGGACTGGAATCATTGGCGCTTACGGTACTCGTCCAGGCTGATGACCTTGGACTTCTGCTGTCGCTTGAGCTCGCTGGCCTTTTCGAGTTTTTCTTTTTCTTCCTTGGTCAGGGAATTCATCCCGGACTTGGAAATCTTCTTGAGGATGGGATCGATATCGACCATGACCTGGCCGAGCTCTTCGGCGGTCTTCTTCACGGCCTTCTGCAGCTTCACGTCCTTGCGGGTCTTCCAGCGGGTCAGGGCCCGCACGCCCCGCTCCTCGAACATGAAATAGAGCCAGGCGAAGACGGCGCCGCCCAGATGGGTGATATGCGCGATCCGATCGTTGGAGAGGATGGACAGGAGCTCGACCACGCCGAAGATGATGACGGCATACCGGGCCTGCACGGGGAAGAGGAACAGAATCAGGAACTGCTGGGTGGGGAAGAATTTGGCGAAGGCGAACATCAGTCCGAAGAGGGCTCCCGAGGCGCCGATAATGGTGGTGGGATTGTTGGTGATGGAGTAGAAGACCAAAGAGCAGAGCCCGGAGAAGACGCCCGTGGCCAGATAGAACCACCAGAATTTGCGCTCGCCCATGGTCTCCGCCAAAGGCGTGCCGAACATCCATAGCATGAGCATGTTAATGAGGATATGCAGGAAGGGGGCATGCAGATCATGGACGAAGAGGTAGGTGACCAGGCGCCACAATTCGAAGCCATGCAAGGTGCGTTCGGGGTCGAGCGCCAGCCATTCGCGCACGTAATGGCCGTCAGTGGAAAGGTCCAGAAGGAAGAGACCGATATTGAGTATCAGGAGGATCCTGATGGCGCGAGGTAAGGTGCCCGAAGGCGAGAATCCGTAAGCCATGTTCAATTATCCGATTTTTTCGGCGGGCCGAGCTTTTGCCGCAGTTTGGTTTCGACCAGGCTGGGGACGAACTCCCGGATGATGCTGGAATTCAGATAGGTATACTGCTCGCTCGGCATCATATAAACCGTCTCGCAATGGGCGTCCAGCTTCTTGTTCATGAGCGCCATCTGGAATTCATATTCGAAATCGCTGACGGCGCGCAGGCCGCGGATGACCACTTCGGCGTTGAACCGATGGAGGCATTCCACGGTCAGGCCCTCGAAGGAAGCGACGTGGACATTGGACAAGTGGCTGGTGCAGTCCCGGATCAATTCCAGGCGCTCCTCCAAGGTGAACAGGGTATGCTTGCGGACGTTTACGGCAACCACCACATGGACCTTTTCGAAAAGCATGGCCGCACGGCTTAGGATATCC
>DAINDC010000188.1:5222-10025 GCA_036732085.1 Fibrobacterota bacterium | reverse complement strand
TGGGAGTTGACCGGTAGGATATGTGAACGTTAAAGAAGTCGAACTACCAGAAGAAATCTCCCCCGAATGGGTCTCACGGGAACACGGGCGTCTCCTGCAGGATTCCCATGGGAATACCTTGCGGCTCAACTGCGCCCGACTCCGCAAGCTCGACTCCCTTTCCATGGCCTGGTTGGTCCGGTTGCAGAGCGCCTTGGAATCGACCGGCAGCAAATTGGTTCTGGTCAACCTTTCGCCCGGTCTGAAAGGGGAATTGGCCAAGGTCACCATTCAGGAACCGGAGGCGCCGGAAACACGGAGCCCTGGGTCCCTGACCGAACGGACCGGAGATTCCGCCCAGAAGCTTTTCCGCCAATTGCGGGATACCTTGGTCCTACTCTCCGAGTCTCTGTACTGGTCTACTTTCGGGGCCTTCCGCAACAAGACCTTGCTCCGCCAGGACGTCATCAACCAGATGGTCAGGCTGGGCAGCACCGCCCTCCCCATCACCTTGCTCCTGTCCAGCTTGATCGGATTCACCTTGGCCTTGCAATCGGGTATCCAGTTGGAGAAATTCGGTGCGACCGTATTCCTGGCCAGCGGGATAGGCATCAGCATGGTCACGGAAATCGGACCGGTGATGACGGCCGTGATCCTGGCAGGCCGCTCCGGCAGCTCCATCACCGCGGAAATCTCCACCATGGTGGTCCAGGAAGAGGTGGGGGCCCTGCATTCCATGGCCATCAACCCGATCCATTTCCTGGTCCTCCCCCGCTTCTGGGCCATGAGCCTGACCATGCCGCTGCTCACCATGTGTTCGTCCGCTTCGGGAATCCTGGCGGGTCTGGTGGTGGGTCTCCTGTTCTTCCGGCTGTCCCCCGTCTCCTACCTGACCGAACTGAAAAGCTCCGTCAGCGTGCACTACCTGGGACAGGCCCTAATCAAGTCCCTGACCTTTTCCTGGATCATCACCTTGGTAGCCATCAACAAAGGCCTCAATGTGCGCGGAGGCGCCGATGCCGTGGGCAAGGCCACCACCTCCTGCGTCGTGACCTGCATTTTCACCATCATCCTGGCCGACGCCATCTTTTCCTTCATCTTCTATTATTAGTCGAAGGGATTACGCGGATATGTTCCAAACCTACCACCTCGGATCCATGGGAGCAGTATCCAGGGGAGCAAGGTCGTGAACGACGCGCCCAAGCTCAGGGTCGAGGGCCTCAAGGCCGGGTATGGCGACAATGTCATCCTGGAGGACGTCTCCATGGAAGTCGCCGCGGGAGAAATCCGCGTCATCCTCGGAGCCTCGGGTTGCGGGAAATCCACCTTGCTCAAGAACATCATCGGCTTGGAAAGGCCTTTGGCCGGCACGGTGGAGCTCTTGGGGGAGAAGGTGGATTGGTTCGACGGCACGGCCACCACCACCTTGATGCGCAGGATGGGCGTGCTGTTCCAGGGCGGCGCCCTGCTTTCCTCCTTGAGCGTGGGCGAGAATGTCTCCTTGCCGCTGCGCATCCACAACCCGGGCCTGCCGCCGGACGTGGTCCAGGATCTCGTCCATCTGAAACTCGACCAGGTCAAGATGGGCGGGGCCTATCATAAGCTTCCCAGCGAACTCTCCGGCGGCATGCGCAAGCGGGCCGGACTGGCGCGCGCCATCGTGACCGATCCCGAATTGCTTTTTTGCGACGAGCCTTCGGCCGGGCTGGATCCGGTGACCTCGCGCGAACTGGACGATCTGCTCCTGGAACTGAAAGAGAAACTCGGCATCACCATGGTGGTGGTGACCCACGAGCTGGATTCGATCCGGACTATCAGCGATCGCCTGACCTTCCTATCGAACCGGCATGTGGTTTTCGACGGGACCTTGGAAGAGGCCGATTCCATCGGGCCGCAGGAGGTGAAGGATTTCCTCGCCCGCAAGAGCGGTCAAACCGCGAGGCCTGGAAGGCCCGTCAGCTTCAACCTGGAGGATCGATGACGGCATCGGCTGGAAACCGCTTCACCGGAGGTAAGAAATGGATGTGAGCAAGGCCGAGAAAGCGCGCCTGGGCGCGTTCCTGCTGGGATCGGCCGGACTGCTGGTGACCGTCCTCTTCATACTGGTCGGCAAGCACCTGTTCATCAAGAAGGTTCCCTACTATACGCGGCTGGCCGAATCGGTGAGCGGCCTGGAATTGGGCACGCCGGTGAAGCAGAATGGCGTGGAGGTGGGTGAGATCAGCGGCATCTCCACCGACTCCGGCGACGTCACCAAGGCCATCGTTCGCTTCACGGTGAGCAAGGGCACGCCCATGAAGACCGACATGGTGGCGTCCATGGGCAGCTACGGGATCACGGGCCTCAAGTATATCGAGATCACGGGAGGAAGTTATTCCTCGCCGGATATCCCGCCGGGCGGCGAAGTCAAATCCGAGCTTTCCACCTGGGGCAAGCTGACCGTGCGCGCGGACTCGATCGCCTTGAAGGTCGACCACCTCCTGGGAAATATCATCGGCATCACGGAAACGCAGAACAAGGAGCATATCGATCGCCTGATCAAGAGCTCCGCCGACCTGAGCGCGGGCATGGATACCTTGACTCGGGACATCATCAGCATCCGGCCGGGGAAGCGCCTGGACGGCATCCTGGCCCAGCTGGAGGCGGCTTCCAAGGATATGAAGGGGAAGATCCATGACGCCGAAATCGATCAGACCATCCACGAATACCGCAAGGCCGCGGAAGGGATCACGGGCGTGGCCCAAAAACTGGACGTGACGGTCATGCGGGTCCAGGAGGATCTGTCGCAAAGCATGAGCAATATGAAGGAAACGATGAAAAACATGAATACTTTCAGCCGGCAGATCAAGGAGAACCCTTCGGTGCTCCTGCGCGGCGAGGACAAGCAGGAGCGCCGCAAATGAGTACCATGCGCGTTATGAGGAACATGCGCGTTACCGTAGGCGCCCTGGCCCCCTTGGCCCTGGTTGCGGCGCTGGCCGGCTGCTTTTTCGCCAAGCCCATGGAAACCAAGTACTACGTGCTCGACTATATCCCCACGCCTCCCAAGGAAAGGCTCGACAAGGGTCCGTATCCGTTCGTGCTGCGCGTGCGCGACTGCAATATCGCCGAGGCCTACCGCCGTTCCCAAATCGTCTACCGGCAATCCGCCAACCAGATGGAGTTCTACGGCTACCACCTCTGGGCCGTGGACCCGGATCGCATGATCGCGGATCTGGTCATCAAGCACCTCAAGGCCGCGCAGCTCTTCGAGAACGTGACCCGGACGGTGGAGACCTATGTGCCGGATTATTTCCTGGGCTGCGAAATCCAGGCCATCGAGGAATACGACGCCAAGGACGCCTGGTATTCCCATCTGGCCATCGAATACCAATTGGAGAATGCGAAGACCAACCAGATCGTTTGGAAGAAGCTCTACGACCTGCGCAAGGCCGTGGCCCAGCACGAACCGGTCTACGTGGTACGCGAGCTTAGCACCCTCCTTGAGACCATCAACAACCGCATGACCCAGGAATTGGAAGTGGTGCTGGACGAGGCCAAATACAATGCCATGAACAAAAAGGATTCGCTGTCCAAGCCGGCCTTGACCGACACCAGCAGCCGGAAGGCCAAGCCTTGAATCCGATGAAACGCTTCCTGGGGGCGCTGGCCCTGGTCCTGGCGATCGCCTGGCCCGCCCTGGCCGTCCCCATCGGCGATCTTCCCGGCGAGGATGTCTCCGCCACTCCCGCAGGCCAACCCGCGCCTACGGAGAAACCCACGGCGCCCACCGCGGCGCAGCCATCGGCCACCTGGCTGGCCCCGAACGTCGATGAGCAATTGTCGCGGGACCGGACTCTCATCCCCATCGGAAAAGGGGCGGTCTTCATCCCTTCTTATACCGAGCCCCGCCGCGAACCGGAAGTCGCCGTCTTCAATGCCTCCGGAAGACAGGTGAAGGGCGGCCAGACCGGGGAACGGATCGCGCTGGATTCAGGCACCTATACGGTTCGGTTCGGATCCGGAACCACCGGCCAGCAATTGTCGGAAAAGGTGACGATCGAGGAAGGCCATACCACGGTGATACCGGCCGCATGGAGCGGCATCCTGGTGGAGACCTTATTGCCGACCGGCGAATATATCGAGGGACAATACGAAGTCATCCGCATGGACAAGTGGATCAATTATGGCAAAGGCCATGGCCTCAAGGAGGAGCGGCTCCAGGATATCAAGAGCTGGGTGGTCCCGCCCGGGCTGTATCGCATCAGCAAGCCCGGCGAAGGGTTCAATTCCCTGCGCAACTATATCACGGTCCAAATCAATCCTGGGGAACTCTCCCAGATCGAGCTGATCTTCGACAAGGCGGGCGGGGATATCATCGCGGGCGGACTCAAGACCCTGAATGCCCGGGTCAAGGTGGGCAGCAATTGGAGTTACGGCCTACGGGCGGGCGGGAACGTGAATCTGACCCGCACCACCATCGAATCCGGCGTCCGGACCGAGGCTCTCCAGGTTTCCGACGATATCCGCATCAAGGCCGTATTCGACAATGTGCTTTACCTGGGCACGAACGAACTCCTGCTCCAGGACAACTTCAGCAAGGTCCGGGGCCAACGCTTCAGCGTCACCTCGGATATCGCCACGGCCAGGACCAACTGGGTCCGCAGGTTGAACCCCTGGTTGGGACCTTATGTGCGCGGCACCGCGGCCAGCAACCTCTTCCCGGGCAAACCCGTCCACGATACCATCCGCATCATCACGAATTCGGCCGTGCCGGGTAACCCTCCCGATACGGCCCGGATCACGGATGCCAAGGACTTCGAGGTGACGCCCTCGCTGGCTCCT
>DAINDC010000188.1:0-5212 GCA_036732085.1 Fibrobacterota bacterium | reverse complement strand
TGGGCGAAGGCATGGGCGTGAATATCGAATTCCTGTCCAAGTACTATCTGGAAGCCAGCACCCAGTTGGGACTGGCGGGACGTCAGACCTTGGCCTTCGACAGCTATATACCCGAGAACGACAGCCTGTTCAGGCGGGGAGAGTCCACCTATGAGATCGGAATCGAAAACACCTTGAACGCGGTCTTCCGCCTGGGTTCGCAGGCGACCCTCGATCTCCGCACGGAAATATTCGCCCCCGATGGAAACTTCAGCCGATTCCGCCTGGATGATCTCACCGCGGATTTCCGCTTCTTCCTGAGCCGCAATCTCGAGGTGGGCTATATCTACCAGATCAAGGAAAGCAAGGAGAAGGTCAAGAACCGGTATCCGTCCTCGCATAACCTGTCCCTGCGACTGTCCTTCAACTACTGACCTCCGCCCGCATGATGCGCAAGTAGGCTTCCGCCGCCTCTGTGAAAGTCCAGGGATAACGGTTCGGGGCCGCAGGCAGGCTTCCCGCGAGGAAGGAAGCAATCTTCCCGCCCAATTCCTCCCCGTTCCGGAATAGCTCCAAGGGCGCACCCAGCGCCTTCAGATACCGGGTCAGCGGCAAATCGACGGCGAGGATGGGCTTCCCCAGATGGATGAGATTCAGAAGCGAACCGCTATTGCTCTTGAACCGCATCGGGCAGAGGAAGAGATCGCATAACCGGAAATGGGCCGACAAATCCTTTTCAGGAATGTACCCGGTAACCCGCACGCGACCCCGCAATCCCCTCGCCGCGGCTTGGGATTCCAGATCGGTGGTCCCGTTCCCGCGCGAGCCACCCAGGATGAGCAGGCAAGTCCCCGGTCCTCGCATGGCCAGCAACTCCAGGATCATCGCATAGTCCAGACCCGGATTGAGGAAACCGAAAATTCCCAGCACGGTCTTGGCCCCACCCGGGAAGAAGGTCTCGCGCCCGGGCGCGGCGGCGGCCGGATCGATTTCCGGCGGAACGAAATACGCATGCGGCACCGGATCCAGGATCCTGGCGCCGGCCAGGGCCCGCAGGATTTCACAGCCCGGTCCGGACAGGGGAAGGACGCGATGCGCCCCGTAGGCCGACTTCTGGAGCGCCTTCTCCCGGGCGTACTCGCGATGTTCCCAACGGTAACGCAGGCGTTTCCACCAAAGCAGGGGCGGAAAGGCCGAGCGGATATCCGCATAGGGGAAGGCGAAGGGATCCTCGTCGTAAACCTCATGGGGTGCCACAAAGACCCGCCCGGGAAACCGACGCGAGAGCGCGGGCAGAAAATCCGGGTCAGGAACCAGGGACCGTTCGTATTGGACAAGGATGGCCGCGCAGGAACCCAAAGCTGCACCGGCCTGGCTTTGATAGGAGGAAGCGCCCGGCACCGTAACTTGCGCCTCCCGGAAGGGGACGAAAACCAGTTCGCAGACGCGCCCCAGGGCTTCCGCGAGTCGCGACGTATAATCGGCGATGCCGCAAGGCTGGGATTGATCAGGGCCTATCAGCCCGATGCGCAAGGTCTTGGACATTGGATCCATTATAGCGTAATTCTCCGCGGGCATGCGGAAGTAGGGATCAGGGGTTAGGGCAAAAGAATATGGAGAGGGCGGCTGGGTCCGGATGGGCATTGCCCATCCGCCACTGGCAGGGCATTCAACGCCGCATCACTGGAGTCTCAAGAAAAACCGGAGCCAGTCCGATGCTTCCCCTAGCCCCTTCTCAAAGCCGAGCCTCCGTGGACTCCGGGTCACTTATGCTTGCGCTGCGCCCGCTCGGACAGGACCATGGTATCGGGCGGGACCGAGGAGGTAATCCAGCAGTTACCCCCGATGACGCTGCCGCGGCCGATGGTGGTCTCACCGCCGAGCACGGTCGCACCGGCATAGATGGTGACATTGTCCTCGATATTGGGATGCCGCTTGATGCCCTTGATGGGATTGCCGTCCTTGTCCTTGGTGAAGCTCCGGGCTCCCAAGGTCACGCCCTGGTAAAGCTTGACGCCCTTGCCGATCACGGTCGTCTCCCCGATCACGACTCCGGTGCCATGGTCGATGAAGAATCCGGATCCGATGGTGGCTCCGGGATGGATATCGATGCCGGTGCGCGAATGGGCGATCTCGCTCATCATACGGGGGATCAAGGGGACCTCGGCGCGATAGAGTTCATGCGCGATCCGATGCGCGGCGATGGCCTGCACAAAGGGATAGCTCATGAGGACCTCCACCACGGACCCGGCGGCCGGATCCCCTTCATAGGCGGCCAGGAGATCCAGGCCCAGCACTTGCCGGATGATGGGAAGGCCTGCGAGCAAGCGGGAAGCGACCTCGGCGCCCTGGGCCGCATTCGCGCCGCAACGGGGATCGCCCGCAGTCAGGGCGCGCTCCAGGGAATCGCGATAGTCCAGGGCCATGGTGATCTGTCCGGACAAGGCGGACTGCACGGAGGCCAGGCTCACACGCAGGAAGACGGGCAACTCATCCTCGCGGATCACCTCATTGCCGAACACGCCGGGAAAGAGAACGGCCAGCAGGTGGTCAAGCGCTTGCCCCACCGCATCGCGGCCCGGGAGGTGGCAGCCCTCCCAGATATTGGCAAGGTGATCGCCGGTGATGGCTTGGGCCAGCTTGTCCACCAGGCCCGGCAGGCCGTTTTGCACTTGATCCGGAAGTCGTTCTGGTGGCCGTTTGGCGTCGTGTTTTTCCATGATGTTCCCGGTCCAAATATACTTGCAAAGCCCGGCCACGGAAACCTCGGCCGGGCCACCGGGTACGCACGCGCCGAGGCCGGCGCAAGTGCGGCCCACACTGCGCAGAAGCGTGTCCCGGCATGTAAGCGCGCCCCACTATTGCTATTTTCGGTTGACGATGCGGATATACGTGGACGAAAACATACCCCTCGGCAAGGAGGCCTTCCAGGACCACGGCGAGGTCCGGACCTTCGCGGGCCGCGCGCTCACGCGCGACGATATCGCCGCAGCGGACGCCCTGATCGTCCGTTCCATCACCAAGGTGAATGCCTCACTGCTGGATGGGACCAAGATCCGATTCGTGGCCACGGCCACCATCGGCACCGATCATGTCGATCTGGCCTATCTCAAAAGCCGCGGCATCGGATTCGCATCGGCTCCGGGCTGTAATGCCAATTCCGTCGGCGAGTACGTGGCCACGGCCCTCACCCGGCTGGAAACGGAAAAGGCCTTCACCTTGGAAGGCAAGACCCTCGGCATCATCGGCTATGGTCATGTGGGCAAGAACCTGGCGAGGAAGGCTGCGGCCCTGGGCCTGCGGGTCCTGAAAAACGATCCGCCCCTGCGGGACGCGGCCCTGCAAGCCGGTGGCGATCCGAATGCATTCACCGAGCTCGAAACGATATTGGCGGAAAGCGACATCCTCAGCCTGCATGTCCCGCTGGTGAAGGCCGGACCCTACCCCACCTTGCGCCTGGTGAACGATGCCTTTTTCGCGCGCCTCGGGAAACCGGTGGCCCTCTTCAACTCCTGCCGCGGGGAAGTGATCCATGAGCCCGATTTACTCGCCGCGCAAGCGGCGGGACGCATCCGGCATTTGATCCTCGACGTCTTCAACGGGGAGCCGTCCATCGATCAGGCTCTCGCCTCCTCGGCCGATATCATCACGCCGCATATCGCCGGATACTCCCTGCAAGGCAAACTCAATGGCACCACCCAGGTCGCCGCCGCCTTCCGCCTTTTCTTCGGGCTCCCGACTTCCTGGCAGCCCACCCATCCAGGCCCCGCGCGTCCGGATATCGAGTATCCCGGTCCATCCGCCGTGTCGGCGTCTCCCGTTTCCGATAGCGTGTTCCGCCAGCATTGCCTCGCTTCCGCCTACGACATGATCGCGGATGATCGCAGGCTGCGGCTATCCTTCCTAGAGGCCGATCCCGGACGGGCTTTCGATCGGCTCCGACGCGATTATCCCATTCGTCACGAATTCACCGAGTTCAGGGTGAAGGGTGTCCCCGAAGAAAAACGGGAGTTTCGCTCCCGGCTTTCCGCCTTGGGTTTCCAAGTTATCTGAATTCCGATTCGACCTAGCGGGCCCTAATATCAAGGCTTCTGGGATGCCAAGCGCTCAAATCCACCCGGATTCGCCCCCCTCGCAGGGAACCCGTAAACCCCTTTAAGACCTCTCAAACTAAAGGCGATTTCTCATCGCCCTTTCACCGCCTAACGCTTTTTTAACCAAAGGGCTTTTTGTAGTAGCGTTTTTGACCCGAATCCATTACTATACGAATAGGAACTTGCGTCTCCGCCAGCCTCCGGTTCACCGGAGAAAATCGACTGCTGCAAGGAGTCGCGAACCCCGAAGTTTTGGAGTTTCTTTGGGCCAGCCTCCGAAGTGGAGACAGGGTACCTTGTTTGATTCGGCGTACCGAAAGGACCGGCATGAAAAACATGTTCTCGCTGCAGATGCCCGTCCGGTCGCTCCTCAAGATCCGGCCCATGGCCATTGGTCTGCTGGATAAACGCAAGGTCCGATTCTGGGACTCGCTGGACAAGCCCGTATCCGAAGTGTTTCGAAAAGGCGGGATGGAGGATTTCCTGGAGGAAGTCGCCAATGCCGGGATTGCGGCCGTGGACACGGAATGGTCGGCCATGCCCCTGTACGTATTGGTGGATTACCTGACCCACGAGCATCGCAACCTGCTCCTCCAGGAGGCCGCCGATATCGCCCACCTGCTGGACATCCATGCCTTGTCGGACTCGGCCGAATCGCAGGACCTGCAATCCATCCAGACGAGCTTCAAACTTTTCGTCCGGGGTTTCGAGGTCCATATCGAAGAGGAGGAGAGCGTCCTCTTCCCGAAAATCCTCCGTTATGAGGCCTGCCTGCGCGACCGCAGCGTTCATCCGGAATTCCACCGGGGCTCGCTCCAGTCCTACCTGGCCACGCCCAAGGCCAAGGAAGACCGGAAATTCTACCAGGACGGCGACACGCTCGCCCACCGGATGCGGACCCTGGAAGCCAAATACCCAGGTTCCATCGTCGCCAGGGAATTGGCCGACCTGATGGAAACCATGCGGGACAAGCTCAGCGACCACTATGAGCTTGAATCCAATTCCCTCTTTTCCATCGCCCGGGAACTGGAGCGCAGCCTGTACAATATGTCCATCGACGGCAATCCCGCCATGGCCTACCAACGCCGTGGTCCGATGGATTCCGGCATCATGCGGCTGGACGAGGGGTAGAGACCCGG
>DAINDC010000187.1:0-10027 GCA_036732085.1 Fibrobacterota bacterium | reverse complement strand
GAAGAACTACTTCTTCTTCTTAGAAACTTTCTTCGCTGCCTTCTTCGTTACCTTCTTTGCAGCTTTCTTCGACACCTTTTTCTTGGCGGCCATGAAATCACCTCCCTCCGGCATTTAAAATTTTATTAGTGACATTTATTACGACAAACTGTAGGTCGCGTTTCGGGCCCGTGGTTATTGACCGGGAAGCGCGACGAGAGTCTGAGTGACCCTCGTGATTGACTTGCTCTTGTGTGCGGTTGTTGTTCAATCTTTCCTACTTCAGCTCTTTGATATCTAAATGATAAAGTTGTTGACTTGAATAGTCAAGCAATTCTTTCTCGGAAACGAAAAAAAAATTTTGATCGATCGATGATGAAGACTCATCGAAGCACCGTAACCTAGGTGTCGCTCAACTCCGATATCAGCGTAGTCACAATCGAATCAATGAGTTGAGAGTCTTCGATCTTCTTATTGGATGCGTCGGTGATGTAGAACGCATCCATCGCCTTGTCGGCTTCGGTGGTGAGGACGGCGCCATGGACGTTCAACTTCATCTCGCTGAAGACCTTGGTCACCTGGAAGAGGAGGCCGATCCGGTCCGAGCAGGTGAGATCGACGGTGCTGAAATTATCCGAGATCGCGTTTGAGAACGTCACAGCGGGCTTCAAACGCAGGTCGCGGATTTTTCCGAAGACGCTCTTGGGCTTGAATCGGGACTGCAGATCGTGCAATTCCTCTTTCGAAAGCTTGAAGTTCTTCTCCAGCTCCTTCACGAGGCGCGCTTCGAGGTTGGCGGACGAAGGCTTGCCCTCCGGCACCGAGACCCAGAATTTATCGATGGCCTTGCCGTCCACGCGCGTGAAGATGCGCGCGCTCAGGATGGAAAGTTCGAGATGGGTCAAGGTCCCGGCGATGGTGCAGAGGAGCGCGTCGACATCGTTGGCGACGACGGTGATCTCCCAATGGGTCTGCCGTTCCAGTATGCGCGCGTTGAACTTCTGGCTCTCCAGGGAAGACAGCAGGCCGATATGCGTGATGATGTCCTCCGGCGTCGTCGAAGAGGCGTATTGGCGCGGCAACATCTCCAGATGCGTGCGCACCTCCTGCTCGGAGATCCGCTTGGAGACGTTCTCGATCAACTGATCCTCCAGGCTCTTGGAGGCCAGGACGGCCTGGAAGGGGCTTTGCATCTCCTCCAGGGCCGAGTTGTAGAGCTTTTGGAGCAAGGTGGCCTTCCAGCTCGACCAGGCATCCGGATGGACCGAGGAGACGTCGCAATAGGTCAGGACATAAAGCTTATGGAGCGTGGCCGGGGTCTCGACCTTGGTGATGAAGTCGCGGATGGTCTTGGGATCGTCCAGATCGCGCCTCTGGATGACCTCGTTCATGATCAGGTGGTAGAGGACCAGGTTCGAGGCTTCCTTGCAACGCGAAGGCGAGAAGCCCATCTTCTCCATGTACTCGAAGATCATCTTCGCGCCGCTGATGCTATGCTGGGACCCCACGCCCTTGCCGATATCGTGGTAGAAGCACGCCAGGATCATCACCTCCATATCGTTGACCAGGGACGCGGCCGTCTTCAGGGATTCCAGATCCGGACTGGTCTGCTTGGCCATGTAGGCGAGCTGGCGCACCACGGTGATGGTATGCTCGTCCGTGGTGTAGATGTGGTAGATATCGTGCTGGCTATGGCAGTAGATATAGTTGAAGTCCGGGATGAGCAGGCCGATCAGGCGCACGTCGTTCATGGTCCGGAGCATGCGCCCGACGCGCTCGTTGCTTTGGCAGAGGCGCAGGAAATCCGGGAGATGGGTCTTGATGTCCAGGTCGGGATTCGTCGCCAGCATGCTGACGGCCTGCTTGATGCGCAGGATGGCATGATGCGCATGACCCAGGTCGCGGCGGTTGGCGATCTCGAAATACTCCAGCATCAGGCCGATATTATCGAGGAAGGGATTTCCGACGCGGGCCTTGAGATCGAGCGCGCCATCGACCGTTTGGAAATGGGAATGATCCTTGATGACGGCGGGCTTGGAAGTCTTCTCCTTGGCCTTGATCCAGCGGGAGACCACGCCTTCGGTGACGCGCAAGATGGTCTTGGTATGGTGATAGAAGACCTTGAGGAAGACTTCGACCGGCTTCTGACTGTTGTCCTCCTCGAAGCCGAGCTCCTCGGCGACTTCCGGCTGGATGGAGAAGGTGAGATGATCGTCCTTCTTCTGGGTCATGAAGTGGAGGCAGCAGCGGACCTGCAGGAGGAAATCATATCCGGCGCGGATGTCTTCCAGCTCCTGCGGCGTAAGGAGCCCCTCGCGGACCAGATCGCCGAAACTATTGCAGTTATGCTTGACCTTGGCGATCCACATCATGGAGTGGACGTCGCGCAGACATCCGATGCCTTCCTTCAGATTCGGTTCCAGCAACTGCACAAGTGAGCCCAATTTACTTTTGCGTTGTTCACGTTCCTCGATCTTGGCTTCGATGAGCGCGGAGACGCGCCAGGGGAAGAGCCGCTTGGACATGAGATCGACGAACTTGCGATAGAGCTCATGGTCGCCCGCCACGAAGCGTTCGTTGAGGAAGGATGTCCAGGTCTCCGGATCCTTGGTGGAGGCCTCCTTGCACTGCGAGAGGCTGCGTACGGAGCTTCCCAGGATGAAACCGTAGTCCCAGAGGGCGCGCACTATGGTTTCGGCCTGTTCGATCTCATACTTGGACGGTTTTTCGGAAGTGATGATGAGGAGATCGATATCCGATTGGGGACAGAGTTCCATGCGGCCATAGCCGCCCACGGCCACCACCGCCACCAAGTTGGCATCATTGGGCTGGGTCATCTCCAATTGATCCCACATGACGCGGATCAAGGTATCCGCCATCTCGCTGATGAACCGGACCGTGTCCGTCCCGGAGATGCCGCCGCGGTTGATGCTGCGGATCCGATCGCGATGGCGCGCGAGCACGGCCTTCACCGAGGTGATGCGCTCTCCGGGCTCGCGCCGGTTGTAGCATTCCCGGAGGGAGTCCACGAAATCGCCCTGCATGCCGAGGTTGGTGTGGTATCGCTGGATCATTTGGGCTCCCTGGATTTTTTAACTGGGGTTCGAAAGCGTCTCGACGATGTTGGGATTCGGGCTGGGGGTTCTGCGCGGTGTCGGAGTTGTCCGGGGATAGGGTAAGCCCCGGAGCGCCTCCGGGTCAATTGGGACCCATCGATGCGGCAAAGAATGCCCTGCCAGATAAACCCAGCCGCTCCAAGAGAGCGGTACGCCGCTCCAAGAGAGCGATACGTCGCCCGTCTTTATCTTGTTTTACCCTAGCCCCTAAACCCTAACCCCTTCTTCGCATCAACCCACCCCGGGTCTTATCTAAGAAGAAAGTTAGAAATCAGGAACCCGGAGATGAGCACCGATACGTTCGACGCCACTACCGAAGCCATGGTGGCCCGGCCGACGCCTTCCGCGCCATGGGTGCTCGTGTATCCGTAAAAGCAACCGAACATGGAGATGATGATGCCGAAAACGAAAGATTTGAGAATGCCGACGAACATATCCCAGTTGGTATAGAAAAGGCGGACGCCGTAGAAGAAGGATTCGGGCGACAGGCCTTTGAAGACCGTGACCACCAGGAGGGCGCCCAGGATGGCGATGAAGGAGCTGAAGATGGTGAGCATGGGCAGCATGACCATGGCGGCCAGGAGGCGCGGCGCCATCAGGAAGCGAAAGGGATTGAGATCGAGGACCTTCATGGCATCGAGCTGCTCGGTGACCGCCATGGTACCCAGCTCGGCGGTCATGGCGGCGCCCACCCGGCCGGAAACCACCAGGGCCGTGAGCACCGGTCCCACTTCCAGCATGACGGACTTTCCCACGGCGGTCCCGACATAGCGCAGGGGCACATAGTCCGCGAAGTTGTAGGCGGCCTGCCACGCCGCCACGGCGCCGGTGAAGATGGAGGTGAGGCCGACCAAAGGAACGGAGGTGATGCCGATGAGGTACATCTGATCCACGGCCGTATGGAAGTTGCTGAAGACGGAAGGCAGGCTGAGGAACATGTCGAGGGAGAAACGGAGGAAGACCAGGAAGGACATGCCTAACCGGACCATGCGCGCATCAATCCATGTCCAAAGCCTCATCCGATTTCCCTTCTCAGCGGGTCAACAGGCTCTCATAATACTCATCCAGGTATTTCCGCTGGGCCTCGGTCAAAGATAGCCCCTTGGCGCTTCTACGGGCCTCCCTTAGGAGTTGGATGAGCTTGGCCTCATCCGGCGCCTTGCGCGCATCGGCGACTTGGGTCGGATTGCCGCGGCTGGTCTCCGCCTGACGGGTTTCACTTTGACCGCGCTCCTGCATGGCGCTGGCCGCTTCGAGCAACCTGGACTGGAAGCGTTCCTGCCGGTTGCGCAAATCTTCCGGTGAGATGCGGCCTTGGCGGAGATCCTCTTCCAGCTTGCGTGCCTGATCCGCCAGCCCCCGTAACTTCTGGGCGCCGCCGCCTTCTTCCCCAATTTTTTCGGCGAGAGTCTCGAGGTTTTCCCCCAGCTCGCCTTGCTGATTGGCCATCCCGGGCAAGGTGCCTTGGCCCTCGCCTTGGCTCTGGCCTTCTCCTTGTCCCTGGCCCTGACCGTCGCCTTGATTTTCACCTTGGCCTTCACCTTGGCCTTGGCCTTGACCCGACTTTCCGTTCTTGCCTTCCCCTGGCTGGCCGCTACCTTCGCCCTTGCCGCTCTTCCCCGCTCCGGGTTGCCGGCCTTCCAACATCGATCGCAAGAGTTGATAGGTGGCCTGATTGATGGCCATCTGTTTGCCGCTCATGCCTTGCAGTTGTCCGGAGATATCGCCTTCCCCCTGGCCTTGGCCGGAACCTCCGGGGTTGCTGGAACCGGAGCCCGATCCGGATCCGCTGCCTTGGCCGGACCCCGACTGCGCCATCTTGAGAAGCTTCATGAGTTCACGCGAGAGATTCTGGTTTTGCTTGAGGGCCTGTTCGCCGATGTCCCAGGAGTATTGCTTCGCGGCCTCGCGCGAGGCGCTCGCCAGGCCGCGGGAGGCGGCCAGCATGGCGGATCCGATGAACGGGATCTTGGCGGCCATGACCTTGACCCTCTCGTTCAGCCATTGCGCGGTCTGGGCCACCTTGCCATAGAGCGCCGCCTCTTCCGCATCCCAGCCTTCCGCCAACCGCTGGGCGGATCCGCTGCGGATGAGGAGCTGCAATCGGGATAGGGCCAGGGATTCCTGGAGGAGATCCTGGGCCTCGCCCAGGTCGATGGAGTTTTCCATTCCCGCCATGGCTTCTCCAAGCGACTCGGACATCTCCCCCAGCTTCTCCGAGGCCGAGGCGGCGGACTTGGAAGCGGAGGCAGCGGCAGCGGCGGACGCAGGCGAGCCCGGACCGGACTTGCTCTTGCTCTTGGCCTTGGACGCCAAGGCATCCCGGACCGCCTGCATATCCTTCTGGACCGGCCCGGCCGCCATTTTCTTATTCACGTCCTGGAGGGATTTCTTGGCCGCAGCTTGGGCCGCGAAATCGGCAAGAGACTTCTGCGTCTCCTGTTGGATGGATTTCTGCTCCGCATCCTGAGGTGATCCGGCTTCACCGGCCTTGAGGCTTTTCTCCAAGGCCTCTTCCCGCGACTTCAACTCGGCCAGGGACTGCTTCAACTCCTGCATGCGCTTGCGATCGCGGAGCTGCTCCAACATGGCCAGGGCCCGATTCAGGTTCTCGCTGAGTTCGGCCTGCTTGGAAAGCATTTCCTGCAACCGCTTCTTCAATTCCTCCTGATCGACTTCCTGCCCTTGCAGTTTTTTCTGCAGCATCTCCCGCAGGCTATCCGGCAGGACTTCGCGCATCAACTGGTCGACCTTCTTCATCTTTTCCAAAAGTTCCGGGGAGAGCATGCCGTTCTTGGCCCCTTGCTCCACGTTCTTCTGGATATCCTCGGAAGCGGATTTCATATCCTGGGCCATGCGCATCTGTTCCTGGATGGCCTGATCCATCATATCGCTTTTCGCCTTGGCCTGCGCCGCCTGATCCTGGAGCAGCTTTTGCAAATCGGCCTGATTGGCCAGGTTCCGGTTCAACTCCTTGGACAGATCCTCGACCCGGCTCTTGGGCAAATCCAGCTGGGCCTGATCCTTACCGCTCTTGTCCTTACCTGTCTTATCGAGCTTCTCCTTCAGCGCGGCCAAACGATCGGACTGTTCCTTCTGGCTCTTCATCAGATTTTCCAGATTCTTTTTCCGTTCCTCCAAGGGAAGGAAGCCCTGGTTGCCATGGGGCATGGACGGCTCATTGCGCCTGAGCGTCTCCTGCAATTCCTTGGCGCTGGCCTGGACCTGGGATAGCTCATGGTTGCTGGGACCGGACCGGACTTGGTTCTTGGAGTCCTCATTGCGGTTCGCATTCTGCTTGGATTGGCGTTCCACCGTCTGTTGCAATAAAGCCAAGGTGGCCTCGGTGCGGCGGAGATTTTCCTGCGGATCCTCGACCATGATGCGGTTGATCTCGTATTCGGCCAACATGGGCGGGCCTTCCTCGCGGGGAGCCTGGTTCTCGCGTTCCAGCTTCCTCTCCAATTGCCGCTCGCGTTGCAGCGCGCTCTTGATGTTTGTTTCTGCGCTCTGTTCCCTCTGACGGGTGGCGGCGAGCACTTCCTGGAGCGAGCGCATGCGGAGGATGCGCACCGCGGATCGGCCGGTCTTGGGCCCGTTCACGGTATCGTTGTCGACGGCGACGAAATGGAACTCCACCGTATTCTCCGGTCGCAGATGCAGGCCGCCCAGATCCCAAACGGTCTCGACCAAACCGGCGCGGGCCAGCTTCAGCCAATCCCGGCAGTCCCGCTGGCCTTCCGAACTGACCTTCCCGTCCGACAGGATCCGGTAGGCGATGCGCAGGGAGGTGATGCCGAAATCATCTTTCACGCGGAAGGCCAAGGGCAGTTTGGCGTCGCGATCCAAAGCCGCATCCTCCGCGGGCGTGACCAGATCCACTTCGGGGGGTAGGTCCGGGATCAGATCCACGCGGCTGGGAGTGGAAGGCTGGGACCGGATGCCTTCGCGGTCTTCGAGCCAGAAGGAGTAGTCCAAGGGCCGGCGGACCTCGCGGCCGATGGTGAAGGCGCGTCCGCTCTCCAAGCCTCCGCTTCCCGCGCGACCGGGTTCCAGGGTATCTTCTACGTTACCTCGTCCGGATGCACCATGGCCCGGGCCGCCGCCAAGGGAGTCCTCATCGCGGAAGACGAACCCGAGCCGACGCAGGGGCCGATCCGACTCCAGGATCCAGGTGACGCGCGTGCCGGGCAGGACCGGGAAACGGGCCACGCCGGGCGGTAACGTATCCGGACGCAGCCGCGTATACCCCGGAGGGACCAGGACGGCTTGCAGGCGCGAGAGGAAGGGAGGCGGCAGCACCCGGAAATGCAGCGAGGGGCTATGCCCGTTGTCGCCCGCGAAATGCAAGTCGAGGTCGCCTTCCACGGGACCGGAACTGAAATTGAAATCGCCGCCCGCGGAGATGCTGAGCGGGTAACGCGTTTCCCCGACCGAGGTTTGCACATAGGCGAAAACGGTTTGTCCGGGAAGGGCATGCAATACCGTTCCATGGACCCGCACCGTGTCCCCGGCAGCGAGTACCAGTCGCGGATCCTCCCATTGGAAGCGCAAGATGGGCAGGTGCTCGAGGACGGACCACGGCGAGGCGATGCGGCGGAAAAATTCGCCTGGCTGGCGGGTGAGGATGGCGGAGGCGGTCAGGGCCAGTCCTCCCAGGATCAGGGCGAGGAGATGGCCGCGCGGCAGGAAGGCGGGTCGCGGGAGCACCATGGTGGGGAGCGCAATGGCATAGAGCCGATCCAGATCCCGGAGGGTTTCCTCGCCATGGTTCTCAAGGGAGAGGCTGGTGCGGAAAGGATCGGGGGCGCTCGGATTGGCATGGTCCAACTCTCGCGCCACTTTTTCGGCCGCATTGCCGGCCGCGCCATGGTAGTACCAAAAGCAGAAGGGCAAAATGGCATATAGGGAGAAGGACCAGGCCATGGCGGTGAGACAATGCGGCGAGAGCGGATAACGGAGCGACAGCCAGCCGAGCACGGCCAGGTAACCGGCATGGAACGCGGCGAGGATCCAACCCGTCCGCAAGGTGGCGGCGATGGCCTTGGCCCTGCGTTGGCGGGAGAGCAGGCCGGGAATGCCGCGCAGCGCGTCCATCGGTTCAGACATATGGGTTCCCGATCGGCACCCTCCTAAGGGGCCGTGCCTACCCTCGCGCCCTGGAGGAACCAAGCGACCACGTTCACGCCCATGCGCAAGGCCGCCTCATGGAGTTCGATGGGATCCTTGTAGGTTTCCGGATCTTCCCATCCGTTTCCCAGGTCGCTTTCATAGCTGTAGAATACCACGGTCCGGCCCTCGACCGCAATTCCGTAGGCCGTGGCGCGCTTGCCGTCATGCTGATGGATCTTGGGCAGGCCCTGCGGGAACTTATAGAACGAACTGAAGACCGGATGCTTGAGGCCCATGGGCGTCAGGGGATGATTGGGGAAAAGGATCTTCATCTCGCGGCGGAAGGAGGTGTCCATTCCATAGTTGTCGTCGGCGAAGAGCAGCCCGCCGCGCAACAGGTATTCGCGCAGGATCTTCCGTTCCTCCTCGGCGAAGGCCACGTTGCCATGACCGGTCATGAAGAGGATGGGGTAATCGTACAGGTTACCATCCAGGAGCCCCACCGACTGGTCCTCGGAACAGGCTTGCAGGCCCAGGTCGGCATGCAATCGCTTGCCCAGGTTCACCAGCATGGAAGGACCGGCATACCAATCCCCGCCGCCGCCGTACTTGAGGCGCGCCACCGACCAGCATTTTTCTCCGGCCGGGTTCCTATCCGCGCTCGCCTGCGGAGCAGCCACGACGGCCGCGCTGACCGGGGATACACCCGCGGACGAAACGCTGGCCCAGGCCAGGAAAATCGTGGCCAGGCCCGGGATCCAAAGGAGTGGGCGCATGGAGGATAAATTAGCAAGATGCGGAGGCGATCGGGGCGGAGCTCGGACTCACCTAAATCCGGAAGCGCGGCGCGCGGACTCCTGAATCGATTCAGCGGGACGCGGTCCGGCCGCTCAATCTGGATCGGTTGTTCCAAAGCATCCGGTAGGTCCAAAAATTCCCCATCACCTTCTTGACATAGTCGCGGGTTTCCCAATAACTGATGTCTTCGACGGTCATCTCCAAGGTCTTGTCCGCGGAAGCCGCCTGCCAACGCTTCGCGGCCTCCGGACCCGCATTGTAATTCGCCAGCACGAAATATTGGTTGTCCCGATAATCCTTCTTGAGATCCTTCAGATATGCCGTGCCCAGGCTGATATTGATATCCGCATCCGCCAGGCTATAGGGATCGAAGCGCGGCCAGCGTTCCTTCTTGGCGACGCTCTTGCCCGTGGCGGGCATCAATTGCATCAGGCCCACGGCCCCGACGCCGGATTTGATTTCCCTATCGAAGCCGGACTCCTGCCGCATCAGCGCATAGACGAAGGCGGGATCCAATCCGCGCTTGGCCGCGTACTTCTGGACCAGGCCTTCATAGGGCCGCGGGAAGATCAGGCGGAGGACTTCCTTGGGCGCGGATCCCCATTTATCGGGCCCGATCTTGTAGCTGAGCTGCAGGCCCAGGCGATAGGCCTCGCGCCAGAGCTGCCGGTTCCGGAACATGCGCGCATAGATATACAGGTACCAGGGGTTGGCCTTGACCTTGGCCGGGATGGTCCGCAGGGTGAGGATGGCCAAGGTATCGAGCTTGAACTGCAGCAATTTGCCGACGCCCAGGTATCCGCTTTCGAAATCATTGTCGAGCCGCTCGCGATAGCCGGTCATCTCGCCCTTCATCCAGGCCTTGACGCCTTCGGGCGTCGAGGGGGAGAAGTGCTTCCAAGGTTCGAGGCTATCCACCCAGGCCCCGCGCGCGACCAAGGTCTGCCGGGCCAAATGGCCGTAGAAGTTGAACGGGTATTTGCCATAGAGTTCGAGCAAGGTGTTTTTGGACGCGATGGAAT
>DAINDC010000186.1:0-10138 GCA_036732085.1 Fibrobacterota bacterium | reverse complement strand
GACCTACCTGTCCCAGGACGGCGTAGAGTCAGGGGCCCATGCACTGCCCAACCCCTATGGCAGCCCCAGCCAGCGCTCGCTCTGCAACAAGTGCCATGTGAAGGACGCCTATGACGGCCCGGCTTCGTGAGGTCGCAGCTTCCTGAGGTCGCAGCTTCTTGAAGCCGCTGGGTCCTGAGGCCAGGAAGGCTTTCCCGTAACAGCGCCGGTTTCTGGCATTAATGACAATTTCTGGCGCCCGCTACACCCCCTCACAGGACGCAATCGGGGCCCGCTTATATCCGGCATCATCGCGCCGAATTCTGTATATTTTGGCCAGAATCTATTTCGGAAACTATCACTCCGTAAAACACCGTAAATCAGGACATTGATGCGATTCGCAACGGCCTTGCTTATCCTTGCGGCAGGCTTAACCAGACAGGTTTCCGCTTTCCATGAAGGCGGCGTGGCCAATTGCAAAGGCTGTCATACCGTGCATAATAGTGAAGACGGCATGAAGGTCGATCCGGACCATCCTAATGGCGATTCCTGGTTCCTGACCTCCCAATACCCCAGCGACATCTGTCTCAATTGCCATGCGACGAGCAACGGCTCCCTGCTCGCGAATTCCCCGCTGAGCCCGGCTCCCAACAAAGGCGGCGGCAATTTCATCTTCCTCAAGGAGGACAACCTGAACGACGGCAGCCAGGGCGCGATCAATCCCATTCCGGGCTATGCCGCGGGCCATAATCTCAATGCCCCCGGCCACGGCCTTGCTCCCGACGCGACCGTAACGCGCTCCCCCGGCGGCAGCTATCCCTCCTCGGTCATGTCCTGCACCAGTTGCCACAACCCGCACGGGAATTCCAGCTTCCGCATGCTCTACGGAGTGGGCAATGTCCCGCAAGGCAATTACACCTTCACCAGCCCCGCTCCCGTAGCCTTGGGCCTACCCGTCACGGACGCCAGCGCGGAGAATAACGGCAACCATACGGCCTATCGGCGTGGCATGAGCGAATGGTGCAGCAATTGCCATGGTAACTTCCATGATAAAAGCAGCTATGGGTATACGTCCCCCTTCAAGCATACCGCCGGAAAGGAGCTGGGCGGGGGCATAGCCAATAATTACGCCGTTTACAATGGGACCGACAATCCGACCGGCGGCGCCTATGCGACCGCCTATCTGGCCCAGGTGCCCTTCGAGGACGCTGCGGCGACCACCACCGGCACCAACGGCCCTTCCGGAAACAGCCGCGTGATGTGTCTGTCCTGCCATCGGGCCCATGCCTCCTCGGCCCCGCATTCCGGACGTTGGGATTTCAACGTGACCTTCCTCTCCCAGGACGGCGTCCAATCCGGATCCTATCCTCTCCCCAACCCCTACGGAAGCGCCACCCAGCGCGCACTTTGTGAAAAGTGCCACGGTACGAGCGGATTATGACGGATGCGGTTGAGGCGGCGGTCTAGAAATTGACCGAGAGCCGGGTTCCGGCCGATTCGGGACCGAACTCGGGGAGGACCCGCAGGCTGAGGCCCTTGGCGCTGGTGCGCTTGTAGACATGCAAAGTATTGGCCAGGGACAGGAGGCGATCGAAGGCCAGGGCCCCGACGGCGAAGGAGACTGCGACCTTGGAGGCCCGGTAATAGCGCAGGGTGGACTGGAAGGTGTTCCAGTTACGGGTATTCTGCGGGTTACTGGCGCTCCCGAAATCCCAATCGTTCGCCGCGGTCATGGGAATGTCGTAGTCCCGATCGCGCTTGCCGGAGAGGATCTGGGAAAGCTCGTAACTGTCCTGCCGGTGCTGTTTCTCCTGGTAGGAACGGTAGCTGGCCATGGTATTCAGGAAGCCTTCCCCTTTCCCTCCGGCATCGATGCCGGCGAAATCGGAGGCATAATTGCGCGCGCTCTGCAGGTAGCTGTCCTGGGCCACGAAGGCGACGTACAGGGAGGCCCAGAATCCGGCTTCCACCAACAGGAAGGCCTTGGCATGGCCCTTGTCCTCGAGGTAATACTCGCCCGTGCCGGGCAGGACCGCGGAGAGGAGCATGGCCAGGGGCAGGGACTTGTGGGCGTTCCGCGATTGCTTGGGATCGACCTCGATGACCAAATCCCCGGGTCCCGAACTGTCGGCAGGCGCGGGCGCATTATCCAGCGCAGGCGTACTTTCCACCGACGGCGTAGCGCCGGGGCCGTCCGGGCTTTCCAAAGGGATTCCGGAGCCTTGGGGCCCGCCTTCCTGGGCTCTGGCAGGGGCCACGGCTAATAGGCTGGCGGCGAGCAAGGCGGCTGCCCAGGGCTTGGAGGTAACTTTCATGATACGTAGGGGGTAGGCGGGCATGCGTCCCTTAGAAGGTGACGCGGGCCGTCACCGTGGTCAAAGGCAGCAGGCCTTGCCAGGCCAACCCGCCATCCATGTGGACGCGATCCCACCACCGCACCTCGGTCTGGTAAAGCGACTTGTTGTGGTAGTGCGCCGTCAGGGCGGCGTCCAGGGCCGATACGAGATGGTTCACGACCATGCCGCCCAGGAAGTAGGCCTGCATGCGGGCATAATCATTGGCCTTGGCGCGCATGTAGATGTATTCCTGCTGCATGGGCGTGGTAGCCGGAAGCGCCTTGCCGTTGGCGTCCGTCAGGGGCGTGCCTCCGGCGCCGATGATGCTGAAGGTCGAGTCCGCGGTCAATTCGATATTGGTGGCATCGTTCCAACCCTGAATGAATTCCACTTCCTTGCCGAGGATCTCATAGAATTGATGCGGGTCGACGAATTGCGCGCGCCGGTTGGAAATCGAATCCACGCTCCAGGTATCGTCCCGGTACTCGTTCTTGAAAGCCTGGTAGGTGCCGCTGTTGGGATTGCCTTCCAGGCAGCCCGCATACAGATCGTTGCCCTTGCCGGTCTCGCGATTCTGGACGGCCTCGCAATAGGACTGCCGATGCGGATTGACCAGATCAAACCGGTCCTTCTCGAACGGGCTCACCTTGATGTCGCCCAGATGATCCTCGTATCGGGCTTGTCTCCAATTCTGATCCGCGAACTTCCGGTACTTGGCTATCTGCGCGTCCTGCTTGTCCACCACGTAGTAGTGCCAGCCATAGGCCAGCGCCACATCGGTGAGGAGATAAACGGCTGCGCGGGTATAGTTCACCCAATGCTGCCCCACATAGGCCTGACCCAACCCCGGCACCAGGAGCGACATGAACATGGCCCGCTTGGGCGAGCGGTATCGGCCCTTGAGCTCGTCAATGGAGTTGACCGTGGTTTCGCGCACGATGCGCCTGCGCTTCTTGGCCTTGCCGGCCTTGGTGGAATCGGCGGCGGAGGAATCGGCCGCGGCGGAGTCTACCGCGGCGACCTTGGCGGAATCCTTTGCCGGCACCGCGACCGGAGTCGGCATCGCGGCGGTGGCCGCCGGAGCGGCGGTGGCCGCCGGAGCGGCGGTGGCCGCCGGAGCGGCGGTGGCCGCTGGGGCTTTGGCGGTATCCTTGGCGATAGGCGCAGCCGGCTTGACTGAGTCCTTGGCCATGACCGTCGGGTTTGCCGCCTTAGTTGAATCCTTGGCTGGCGCGGGAGCCGACACCGGCACCTTGCTTGCGACCTTGGCTGTGTCCTTGACCGGCGCCGCGACGATGGCAGGAGCGGGAGCGGCCGGAGTCGCGGCCGTCAGGGTCGTGGCCAGGAAAGCGGTTAGGGAAAGGGCGAGGGCGAAGGTAACAGAATTGGTTCTATGCAAGGCCTACCCCGGTCAGAGTGTGTCTTAATGTACAATAAATTCAAAATCGGAAACCACGCTACGCGCTCGGAAATCACGGCCAGGACATGGCCAAGACTTAGCCATTACATCGCCCGGACTCGGCCAAGAAAAAGGGTATCGGGACTTCAGGGAACGGCCTTGCGAGGCCGGGCCCCAGGGCGTTTGGTCTTCGCGCTACAAACTCAAGACGTCAAACATATTGTAAATGCCGGCCGGTTTTCCGTGAAGGAAAAGGGCGGCCTTGACGGCGCCTTGGGCGAAGGTCTGGCGGCTATGCGCCATATGTTTAAGCTCGATGCGTTCGCCGTCCCCGGCGAAGAGGATGGTATGATCGCCGACGATGTCCCCGCCCCGGACCGCATGGATGCCGATCTCGCCCTTGGGCCGCGCGCCCACCAGGCCTTCGCGGCCATAGTTCGCTTTCGCGGAAAGTTCCACGCCATGGCCCCGCGCCACGGCTTCGGCGAAACCCAAGGCGGTGCCGCTGGGGGAATCCTTCTTCTGGTTATGGTGCGCCTCGATGATTTCGACGTCGAAATCATCGCCTAAGGCCTTGGCTACCATCTCCGTGATCTTGAACATGAGATTGACCCCGATGCTCATGTTCGGCGAGTAGACGATGGGCACGGAAGACGAAGCCTCCATGACGATTTTCTTTTCTTCAGGTGTAAGGCCGGTGGTGCAAAGCACGTGGGCCGCGCCTTTGCGCTTGACCGCTGCGAGAGCGGACAGCGAGGCTTGCGGAGAGGTGAAGTCTATGACGATGACGCCGGGATGGAGCAGCGGCTCCAATTGATCGGTGCAGACGACATCAATGCCGTCCACACCGGTCTTCTGACCGAGATAGGGGGAAGCGGAAGATTCTACGGCGCCGACGACGCGCAGGGATGCGGGGTTCGCCCTCATCTTCTGCGCGCAAGCCTGCAGCACCATCTGGCCCATGCGCCCCTTGGCGCCCAGGACCACGATTTCGGCGGCCCCACCGTTGCCGGCGGAACCGTTAACGCCGGTCATGCCTGAAGCATGGCCGGCATCGCCCGAATTCGTATTACTTGGACTCATCCGAGATGATCCAAAGCTTGATCTTGGTCTCCACTTCCTTGTGCAATTGGACCTTCAAGGTATACATGCCCAACTGCTTGATGGGTTCAGCCAGCAAGACATGGCGCTTGTCGATATCGTAGCCGGCATCCTTGAGCTTGGCCGAGATATCGGAAGCCTGAATGGAACCGTACAGCTTCTCGCCGTCCGAGACTTTGGCCGCGATGGTCAGGGAGAGGTCCCTCATCTTGTCGGCCTGGGCCTGGAAGACTTTCTTCTCCTGACGATAGCGTTCTTCGATCTTTTCGCGATCAGCCGCGACCTGCTTCTTCGCGGAGAGGGTGGCCAGGACGGCCATCCCGCGCGGGAACAGGAAGTTGTGGGCGTATCCGGTCTTTACCTTGACGAGTTCCAGAGCTCTGCCGAGATTCTGGACGTCTTCTTTGAGAATGATTTCCATGGTATTTCTTCCTTTGCCTTTCCTATGCGCTAGCGCATGTTCTCGGAGACGAAGGGCAGCATGCCGAGATGTCGCGCACGCTTGATGGCGATGGCGAGCTCACGCTGGTATACGGCGGAGGTGCCGGATATCTTACGGGATACGATTTTGCCGCGCTCGTTCACGAACTTGCGGAGCAGCTTGTCGTCCTTGTAATCGATGAACTTGATCTTGTTTTCGGTGAAGTAACAGATTTTCTTCCGTTTGGTCTTCCCGTCTTTTTCCCTACGCTCGGCCATTAGTCGTCTCCTTTACGCGAGTGCGCATGGGTGTGGGCCGGTTCGGCCAATTGCGGGGCGACTTCGCCTTCCACCTTGTCGGCGGGGATGCCGATGGGGGAATCGGCTACGGTGAGCCACCGCAGAATGTTCTCGTTGATGCGGAAGCGCTTGTCGATCTCGGCGGGGAGGCCTTCGGCCGCCTCGTAGTAGAACACGGCGTATTCGCCATGGGTGCGCTTGCGGATGGTGTAGGCGAGCTTGCGCTTGCCCCAGCGATCGAGCTTCAGGAGCTTGCCCTGGGTCTCGATGAGCTTCGCGATCGCATCGAACTCGGATGCGATGCTTTCGTCGGGAATCATGGCGTCCACGACGACGACGGTTTCATAAGGTTTTGCCAATTTTACCTTCCTTTGGGCTAGCAATCCGCAAAGCGAATTGCCGGGGTCCCGGTCAGGTGCCCGGAACAGGTTGATGTTGACCCGTCCGCCGCGTGGAAAACGCAGGGATCGGGGAGGCGTAAAGTATCAAATTTATTGGACATCTGCAAGGGACCCGGCGCCCCACAGACTGCACTGGGGTCCCCGGGACCAGGCCGCCCCACAGGCTTGCCCTGGGGCCTTGGGAGCATGGCCTTGAGCCCGGCTCACCGGGCCTCAGGGGGCCTGGCTACGGGGCCGTTTTGGTCAGGGTTAGAAGGCCAGGCTGATTCCCAGGATGGCCGATCGGTCGGTCCGATACCGGTTTTTCTCGAAAAGCAGGTATCCGCCCTGCAATTCCACCACCAGATACATGGCCGGGACCAGCTCGCGGAGACCGTCGCTGAAAGAAAGGATGTCCACGGCGAATCCGGGATTGATATGCAGGTTCAAGGCATTGGCTTGGCCTTCTTCGCTTACCAGGGAATATTCGAAGTTGGCTCCCAAGGTCGCGCCCACCCAGCGGGAGAATTTCCATCCGCTGCCCAGGTCCAGGCCCACGCTGGCATTGGTGGGATTGATGGCTTTCGGAATGGCTTTCGTGAGGGCTCCCGTCCGGGCCGCGGTATCCACGCGGTCGTTCAGGATATTGAGATTGTCCAAGCCGATTTGCGGTCCGATATAAAAGGCCGTGGTGCTCCAGGCCTTGTGATAGCGGGCCTGAATGAAATACCGGTTGCGGACTTTCTGGGCGGTATTCGACGGCTCGCCCGCCGTGATCCTGAAGGCTAACCCTCCGGAAAAGCTGGGGGTGTAGAAATAGCCGAGCTCGCCCTGCCATTGGAAAAGGCTCTGGGCCTCGCCCAGATTCTGGTGCTTGCCGCCCAGGAAGGATCCGGTGATGCCGCGGTTCACGTAGATCGCGCCGTTGGGATAGGGGATGGATCGGACCTCCAGGAAAACCGGGCCGGTAACATCCGGGATACGCTTGGGCGGCTCCTCGAAATCCTCGGAGCTGTCGATATCGACGGGTTGGGCCCGCCTCATGGCCGCAGCGGCCTTGGGCGCGTGCGTTTCGGCGGCGGGAGACGGCGCCGCGGCCTTGGCTCCCGAGGAGTCCGGTTTCCCGGAGGCGCCCGCGGGCATAGGTATCAGGGGCGCTACGGGAGAGGCCACGGGGGAAGGCTTGGCGCCGGAGGCGGGCGGCGTGGCGGAGGGGTTCGAAGTGGTATCCGCCGGGGCTTGTTCCGCGCGGGACAGGGCGGCGCCAATCGAAAGGGAAAGGCCCAGCGCCAAGGCCGCGACATTTCGGAACCGGAGGATGGCGCGCGCGGAGGACATCAGAGGGGGAAGTATTCCCGGAAGCTGTTGGGGACCATGACCTTCCTGCCGAAACGCTTCTCCAGGTCGGATGGGCTCATATCGTCGAGGAAGAGGTTGTCCTTGTTGAGGCTGTTGGGCGGGATGAGCACCGGCCCTTTTCCCACGCTCTTCTCGAGAGCCGCGGCGAAATCCTTGCCGCAGAGGAGGCCCGTCACCGTCACGGAGGCGCCGAAGGTCAGGTTCTCGCAGGTGATGAGCTCGGACTGGAGGCCCTTTTCCTTTTTCATGGTGTCCAGCAGCCGGCGCTGGGTCGGCTCCGCGAGGGCCGCGGTCAGGACGGTGATTTCCCAGTCGGCGCGCGCGCGCGGCAGGTAGGGGAGCTCGCGTGCGAAATCGTCCATCAAGGTGCGCAAGGTCCCCACGCCGTTCTCGTATTGGCTGAAGTCGCCGTAGAATTCGGCCGGGGGCACTTCCACGCCGGCCAGGACATACAGTTCGTCCGAAGGGAAGATAAACATCTCGCCGGTCTCGGCCAATACTTCCCGGCCATGGCGTTCCACGCGTTCCAGGCAATCGAGCGCGTCCTCGCGCGTGAAGAGGCGGAGATCGGGGAGGTTCTGGCGATGGGCCGTGAGGCCGATGGGGACCACGGAAATGGAAAGCAGATCCGGAAAGAACGGCCGCAATTCGGAAAGCGATCGCTCGAGCAACTCCTTGTCGTTCCAATCCGGGATGATGACCATCTGGGTATGGAAGGCGATCCCGTGCTTCCGCAGCCAGGCCAGCCGTTCCATCACCGGCTCCAGCTTATCGTTCTTGAGCAGCTTGGCGCGCATCACCGGCTCGGTGCAGTGGACGGAAACATAGATGGGGGAAAGCTTCTGGTCGAGCACGCGCCGCCAGTCGCTTTCTTTCATGTTCGACAAGGTGGTGAAATGGCCGTCGAGGAAGGAGTAGCGATAATCCTCATCCTTGACATAGAGGGATCGGCGCATGCCCTTGGGGGTCTGGTGCACGAAGCAGAAGACGCAGTTGTTTTTGCAGAGGTGGATTTTCATCACCTCGGGCTCGATGCCCAGGACGGTTCCCGGTTCGCGCTCCACGCCCACGCGCATGACGTTCTCGCCGCGCATGATCTCGAACTCGAGGAATTCGCCGCTCCGATGGAACTCGAAATCCAATCGATCGCGGACTTCCTCCTCATTAATCTTGAGGATTTTATCGCCGGGAAGAATACCCGCCCGCTCGGCGTCCGAATCCGCTTCGATGGCGGCGACTTTGATCATGATGCTTCGATTCTAATATTAAAGAGTACGGCCCGGATAAATTAAACAAAAACCGCCGGCATTTCCTATTCCGACAACTTCATTGAGGTTTTTTGGCTATTCTTAGGAGCAACTAACTTAGGCCGACCCGTTGAAATTCTCCATCCTGTCCCTCACTACCTTATGGCGGCGCCCCCGGATCGTGGTCCTGGATCTGCGCCCTCTCCAATGCGGTTATGCCGGCAAGGGCATCGGCCGGTACACTCTGGAACTGGCCCGGCGCATAGGCGCCCGTTCGGAAACCGGGCCCGGTACTGCAGTACCGTCCCTCAGGACCGTCCGGGCCATCAGGACCGACCGGTCCATCAGGACCGACCGGGCCAACCGGAATTAAAGGGGCCGAATCCCGGGTCAATCGATTCGAGGTATGCAGCCTGGTCATGGCCGACCGGGAGAATCCGCTGCCGCAAATCCCCGTGCTCATCACCGCCCCCGCCTGGAAAAGGCCCTGGCTCTGGGATCAGCTTTTCCTGCCGCTGGCCTTGCTTCGCCTCCGGGTTTCCGTCTTCCATAACTTCACCGCCCTGGGTCCGGTGCCGCAGGTCTCCTTCCCGATCCTGGCCCGCTACCGCGGCATCGCCACCGTGCATGACTGGCATATGTTCGCGGAGGACGCCTCCGCCATCGAGAAATTCTATCGCCAGACCTTGAGGATCCGCATCCAGAACCGGGGCCTGGCCAAGGTACGGCGCGTGGTCGTCGACTCGGAGCAGATCAAGGTGGAAGCCATGCTCCGCGGTTTGCCCTCGGATAATATCACGGTGGTCCATCCCGGCAGCGATCATTTCGACGCCGTGGCTTCCGAGCCCTGGCATAAGGAAAACTTCGTGCTGTCCGTGGGCGATACGCCGAACAAGAACCTGCCCTTCGCCCAGGATGTCCTGGCCATGCTGCGTTCCCGCTACATCCATCTGAACTGGGTTATCGTGGGCAAGCGCGACCTGGTATTGAAATCCCTCTCCGCCACCGAAGGCCGCGTGCCCGACTGGATCACCATCCTGGAAGCGCCGAGCGACGGCATTCTGAAATCCTGCTATGAGAAAGCCCTGGCCCTGGTTTTTCCGTCGACGCGCGAAGGCTTCGGCATCCCGGTCCTGGAGGCCATGCGCCTGGGCTGCCCGGTTCTGACCTCGGATATCGAACCCATGAAATCCTTGCTCGCCTATCCGCCCGGCACCTTGGGCCTGGCCTCCGGCACCTTGCCCGCGAACGGCCGCGAAGCCTGGTGCGCGGCGCTCTCCAAGCTCCTCTACAATCCGGAAGCCCGACGTGCCGCCTCCGAGGCGGGAACCAGACGCGCCGCGGATTTCACTTGGGACAAGACCGCCGAAGCCTTGCTGCGACTTTATCCCTCTTGATGCGACAGGGTTGCGACTTGAACCGGCAACGGGAGCTGAAGCTAAAATAGAGGGCTGGCCCGAGCGACCCTGGACCAGCCCCATGCGTAGGGGCGGATTGTAACCGCCAATTCCCCGTATTAATGGGGACTGCCCGGCATCGGTGGCGAACTTCTGATGCCTTTGCGCATGCTCCCACGATCGCCGACCGGGACGACGGTTGAGCGCCGACGCTTTGAAC
>DAINDC010000185.1:9378-10149 GCA_036732085.1 Fibrobacterota bacterium | reverse complement strand
GGCCGACCCTGCGGCATGCGCGAAGGTGCCCAGGATCTTCCATTCCGCATGCAGCCGGCGCACGGCCGCGCTCCAGAGGCTCTCCTCCGAGACTTCCCAGGCGGCCTTCTGCTTGATGACCGAATTATAGACCGCGGAAATCTTCTCCACCGAGGCGGTCATCGACAGCTTGCGCGCGGTCCTGCGGGCCCCGGTCACCAGTACCTTGCGTGTTTCCGGGCCGGAATCCGCGACCCAGGCGAGGGCGGCGGCGAAGGCCTGCTCGTCTTCCGTCGCCAGCTTGCGCCCGTTGACGCCGTTCTGGACCACCTCGCGCACCCCGCTCGCATCCACGGCGACCACGGGCACCCCCGCGGCCATGGCTTCCACCAGGACCATGCCCTGGGTCTCGCTCTGGGAGGCGAAGGCGAAGACGTCCAGGGAGGCATAGCCGTCGATCAGATCGCGTCCGTTGAGGATACCGGCGAAGCGGACGCGATCGAGCACGCCCCGTTCGGCGAAATGCGTGCGCATCTCCTCTTCGAGCGGGCCGGTGCCCGCGACCACGAACCAGGCCTGGGGCCGCGCGGCCAGGAAGGTGGCGATGGTGCGGGTCAGGAACATCAGGTTCTTCTCCGGGGCCAGGCGTCCGGTATGGCCCACCAGGAAAGCTTCCGGGGGAATGCCATGGGCCCGCCGGAAGCGCTTGCCGGAGCGGCGGGACGCATTGCCTGACCCGCGGCCACACTTTGGGCGTTGGTTGAGCCTCACCGGGAGGAGCGCGTGGTAGCG
>DAINDC010000185.1:0-9368 GCA_036732085.1 Fibrobacterota bacterium | reverse complement strand
GCGAAGCGCCGCAAATCCACGCCCGTGGGCACCACGGAGATCGGGGTCGTGACGCCGCGCTGGCGCAACAGATCCGCGATCGATTGGCTGGGCGCGATCACGTGATCGCAAAGGTTGGCGTAGCCGGTGGACAGATCGATGGCGAACAGCCGCAAGGCCTCGGAGCCCTTGCTCCCCCTATCCTTCTCGGATCCCGTCGACACGTAATGGGTGTATTCCTCGTAAAGGGTATGGTGCGTGAACACCAGCGGAAGCCCTCGTCCCGAGGCCACGCGCAGGGCGGTGTCGCCGAGCAGGAAGGGATGATGGGAATGGATCAGATCCGGTTGGAAACGTTCCAGGGGCGCGGACAAAAGGCCCGGCACCGGCAGGCGCACGGAGAAGTCGCTGCCGTTGAAGCGCTGGATGGCGGGCACCCGTACCACGTCGGTTTCCTGGTGGGGCATGCCCGGGAACTCCGGCGCCACCACCATCACGGCATTGCCTTCTTCCCGCAGGCCCTGACTGAAACTCTCCACGGATCGCGCCACCCCGCCCACGTGCGGGAGATAGGTATTGGTCATCATCACAATGCGCATCGGTACTTCTTTCAGCGGCCGCATAGAAGGAACCCGGCAGGGGGGCGGCGGCAAGCTCTTAACCAAAATAAACCCTTTTCGGGACCGGGAAACCATGACTAATGGGAAGAGTTGGCAACTTTACCGACGCCAGCCAAAATGGGCTTGAATCGTTCTTTTCTATATTTTGAAGTCTTTGGGCCCGGATGCATGCCGCCGAGCCGCGGCTCGGTCGCCATCGTTCACGGGGAGCAAAGTTGGACAGTGCCGGCATCGTCGACTCCCTGGGAGCCCTGGCCACGTCGACCGTCGGAGGGGTTTCCACCGGCAGCTTCTTGCTCAACCTCCTCAGCATCATCCTGATCAATATCGTACTCTCCGGCGACAATTCCGTGGTCATCGCCATGGCCGTCCATTCCCTCCCAGCCGGCAAACGCACCAAGGGCATCCTCATCGGGACCCTCGGCGCCGTGCTCTTGCGCGTGGGTTTCACCTTGATCGCCTCCCATCTCCTGGAGATCCCCTTCCTCAAACTGGCTGGCGGAGCCACCATACTCTGGATCGCGGTCAAGCTGCTGCTCGAAGAGGCCGCCGTCACCACCGATGGGAAAAAGATCGAGTCCATCTGGCATGCCGTCTGGATCATCCTGGTCGCCGATTTCACCATGTCCCTCGATAACGTGCTGGCCGTGGCCGGGGTGTCCAAGGGCGATGTCCTGGAGTTGTGGCTCTCCCTGGGACTCAGCATCCCCCTGGTGGTCTTCGCGAGCGCCATGCTTTCCAAGCTCATGGACAAGTATCCCATTATCCTGGTCCTGGGCGCGGCCTTGCTCGGCAAGGTGGGCGGCGAGATGATCTATACCGACCCGGCGATGACGAATTGGTTCAAGCTGGAATCCGTCTGGCTCAAATTGGCCTTCGAGACGCTTTGCGTCCTGGGAGTATTGGGCATGGCGCATTGGATCCGATTCCGGGCCGTGGCGAGGAAAACCCGCGAGGCAATGGTGAAGGACGATTCACGGCCATGAGAAACGCGGGCATTATTCCCGCCAGGTCCGCCCAGCCCGCCCAACCTTTGAGCCTGGCCTTCTATGCACGCGATACGGTGACGGTGGCGCGCGACCTGCTCGGCGCCGTGATGGTGCATGAGACTCCCGAAGGAACCGCCGCCGGTCGCATCGTCGAAACCGAAGCCTATCTTCGCGACGACGCGGCCTGCCATGCCTCCCGGGGGCGGACCCCGCGCACCGAAGTCATGTTCGGACCGCCGGGCCGGGCCTATATCTACCTCATCTACGGCATGTACCACTGCTTCAACGTGATCACGGGACCGCGAGGCATCGGCGAGGCCGTCCTGATCCGGGCCCTGGAACCTTTGGCCGGGCTTCCCCTCATGGCCCAGCGCCGGGGCAGGACCGAGCCCCGCGACCTTTGCAGTGGCCCGGGAAAATTGGTGATCGCCATGGGCATATCCATATCCCAGAACGGCGCGGATCTGCGGCGGGGCCCGTTGCGCATCCTGCCCGCCACGGCCATGGGTTCCCCGGCAGAGAAACCCCAAGGGGGGAAGCTCCCGGCGGGGAAGCCCCGGGCGGGGAAGCCCTCCTTGGGCAACATCAAGGTTACGACCCGAATCGGACTCTCCGTCGCCGCCGATCTCCCCTTGCGATTCTACCTGGAAGGCAATCCCTTCATTTCCCGGAAGTGACGGTCCGGTCCCCGGGGCCTGGATTACTCCTGCACCGGTTCCCGGGGGCAAAGTACTTCCAGCGTCCAAGGCAGAAGCGTGAACATGATCACAAGACCCGTCCCGATGCCCAAGGTGGCCAGGAAGCCGATGGTCTGCATGCCCTTATGCGAAACGAAGCATAGGCCCAGGAACCCGAAGGCATTGTTCAGGGTCCCCGTCAGCACCGCGGATCCGGTGGTACGATAGAGTTCCACGATGCGCCCCGCGCCCATTTCCCGGCGACGATGGTACAGATGGATGACGGAGTCCACGGAGACCGACAGGATGGTCGGCAGCACCACCAGGTTGTACATGCCGAGCCTCAGGTGGAAGAGGCCCATGATCTTATAGGTCCAATAGGAGGAGAGGGCGATGAACCCGCAGGTGATGAGCACGCCCCGCCAATTGCGCATGTCCAGCCAGGTGATGACTATAAGGAACAGGAAGGTCACGATGGCCAGACGCACGCCGTCCGCCTTGACCATGCGCACCACGTCCGCATAGATGAACCCGCTGGAGGCCACCATTACCGGCCCGTCCGTGGAGGGCACGGTTCCGAAAAGCTTCTGGAACTTGGCGCTTTCCAAGGCGTCGCTCTCATGCAATTCGCCGTAGAGGTAGCCGAACTTCCCATGGCTGCCGTCCGCCTCGGTCATGAAACGCTGGGCCCAGAGGGGGAGCGAATCGAAGGCGATGGAACCCGGCTCCAAGTATCGGCGCAACATGTCCAGATCGGCTCGGGAAGCGCTGTCCACGCGCTCCAGCGCGCGGGCGTCGAGCATGCCCTTGATCTCCTCCAGGATCTTGAGGCGCCGCGCCTGCTGATCCCCGGACGGGACGAAGGATTGGATGGTGGCGAAACTCTTCATCATGCTGTCGGCGGGATTCCCGCTGCGGATGGCCAGGGAATCATGGACCGATCGCATCTGCGCTTCGCTCTTCCCCAGGATGATGGAAGGCGAAGTATTGCGCCCCGCCCCCACGGCCCGGCCGTAGCTGATGCCGGAGCTGGTGCTCTTGCCGCGCAGGTTGGCGAAGTCGTTCTCGAAATGGACCTGGGGCGCGAAGGAGATGGCCGCGGTGAAAATCAAGGTGGCCAGGGCCACCCACTTGAGGATGCCGGGACGCAGCCAGCCCAGGTCGGGAAGCAGTTCGCCCCCCTGCACCGCGCCGGGACCGGGAAGCAGCCAGCCGACGATTTTCAGGAGTATGCGTGATTTCGTCTTTCCCTGGATCCATCCGGAGAGGTTCGAGAAGAAGAAGAACACGGGCGGGATGACCAGCCAGGTGGTGATGAGGGCCAGGGTGATGCCGATGCTGATCACGATGCCATATTCCTTGAAGCCTTTGAAGTGGCCCAACTGCAGGCTGAGCATGGCGAAAATATTGGTCGCGGCGCCGGCCAGCAGGGAGCGCCCGGTGCTGTAGACGGCCTCGATCATGGCATCGAGGGGGTTGAGACCCTTGCGGTTCTCCTCCGCCCAGCGCGAATAGAGGTGCACGGTGTATTCGATGCCCAGCCCCAGGATCAAGGCCAGGATGAAGGCCGTGAGCAAGGTCAGGCGTTGGTAGATGAGATAGGTGGCCCCGGTGGTCCAGGAGATCGCGACGAAGAGCGGCACATTGATGAGGAGGAGATTGACCGCCTTGCGCACGAACATCCAGAGGAGGCCGATCATGAGCACGAAGGAGATGATGCCGGCGGTGATGATATCGCCGGTGACCTGGTTGATCTCGCTGAAGTTGCGGTAGGCGCCCACCACGAAGGCCTTCATGCCCGGGCTGTAACGCTCCGGCCGCATGGAGGCGATCAGGTCGGTTCCCCTTTCGAAGATTCCCTTGGCGAAGATGGCATCGGTGGAGGGACGGTTCAGTTGGGCCAGGACCACGCCTACCCAGACCTTCTTCTCTTCCTGCCAGCCCATCAGGCGGCTCTTGATGCTGTCCGGGCGCGCCGGCGCCTCCGTGCCTGCGGCGGTGGAAGTTTTTTCGGCCGCGGAATCCCCGGTCCTCTGTCTCACCTTGGCCAGCAGGGCGTCCACCAAATCCTTGGGGAGCCCCTGGCGCCGGAGCGCTTCCGCATCCGGCCAGCCTTTGAGGGAAGGCTTGGCGCTACCCGCGCCGTTTGCGGAGTCCTCGCCCAGATCCTCGATGAGGGGATTGGCCTTCGCGAATTTCTGCCCGATCATTCCCGAGATGCGATCGCGCAAATCCTCGAGCTGCCCGGTGGGCATATAGACCAGGGCATGCTTCTCGAAGAAGGATCGATCCTGATCGTACTGGGTCCAAACCACTTCCTTCCATTTGGCCAGGGAATCGGCGACGTCCTTCTGGAATCGCGCCACCGCTTCCGGAGAGGAATCCTGGAAGGCGATGGTGAAGAAGTCGGTGCTGCCCATCCGCTTCTCGGCTTCCTGCAAGGCCACCACCGAGGGCGTGCCCTTGGGCAGCAGCACGCGCAGGTCCGTATCGATGCGCAGGTTTTTGGAGAGGACGGTGGCGCCCCAGGTGAGAAGGCCAAGCGCCAGGATCGGAAGCCATGGCCGCCGATGGGACAGCCCCACATAGGCTCGGACCGTTTTGAACCAGAGTCCCTTGCGTTCCTCGACATGCATCTCTATGGCCTTCCGTTATCGGGAGCGGATGCGCTCCCGGAGCCCGGCGCGGGCCCGTTACGATCCGTAATCCGCCCGGCAAAGAACGGGTCGAAATATAGCAAGCAACTCTCGCGCTACGTAAGCATCCGGGTTCGTGGAACGAGTCCGCCAAAGCAAGCGGAGCGGATCCGGCGAACCGAGTTCGGAGCGCTAATTTTATATACTTACCCGCGGGTGCGGCCGCCAGACCGCGACGCGGAAAGGACGGCTCCCAAGGGATGGAAGGCTTACGCGGATACCTGATCAAGACGGACAAGGCCTGCATGCGGGTGGAATCGCTTTCCATTTTGGAAGCGGCCACCGACCCGGATACCAAGCTCCTGTGGGTGGATATCCAGGGCGAACTGAGCGCCGAGGCCGAAGCCGAGCTTGCGCGCGTCATGGGCTGGCATCCCATCGTCCTCGAGAACTTCCATATGGCCAGTTCGCGCCCCAAGCTGATCAACTTCGACCGTTACAGCCAAGTGACCCTCCATGCGCTCAACCTCACCGCTCCCAAGGAGGAAAGCCGGACCATCGAGATTGACGTGGTGATCGCCAAGACCTACCTGGTCACCTACCACAAGAACCCGGTGCATAGCATCGAGGAGGCCTTGGAGGATCTGGAAAAGGGGCGGTTGCACGTGGGCCCGGACGAACTCTTGTACCATATCGTTTCGCATCTCATCGACAAGTACACCCCCGCGATCGAGGAGAAGAAGGACCTGATCACGGCGCTGGAGGAGGAAGCCCTTTACGCCCCCGGAGCGGATCTGTTGGAGCGCATCGTCTTCCTCCGCGATCAGATCATCGAGCTCGGATTGGCCATGGCCCCGCAACAGATGATCCTGACCCAAATGGCCTCGGGCGTCTGCCGCCAAATCCGCCCGTTCATCCGCCCCTATTTCCGCGACGCGGAAAACCGCATGGGCAACCTCATCGACGAGCAGAACAGTTATAAGGAGGTCCTGGCCAATACCCTCGAACTCTACCGCTCGGCCATGTCTTCCCGCACCAACGACACCATGAAGATCCTGACGGCCATGTCCGCCCTGTTCCTGCCGCTCACTTTCCTGACCGGCCTCTTCGGCATGAACGTGCATTTGCCCTTGTCCACCCACCACCATGCCTTCTTCGGCATCATCGCCCTCTGCGTCCTGAGCGTGGTGGCCATGATGACCTATTTCAAACTGAAATCCTGGTTCTGATCCGATGTTTCCTGTGCTTACGTCCCTATTGTTTGGAATCGCAGCCGCGGCAGTTGCATCCACTTGCCCGGGTCCCAAATTTTCCGGCCTCGGTGTTTGCGATACCTTAAGTGCCAAATTGGATTCCGATTATCTCTACTTCAGCATAATTTTAATCACCCCTCCGGCCGATTCGGGAAAAGCGTATGGGACGGAAAAGCGAATGGAATGGACCAGCGATCTTTTCACGCGTTACGACTTAAGGGATGGAAACGACACCGCGCTTCGGATTTCCGTGCCAGGGAATGGGGATCTTCCCTCATACAGGATTTTATGCATGACCAAGCGGACCGCTTTGGCGATTGCGGGCGAATCTTATGTTTCCGATCTTATCTACTCCCATATATTCGGCTCGGTTACCTGTCCCGGAAGCAAGTTGCAGAATATGCCCGAAGATACCTGTGCCGCCGTTTTTCTGGGATCCAAATCCAGATTCTGGATCTTTGATTTTTCTTTTCTGGTCTCTTCCAGTACTGAGCACGATCATCCGGAGCAATCCCCGCATTTGCAGGATTGGGTGAGGTACATTTTCGAGAAATATGATTTTCGTTATGCGTTCGACAGTACGTTTCGAGTCCCTGTTCCCGCCGACGGGGACCTGAATTGGGACTACGGCCTATTGCGAATGACAGGGGAAACCGCATTGGAACTGGCAAACGAGTCCATCATCTCAAGATTGTGGTTCGAATCCAGGCTTCCCACGACAAATATCCTGGCCGGAAAAAAGGCGGGGCGGACTTTGGAAAAGCCACGAGGTGATCGGTTTTTCGACAGCAAGGGGAAGACGTGGAAGGCCAGGGTTTCCGAGAGGAAAACTGGAATTTTCAGCAGGTGAAGGGTAAGCCCGTGAAAGGCTCGTCCGCTTCCAGGCAGTCGCATAGCCGCCGATAAACGTCCGGGTACAGTTTCGGTTTGGGCGCAGCGCCCATAATCCTTTCCGCGAGATTCCCTTGCGAGAGGATGATGCCGAGGGCGGGCGCGAAGACGGAGTCCGCGGCCTTGATGGCCTCCGGGCGGCTCCCACTCCCATACGCTCGCGGCGTCAGGGCGCGCAGGAACTCCCCCACCGTTTCTAATCCTTGCGATCCCGGCGATCCCGGCTTTTCGGGCAATCCGAAAACGGCCCTGGGGAATCCTTCCGGGATGCGCGCGGCCATGCCGTAACGCGCCGAATCCAGGAACAGCGCTTTCAGCAGGCCGGCCGGAACCTTGCGGTGCGCCGCGAGCAGATCGACCCCCGTATCCAGCATGGTACGTAACACGGAAATGACCCAATGGCAGAGGGCCAGATCGGCCAGGGGACGCTCCTGCGTGTCCAGGCAGCGGATCTCGATGGATCCGCGGTCGAAGCGCGCGATGGCGGCCCGGGAATTCAGCCATTCCTCCTCCATGAGCCCTTCCGGATCGAACGGGGCGATGTCGCGGTACATGGGCGCCAGGATCTTCTCCCGGTATTCCTCCTCGCTCCCGATGGGTTCGGGGACGATCCCGCCGATAATCGAGGGGAGCCGGCGCTGGTTGCCCACGTAATGGAAAAGCCGTCCGTCCAGCCAGCCGCCGTGCCTGCCGTCGTATACGGGGCTGGAGGCGGCCAGGGCCGGCAGGACGGGCAGCAGGAGGCTGACGGCATTGTGCAGGCGCGCGAACTCGCCGTCGTTGGCGAACGGCAGGTTGAGATGCACGCTCTGGATATTGAACCAGCCATGGCCGCGGCAGTCGAAGATGCGATCGTACATCTCGTAGACGCGGCGGTCCTCGTGGGCCCAGAGTTGGGACTCCTTGGCCGGATCCATGAAGGGATGCATGCCGCCGGGCATGAGGCGCGCGTTCCACCGGCCCAGGGCGCCGTTGACGAGCTTGATGGCGGCGGCGAAGTCCCCGGCCTGCGCGGCCATGTCGACGGCGGGCTTGAGGCACTTGAGTTCCAGCACGTGCGCGGCCAGCTCGTTGTCGGCTTCCACATTGCCGAAGACGGGATGCGCGTCCGGGTTCCCGGCCAGGGCCTCGATGAGGCGATCCACGGAGGCGTCGACGGACAAGGTGTCCTTGCGGACCACCGCGTATTCGATCTCGACGCCGAAGACGGAGAAAAGCGAGTAGGACAAGCTGCGGTTCCGGGATGAGGGCGCGGTTATCGGCCCACCTGCATCTTGAGAAGCTTCAGGGATTCCACCGGCGCCGGCTGCTCCTTATCCTTGCGCGCCTTGGACTTGTCGATGCGGTTGGCGAACTCCTCCATGATGGTATTGTAGAGCGCGTCCTTGAGGACCTCGTCCTCGACTCCCACGTCGATGTTCGGGTTGTCGTTGACTTCCACCACATAGGGCTTGTTGCCCACCACCTTGATGTCCACGCCGTAGAGCCCGTCGCCGATGAGCTTGGCGGCCTTGAGTGCCGTGTTGATGATGATGGGTTCCACCTGCGAGACCGCATAGGTCTGGTGCGCGCCTTCGCCGGCCTTCCCGTCCTTGTGGTGGTTGATGATCTGCCAATGGTTCCGGGACATGAAATACTTGCAGGCGAACAGGGCCTTGCCGTTGAAGATGCCGATGCGCCAGTCGAAGGGCGTGGGCATGAACTCCTGCGCGATGACATAGTCCGATCGCTTGAAGTATTCCTTGCAGACCGTGGCCAGCTCGCCCGGATCCTCCACCTTGACCACGCCGCGCGAGAAGGACCCGTCCGGGATCTTGATGATGATCGGGAACGAGAACTGGTCGTAGATATTGGAGACGTTGTCCTCGCTGACGATGAAGGTCTTGGGCCTGGGAACGCCTTCGCGTTTGAACAATTCGTCGAGGAAGATCTTATTGGTGCAGTAGAGGATGGACTTGGGATCGTCGATGACGATCATCTTCTCCTTCTCGGCCTTCTTGGCGAAGCGGAAGGTATGGTGATCGATGGACGTGGTCTCGCGGATGAAGAGCCCGTCGAACTGGGGCAGGTGGGCGAAGTCCTTCTTCTCGATGACTTCCACCGAAAGGCCCGCGCCCTTGCCGGCCTTGATGAATTTCTGGATGGCGGCGTCGTTGGAAGGCGAGAACCGCTCTTGCGGGTTCTGGAGGATGGCGAGATCGTAGCGTTCGGAATTGCTCTGGCGCTTGATGCCCCACTTGTGCACGCCGTATTCCACGAGCGCCTCCAGGAACACGCCGATATGCGATTCCGGGATGCTGTTGATGGACATGGACTTGATCGA
>DAINDC010000184.1:7814-10195 GCA_036732085.1 Fibrobacterota bacterium | reverse complement strand
TCCATAGCCAAAGGACAAGACATGCATGAACCCCAGAACTTCCGATCGGGAATCCGCCTGGACCTGGAAGCCTTCGTAAGGCGCCAGGAGGCGGCCTTGGGAGGCAGCGGCGGCGAGGACGCCATGAAGATCGATCTGCACTGCCACGACCGGAACAGCGACGCCCCCGACGAGACCCTGGGACGCATCCTGCGCGTCCCCGAGACCTGGCTGCCCACGGCCAAACTTTTGCGTACGCTCAAGGCCAACGGCGCGGACGCCCTCACCATCACGAACCACAACAATGCGCGCAGTTGCTGGCAGGCGCAGGACCGCGGGGAGGACATCCTTTCCGGCGCGGAGTTCAGCTGCACCTTGCCCGATCTCGATATCGGCGTGCACGTCCTCACCTTCGGATTCACGCCCGCCCAGGAAGCCAAGCTCAACCGGCTGCGGAAGAACCTCTACAAGTTCCTCGAGTTCGCGGCCGCGGACGGGATCCCCACCGTGCTCGCGCATCCGCTCCATTTCTACAGCCCCAAGGGCCTGCCGCCGCTGGAGCTGATGGATCGCTTCGCTTTGCTCTTCGAACGCTTCGAGGGCGTCAACGGCCAGCGCGACTCCTGGCAGAACCTGCTCACCATCACTTGGCTGGAAGGCCTGGACGAGGAGGCCATCGAGGCCGCGGCCAAGCGCGTGGGTATCCGGCCTGATACCTATTGCCGGAAGCCTTTCATCAAGCGCATCACCGGCGGATCGGATTGCCATATGGGCATCTTCCCCGGATCCACGGGAACCCTCCTGCGCGTGCCCGGCTGGCGCAAGCGCAAGGAAAGCCGCGCCGCGCTCGCCTTGGAAGCCCTGCGCAACGGCGACATGGCCCCTTACGGCAGCCACTGCGAGGAGGAAAAGCTCACCGTCGCCTTCCTGGATTTCTTCTGCCAGGTGGCCCTGCATATGGAGGATCCGGGACTCCTGAGACTGCTCCTCCACAAGGGCACCACCACCGAAAAGTTGCAGGCCCTGGCCATCGCCAACGGCATGTTCGAACTCAGGCGCCATAAATATACCTCGCGCTTCCTGGGGCTTTTCCACGAGTGCCTGCAAGGACGCAAGCCCGGCTGGTTCACCTCGCTCCTGACGAGCCAGGATTACAAGCCGCTGCTGGGCCAGATGGAAGCCATCGCGGAGGCGCGGGCCCAATCGCCGGAGCGGCTCGTCCAGGTCTTGCGGCAGGCCCTGCCGGCCATGTTCGATCAACTGACGTCCCTGCTCACCGATCGGGTCAAGGCCAAGGTGCGCAAGATGGAGGAACAGGGCGTGGACATCGGTTCCTCGGATCTCATCGGGAAAATCGAATTGCCCACCCACTTCCGATCGCTCTTCGGCGTCGACGGCGGCGCGCCGGGACGGGAAGGTGGCGTCGACGTGGGCAAACTCAGCGATGGCCTGCCCTTCCCCGCCTTGGCCGCCGGCATCCTGGGCGGCGCGGCCTTCGCGGCCTCCAAGGTGCTCTACGGGCACCGTCCCTTCCTCCAGGGGTTCTCGGAACGGCTGGGCCGCTATCGCCATCCCAAGCGCGCGCTGTGGATCACGGACACCCTCGAGGATCGCAACGGAGTATCCCACGTGTTACAGTCCATGCTGGCCGAGGCCCGTCGCCGCGATCTGCCCGTGGATTTCCTCGCCTGCTCCGCGGGCAAGGAGGGCGGCCTTCCCGCCGGTTCGCACCTGCATCTCATGGAAGCCGTATCGGAATTCACCTTGCCCTTCTATCAGGAACAGGTCATCCGGCTGCCCGGCATGCTGGACCTCCAGAAGGCCTTCCTGGAAGGCGGGTACGATCGCATCATCTGCTCGACGGAAGCGCCCATGGGGCTTTTCGCGCTCTATCTCAAGCATGCGTTCAACGTCCCGGCCTACTTCTATACCCATACCGATTGGCTCGACTTCGCGCGGCGCACCCTCAAGTTCGACAAGCGCAAGCTCGATCGCCTGCGCCGTTTCCTGCGCGCCTTCTACCGCCGCTTCGACGGCGTCTTCCTCCTCAATACGGAGCAGAAGGATTACTTCGCCTCCCCAGCCATGGGGCTCGCTCCCGAGCGGTTGTTCCTGACCGCGCATTGGGCGGACGCAGGCTTCCACCCGCGCCCCGTGATCAAAGCGGAGATCTACCGCGGAGTACGATCGGAAGAGCCGGTGCTTCTCTATGCCGGACGCCTGAGCGAGGAGAAAGGCGTGATGGAGATTCCGGCGATGTTCCGATCCATCCAGGCCAAGGTGCCCGGCGCCAAGCTGGCCTTCGCGGGCACGGGCCCCTGCCTGGAGCGGCTGCGGGCCGCCTGTCCGGACGCCTGCTTCCTGGGCTGGTTGGGAGCCGATCGGCTGGCGGAAGCCTATTC
>DAINDC010000184.1:0-7804 GCA_036732085.1 Fibrobacterota bacterium | reverse complement strand
AGCCTATTCGGCGGCGGATCTCCTTCTGCTTCCCTCCTGGTTCGACACCTTCTCCTGTTCGCTCCTGGAAGCCCTGGGTTGCGGCCTGCCGGCGGTAGCCTTCAATACCAAGGGGCCTCGCGATATCCTCGCGGGCGGCCGCGGAGGCCTGCTCGCGGAGAGCGTGGCGGAGATGGCGGATGTGGCGGCGGGATTGCTTCTGGATCCGGAAAGGCTCCGGGCCCTGCGGACCTTGGCCTTGCGGCGCGCCGCCGACTACCAATCGGAAGCCATCTTTTCCGGATTGCTGGAGAATATCGATCTGGCCGGGGAACGGGCCGCTCCTTCCCGGGGAGCCGCTCCCGGGAATCGGGAGGTTGCGGTTCCTGCCGGGCGCGAACTTTCCTTGGATGGCAATCAGGCTTTCATCGGGGAGTTGCTGGCCTTGATGGGCGCATGATCCGCTTCCAGCCATGCCTCTCCTGGATCTGCATTTCCATCCCGACCTCCCCTGCGTTGGCGCAAACTGGCGGACCGGCATACAGGGATTCCGATTGGAAGGCCTCGAGGGCGCCGCATCCGCCGGCTTAGGGCGAGGGCGCCGGATTTACGGCGCCTCCTTCTACGAAACCTACCTGTTACGTCCCCGGGCCGCCCGCGCCCGTCTCTTCCGTTTCCTGGCCGCCTTCCGAAGCCGCCTGGAATCCCGCACGGGTTCGGCTCCCCGCCTGATCCTGCGCTCCCCCGATCTCGAATCCGCCCTTGCCGCCCAGGACCTGGACGGGGAAGCCCTGGACGGGGAAGCCCCGGACGGGGAAGCCCCGGACGGAGAGGCATTCTTCCTGGCGGTGGAATCCCTGCGTTACCTCCGCGATCCCGCCGACATCGGAACCCTATGGGATCTGGGCGTCCGCTCCTTGCAACCGATCCATTTCCTCTCCACGCCCTGGGGCGGCTCCTCGGGCGAAGGGGTCCTGCCGCCCAGCCCGGCGGGCCTGACGGGCTTGGGGCGCGAAATGCTCGCCGAGATGGCCCGCATGGGATTCATCCTGGACCTGGCGCATATGAGCTACCGGACCGCGGAGGACTGCCTCAAGGCCTATCCCGGGCCGGTCATGTGTTCCCATACGGGATTGGATGAAATCCGGCCCAGCGCGCGCAATCTCCCGGCGGATCTGGCCCGGGAGATCTTCCGCAAGGGCGGCGTGGTGGGGGTAACCTGCTGGCGGCGCCTGCTTGGCCGGTCTCGGGCCCTGGGTAACATGCCGGATACCCAATCCGCATGGACCCGATCCTATTGCGAGACCGCCGCGGCCATCGAGGCCCTCGCTCCGGGCTCCCGCGTGGCCATCGGTTCGGACCGCGGCGCGCCCATCATCGTCCCGGCCTGGTTCTATTCCCCCGCCCACCTCATTGAGATGGGGGACTGCCTGAAGTCCCTGGGCTGGGATTCAGCCCGCATCGAAGGCTTCTTCCACGGAAACGCCCGGGACTTCCTGCGGCGATCGCTGCCCGCCTGATCGTTTATGCCGGACGTTCACGCTGATCGCTCACGTGATCGTTCACGCCGGATTGGGACGGGGCTCCAGCCTAAGCACATGCGGAAATGCCGCCCGCACCGATTCCGGGCGCAGAGGCCGCTTCACGTACTCGCCCCGCTTCCACTTGGCCCAGAGATCCAAGGTGTTCTCGCCAACGAGCCACCCATCCTGCCCGCCGAGCAAAGCGAAATAATTCTCGTCCGGATCGGAGAGGTCGGAGATATGCCGGGCCACGGCGCCATAGGTGACTTGATGCGGACTTCCCGTGACCGGATGCGAGGATTTGAGAACGGTCTGGGCGGAGCCATCGGTGCCGGCTTCCCCGAGCACGAATAGCCGGCCTATGAGGGGCAAGGCCCGCAAAGGATGCGCGAGCCGCATGCGATGCAATATGCCCCAGGTGGGGTAACGCCGCCAGCGCGCATAGGCCACCAGGGTTCCGGCGCGCAAATCCTCGAGGAGGCCCGGTCCCGGCTCGCGCGCCAATTCCTCCTCCAAGACCCGGAAGAAGGCTTCGGAGGCGAGGAGGTAACCGGCCAGGGCCTTTCCATACCCGGCCTCCAGGAACGGGACGGCGAAGGCATGGACCATGAGCTGGAAGGCGGCCGCCCCCCGCGAGGACGCGCGATAGGTTCCGTCCCATTCCGCCAGGCAACGCAGCATCCTGCGGACCCCGCGGCCCGCTTCGCCCGCGCCGGACTCCGCGATCCGCGCGGACAGAAGGCTGCGCACGCGATCGCAGGCGGTGGAATGGACGTCGGCCTGGATGGCCATGCAGCGCTCCAGGGTAACTCTCCGGCTACCCTCCAGGAGGGCCCGGATCCTGCGGTGCCGATCGCCCGGGGGGAACAGGTAACCCACGGGGAATCCGGTGGGAGCGGGCCGGTTATTGGCCGAGACCACGAAACCGTCGGGGGGATTCAGCCAGCAGGGCAGGTCCGCGGGGCCGGCCAGTTCCGCCCAGCCGCGATCGGACTCCGCCGGCGTGACCAGGAGATCGGGCGGCGCGCCCTCGCCGCGCTTGGGAAGCCGGGCGGCCATGAGCTGCCCCACGTTGCCGTCGGCATCGGCATAGACGACATTCATGCCAGAGACCGCGTAAGCGGCGAACGCCTTCCGGAATCCGTCCCAATCGGAAGCGCGGCTGGCGGCCAGGAAGGCGGAGATCTCGTCGCTGGGGCGATGGCCCATCCATCGCAAGGAAATCGGATGCCCCCGGTAACGCGAAAGATACGGGGCGTCGCTGATGAGCGGCCCGTATGCCGTACTCCGCAGCCGGACTTCGCGCGGAAACCAGCCCCGGACCCGGATGGTCTCCTTGCGGATCGAAAAGGCCGCGCGCGGCAACCCCTCCACGTCCACCAGATCGCTGCTGGCCGCGTACATATTGGTCGCGCCCCAGGCCAGGCGCGGATTGCGTCCCAAGCCCGTGAACGGGAGGCCCGGGACCATGAAGCCGACCACATGATAGGAAGGAGACTTATACCCCGCCAGCATCCAGACATTGGGAACGATGACGCTGAGGTGCGGATCACTGGCAAGGAAGGCCCGGCCTGGGCCTGCGGAAGCGGCGAAGGAATTGCTTCCGCCCCGGATGATGCCGCCCAGGAGCCGCGGAAGATAGGCATCCCAGGCGGCGGGCGTGAAGCTGGCCGGAGAGGCGAATCCGAGATCCAGGATCTTGCCCCAGATCACCCGCCAGGCATGGGCGCGGCGCAGGCCGAGCAAATCCAGCCACAGGACCCAGTTCACGTCCGCGCCCGCAAGGCGCGAGATGGCGAGCACGTCCGCGACCGTCCAATCCCGGATGGGGATGCGCAGCAAGATGAATTCCAGGGGACGGCGGCGCATACGGCGCTGGTAGACGTTCACGCCCTCCACATAAGCGGATATCCAAGCCTGCGTCTCCATCGGCAAGGTGGCCAGCATGGCGGGGACCGCGGCGTCCAGGCCCAGGCAACGGATGGAATGATCGAACTTGACCGCGGGCGGCCCCAGCACCTCCGCAAGGCGTCCCAGCGCCAAGCGGCGCGTGATTTCCATCTGGCCGAGGCGCAGGTGCGCGTGGACCATGCCCAGGGCCAGGGCCACGTCCCTATCGGTCTCGCCTTCGAGGAACGGGATCTGATGATCGTCGAAACGCACCAGCACGGTTTTTTCGAGCGGCAGATCCTGGATGGGGAAATCGGAGAGCCGCTGACTCAGCGTCCTCTTGCGGCCGCGCATCCGGAAAGGCAAAGCGAGGAAACTCAATAGGTGCGGCAATCCATTCAACAGGAGTATGGAAAATAGCCTGGCGGTCGCGGACAGATTCCTGGCCATCGCGGCCGGCTTCCGATTCAAGCCATGGCCCCCGCTCCGTGCGGCCAGGGCGCATGTCCGGAGGCATGCCCGGAAGCGTGTTCAGAAACAGGTGCTTCATCGGCATCGGGGTCTCGTTCCGCATCGGACTCCAGGATATCCTCTTTCCCATTCAGAGCTTCCAGCCTGCGATCTACCTCCGCATGAAGCATTGTCGCCAGTTCTTTCCTGTCCTCCGCGCGGATCCCTTCCGGCGAAAAAGACACTTCCGCGAGCATGCCCGCTGTCCCGAACAGGCGGATGAGATGGGGCAGCAAGGTCATCTCCCCCCACCAGCACATGGTTTCGGATGCGGGCGGAGAGCCCTCCGGCGCGATATAGCGGATGGCGGCGCAATGGACTTCCATGCGGGACGCGGCCGGGAATTGAAGCAGGGAGGATCGGAACGGGGCCACCGCGCGGCCATCCGTACTCGCGCCTTCGGGGAAAAGGGCAAGGCTTCCGCCCGCCGAAAAATGCGCCGCGATGCGCGCGTTCACGCGTTCCGTATCGCGCATGGATTCCCGATCGATATACAGGGTGCCGGACAAGGAGGCCAAGGTTCCGAACAGGGGCCAGGCGGCCACCTCGGCTTTGGACACGAAGGTGCATCGGACCTGCGACGCGAGCACGGCGATATCGAGGTAACCCAGATGGTTCGTCACGAGGAAGAACGGCGCGGCCGGAGGCTCGCCCTGGACGGCAACCTTCATACCCAGGATCCGCAGGGTGCCACGGCTCCACAAGCTGCTATAACCCGCCGCTGTCACCGCCATCGCCGCCATTGCCTGCGAATGGGCACGGCGGGTCCGCGCCAGGAACATCCTCCGCGCCAGCCATAGGACGATCACGAGCCCCGACCAGCAAAGGAACAGAGCCAACCTGATCCCGGTGGAAAAAAGACCGCGTCGGCTCCGACTCCTCAAGCGAGCATTTTCCGGAAAACGCCCTCCGGCATTTCCTGGATGTCGAGCACCACCAGATAATCGATGGTCTTGAAATGACGATCCAAAGCCGGTTCCCCGCAGACCATGGCGCCCAGGTTCAGGTAACCCTCGAACAAGCGTGGCAAGCGAGGCTGGGCCGCATCCATGTTGGCCAAGGCGCCGGCTTCGCAGGCATAGTCGGGCCTGGGCACGGCGTAGAGGCTGGGATGGATCTGATCCATCTTCACGAGGCGCTCATACAGGGCGCGACCTTCGGCGGGATCCTGGCTGGCCAAAGAGCAACAGCCGAACAGATAGCGCTTCCCGTTCCAATCGAGGTAACGCGCAAGCCCCCTCCAGAGAAGTTGGAGGACCCGGCCGTTGCGATGCTCGCGGCCGATGCAGGCGCGGCCCACTTCGACGCAGCGGTCCAGGAATTCGCGCGGGAATTCCTCCAGGTAGAATTCCTGCTGCGAGTAGAATCCGCGGCGCAAGAGCGCCATGGAGCCCGTCTGGATGCGGTAGGTCCCGGCCACGGATCCTCTGGCGCGATGGATGACCATCAGGTGATGGCATTGGGCGTCGAACTCGTCGATGTCCCGATGGGTATCGAAGGAAGCGTCCAGGCCTTCGTTCATCTCGAGGTTGTAGACTTCGAAACGGAGCTTGCAGACCCCGTCCAGGTCTTCGCGGGTGCGGGCGAAACGCAGGAGGTACTCCCCGGATTCCACCTCGACCGGCGGGATGCCTCCGGGATTGCAGGGATAGTCCCGGCTCGGGAGCGAGGTCTCTTCAGGTTTCCATCCGGGCTGGGAAGGTTTCTCAAGGGACGTATTCCCGGTTTCCGGTTTCATGGTTTCGACCACGGTCGCATTCACTTTTTCCATGCCCAACCCCTTTCAAGATTGATGGCTGTTTTGCGGCGTTCATTCCGCCGATTCCTATAATCTTAAACCTCGCGCGTTCGATTCCTGTTTCACTGGTATTTCCTTTCCTCATACGACGGGATCTTGGACGAGCCGGTACTCGGGCTGCCCGCCCTTGCCGTGGGGGGAAATCCTCCCCGTGAAGCCCTGCGGGAAAATGCGCATCAGCCTGGCCCGGCGCTCGAGATCCGCCTCCCGCTTCCATTCCGCCGCGTCCATGGCCGATTCGGATCGGATCTTCTCCATCATGGCCCCCACCTTCGCCACCAAGGTATCGGATTCCACGGGCTTGGATAGATAGGCCGCGAAGGCCTCCTGCAATTGATGGCGGATGTGGATGTCCCTGGGGTAACTCGAAAGGTACACCACCTTCAGGAACCGGTTCAAGACCAGGAGATGCCCGGCCAGATCAATCCCGGTGGGGCTGCCATCCAAGGCTGCATCGGTCAGCAGCAGATGGATGGGATGCAACAAGGCTTCGGTGAGCAGCAAGGCCTGGTGCCCGTCCGCGGCTTCGAAGACCCGATAGCCTTCCCTCGATAGGATACGGACCACCTCGCCCCGGACGTCCGGATCCGCTTCCACCAGAAGGATATTCCCCTCGTTCCGTGTCTTCGTATTCGCGACCATATTCCCCACCTCCTGAAGCCGGCGCCCGGCTCCGAAAAGCCAAGATACTCCTTTCGCATCGGTTCCTTGTCACAGACGGATATCCCGGCGGTTACGGTTGGATGTTGCCTGGTAAGTACAGAAATGAAACACGATCGAAACGCGCTTCCACGGATCCTGCAACCCGTACGAATGATTTTTCGATAGCCCCAAAAAAGGAGTTTTCATGGCCGGTAGATTTCTGTTCCTTGGCTGTTTCATCGGCCTCGGCATTTTTTCGGGCTGCCGCGAGAAGTTGGATTGGGGACGCTCCTCCGACCCGGTCCAAGCCGCCTGGCGTACCGATCTCCGGGGCACGGACTCCCTATTGGCATCCCTGGAGGCCGCATACAAGAACGGTAAACCGGTCGATGCCGCTTTATCCCGCGAGGTTTTCAAAAAGGCCCGCCTCCATTTCAAACGCCAGGAATACCTGTGGGAATACGGTTTCCCGCGCCTGACCGGAAAACTGAACGGCCCGGCCCAGGATGAGGTGGAAAGGGATTGCGAAAATACCGTCGTCCCCGCCCAAGGCTTCCAAGTCCTGGAAGGATTCTTGTATTCCGATGCCACGGGCAAGTCCAAGGAGATTCTAAGCCTGCTGAAGGATATGCGCGCCGTCCTGTCGGATACCGCGCTGGCATCGGCGGCTTGGAGCGATTCCTCCGTCCTCGACGCGGTTCGTCTCGAAATTTTCAAGCTCGCATTTCTGGGGACCACATCCTTCGACTCCCCATCGGCCCTGCAGTCCCTGCCGGAAACCCGCACCTCCCTGGAAAGCATGGCTGAGGCCTTGCAAGGCCGATTCCGCAACTCGCCGAAGGGTCGGAAAGCCTTGGCCGATTTCCTATCCCTCAACCAAGCCGCCCTGGGGTACCTTGCAAGTCACCCTGATTTCGCATCCTTCGATCGGGCGGAATTCCTGCCGGCGCGGATGAATCCTCTCTATGGGGCCCTTGGCGATCTCCAGGAGAGCCTGTCGGTCCAGTTGCCGCGGGAGGCCCGCGCTTATTCCCCAGCCTCTGGAAGCCTCTTCGCATCGGCCGCCTGGGACCTGCGCTTCTTCGCACCCCCTTTCGCCCGCCATGCGACCTCGGACCAAGCCGAACTGGGACGCAGTCTCTTTTTCGATCCTACCCTATCCGGCACCGGAAGCCGCTCCTGCGCCATTTGCCATCAACCCGAGCGGGCATTCACCGATGGGGCCCCCAAAAGCCCAGCCTTGGTCGGTCATGGTTCCGCCGCCCGCAATGCGCCCACCTTGATCAATGCGGCTTTCCAGCAAGGGGTGTTCGCGGACCTGCGGGCGGAATCGCTGGAGGATCAGGCCAGCATGGTGATCCAAAACCCCGTCGAAATGGGAGGCAATCTCGATTCGGCGGCACGGCGATTGAACGGGGATCCGGGCTATGCGCGGCGTTTCCAGGAGGCCTTTTCCGAGGAC
>DAINDC010000183.1:0-10303 GCA_036732085.1 Fibrobacterota bacterium | reverse complement strand
AGGACAGATCGCCGTCCACGCTGCGGGAAGAATCGCTGAACCAGAACTCGCTCTGGGGCCGCCAGGGCGCGCTTTCCCCATAAGCCCCGAGCAGAGAGAGCCGGCCGCCCGCCATGGGGGCCTGGAGCAATATCCGGTGGGCCAGAGTCCTGACGCGGTAAAGGCCCTGCACGGTTTCCCCATCGCCGCCCGGATCCAGGTTGAGCACGTAGAAATCCTCCGCCACGTCCCCGCGGGCCAGGGAATACTCCGCATGCCAGCTGCCGCGCCGGCCCCCCGCCAGCATCCACGCATAGGCTTGACGTTCCGCATCCGGGAGGATCACGCCCAGATCCAGATAGGGCCGCCCGGCAGCGCCGGGAAGGACATGCTGGACCAAGGTGAAGCCCAGGCCGCGGCGGGCCTCGCCCAGGCGGGCCTCGATCTGTCCGGAATCCACGTAGCGGTTGCGATCCATGCGTTCGAACCAGGTGAGGCCCAAATCCAGTTGCGCCATCGGCCGGACCCAGAGAGCCTGTCCGGCCTGGCCCGAGGCGACTTCGGCGAAAGCGGCGTCTTCGCTGCGAAGCCAACCCGTCCAGGCAAGCGATCCGGCATAGACGGCCTTCCAGTCTCCTTCAGGGTACGGTATCATGGAAGTGTCCTCGGGGGCGGGACGGCCAAGCGGCAGGAGATCCGGGGGTCGGGCGAGGTCGGCGTCCCAGATCCGGGACAGGGAAAAGGCCGGGGCCTGCGCCAGGAGCAGCAGGCCCAGCGCCAAGGTGATTAATCGCGGCATCAGGATAAGTATAAACGGAAAAGGCCCGCACGCGGCGGACCCCTCCCTTTTCTCACTTTCCCCATTATAGGAATGCGTGGAATGCGAATCGGGAATCAAAAGATATTGTCAACCCAAAAGAGATAGTGGGCCCACACGTCCAGGTCGGAAGGGTTGTTGGGGATTTCCTGGGTGCATTTCCCGTCGGCGTCGCAATGCTCGTCGATGCGCGCCCCGGAATAGTCGAGCGACTGCATGGTGGACCAGATATTGTCGTTATTGAGATCCGGGAAGACGCCGCCGAAGGTGGGATCCTTGAAGACGATTTTTCCGGTCAGACCCGCCAAGCCCAAATCGCCGACCACGCCGTCTACCTCGTCGATTTCCAGGGTCTTGGTCCCCGCGGCATTGGTGAAGTAGAAGGGACGGGCCACGGTGGTATTCTCGTATACCAGGTATTCGCCCTTGCCATCGGTCACGCGGCAGGTGCTTCCCAAGGCCACGGCGCCCGCGCCCTTGTCGTCCGTACCCACATAGGTGCCCGCGCCGGCGAAAACATCGGGGCGCACGCGCACGCGGCCGCCGGTCTTCACATATTTGAACTCGCAAGGGGTGGCGCCCGGCGTCACTTCGGCGAGCACCACGTCCGGACCCTGGTAGGCGGCCTTGAACCAGCCGTTATAGTCCGCCGACAGGGTAACCTGCCAGGTACCGTTCGCCGCAGTTCGCATCCCGATGGCATCGCCGGTGGGCAGGTCCAGGGTCTCCATGATCTTGCGGAAGGACTCGCCGGTATTCACCGCATCGCCCCATTGCTGTTCATAGGCGGAATCGGTGGCGGCTAGCGGCGCGAACCACTGTTCATAAGGTCGGATCGTGAACTGGGGCAGGAAGTTCTGCAGGCCGTCCCAGGCGAAGATCTTGGGGAAGTCGAGGCGGATGGTATGGGTGCCGTGATGATAGGAGAGGCTGACCTCGCCCTTCAGGTATTTCTTGGTGCGTTCGAGCGCATCGATCATGCCCGCCACGTCCTTGGGATCCATATCATCGCCCTCGCTGGTGCCCACGCGGTACAAATCGTGGATCTGCTTTTCCGGATGTCCGGATTCCGAGAGGGCGTAGGTCAGACCGGCCTGGGTGTTCTCGACCGCTTCCAGGAGCAGGCTGGGAATGCCCTGGATGGCGGCCTTCCATTCGGGCTTGACGCGGGTGAAGGCATTGCCGACCTGGAAGAAACCGGTCAGGTGATCCAGATCGGCGCGCTGGGCGGCGGTGAGGTTGGGAAAGTCTTCCCGGCCCATATTTCCGAGGCGATCCATCCAGGCATAGGAATTGTCCTCGGCGATTTCCCATTGATAGCCGCAGATGAGGAGGAGCACGGCCCGCGCGACCTTCAAGCCGCCGAGCACGGGCCCCACTTCGCCTGCATCGACCTCGATGAGGCTGCCGTCATTGCGGGTATAGGTGAAGGAGAAGTCCTGATTGGCCATGACCGCGTTCAAGGAAGCGATGACGCTATCGAGCTGCGGCAGGACCTCGGTGGAGAGGCGTTCCTGTTGCGCGCTGATGAAGGGTTTGTCGACATTGGACAGTCCGGAAGCCACGCGCAGGATGAGGGGCGCGGCTTGATCGCGTTCCGCCTTATACGCTTGGGCCACGGGCAGGGCCGGTGCGGGCGCCGATGCCGATGTTTTGGGCAGGGCCTGGGTCACCACCTCATTGACCGCCTTGTCCTGAAGCAGGAGGCCGCCGCGTGCGAGAGCCCGGCCGAACAGGGCCGCGCAATGTCCCGGCGCCGCCTTGAGGGCCTGATCATAAAGGGCGATAGCCTGGTTCGCGCCCGCCTCGTCCAAGCCTTGCCAATCTTTGTTCTTCACGGAGACGATCATCTCCACGTCGCCGGCCTGGAGCTTTTGCGCCAGCGCCACCAGGGAGTCGCCGGTTTTCTGTTGGACGGGAGTCAGTTCCGAGCAATGCGCGGTGGGGATTGAGCCGGGTCCCGGGGGCGGGGCCACTTCGCCGGAGCCGTCTCCAAATACGCAGCGGGTGAGCGAGAGTCCGCAAAGACTTATTCCCACGGCCATTCCCACGTCCAAAAGCCAGGTCCGGGTTTCCTTGATTCCGAGTTTCATCGTGATACCTCCGTTTAATCCTTTTCCCCTGCGTTGGCATGGGCGGGTGATGCGGAGAATATGCCTTCCTTTCCGGACGCTTTCCACGTGAAATCAGATATTGAAAACAAAATAACCCATTTTAACCTTATTTTTAAGGGTTTATTGTCGTTAATGATATCGTAATCAATGTGTTTTGGTTACAAGATTTCCGGTTCGAAAATAGAACCGGAAGGCCGAAGGAGATCTCGGTCGAGCCGGGCGATTTATCCGGGCCGATTTATCCGATCAGCAGGGATTGGAGGTGGGCCGCGCGTTTCGCGCCCGCGCCAGTAGATGCGGCGCTTCCGGCAAAGAGGCCGTCGCAGGCCGATCCGGCGGCAAATAGATTTTTCCATGCCGCCTCATCCGCGGGGGCAAGAAGGTGATCGGAATGCAGGAGCACGAGCGGATCGGGTTGGCCCTTGGTTTTTGACCCGGCACCGGAGGTGGTCCCCAAGGCCGCCAGGAAGGGTTGCAGGGGATCCTTCTTCCAGGACGCGAGCGGCCGCGGCTCCGCATTCGCCGTCACGCCCAGGTGGACGATGAGCAGATCGCAACCCGCTTCCGCCAAGGAGGCGGCCTGCTCGGGAGCGCAGGCGAAACCGATGGTGAAGAGCCCCTCGGCATGGGCGGCCCGCAGGCATTCGACTTCCCGCTCAAGGCCCATGCCGGAAGCCTCGAGGTCGGCGCGGATGAAACCATCCACCAGGCCGATAGTGGGGAAATTGGCGACGCCCTCCAGCCCCGCGTTCCTCCAAGCCGCGAAGGCGGGGCCGCGCAAAAGCAGCGGGTCGGTGCCGCAGACGCCCATGGCCACCGGGCACGGGGCGCACAAGGGTAGCATGTCCGGTACCCCACGCGAGGCTTCCAGGTTGGCATTGCCGGCATGGGCGAGGGCGGTCAGCATTTCCGTGCCGCCTCGCCTGGGCCCCTCGCCCGCTCCATCGTCCGGTCCGTCGCCCGCTCCGTCGCCCGCTCCGTCGTCCGCTCCATCGTCCGGTCCGTCGCCCGGTCCGTCGCCCGGTCCGTCGCCCGGTCCGTCGCCCAAACTGCCGGCAAGGACTTGGAAGGCCGGGTGGTAGACGATCAGATCCGGCGCGAGGGGCATCAGGAATCGGGCTGCCGAAGGCGAACCGCAGGCGGCGGCGAACAGGAATCGGCCCTTGCGCCTTTCCTCCCTCCAATAGCGGACGCGGTCCCACGCGGGTATCATGCGGGTTTCCCCGGCGGCTTTTTTCCCGCGCCCTGCCCGCCGCTCCGCCGCAGCACTTCCTCAAGGGCGTTCAGGGCCACGCGCGCGAAGGCCAGGTCGTTGATATGGAAGGGCACGCGCTGCACCTTGCGCTGGGGCGAGGGGCGGACACAGGCCTCGAGCGATCGGAAAAGCGCCTCGTCGGCGGCGGGATCGTGGAAGGGCTGGCCCGGCGCGTCCAGGGCGGAGATGCCGCCCTCCGGAAGCAGGACCACGCAAGGGCCGGAGCCCATATTGAGGCGCTCCGCGATGTAGCGCCCGAAGGCCGCGTTCTCCTCCGTCGAGGTCCGCATCAAAGTCACCATGGGCGTATGCGCATACAGGAGGCGGTGGCGGAACCCGGCGGGCACGCTGGGACGCGGGCCGAAATTGGCCATATCGAGGGCGCCCACGCTCACAACGGCCGGCACGTCATGGAGCGCGATGGCGTCGAAGCGGTTGGCCACGGCGGGAAAGATGCCGCCCAAAATGGCATCGGCGACTTCGGTGGTGGTGAGATCCATCAGGGCCCGGAAGCTGCCCCGCGCCGCCATCTCCTCCATCGCCGCGCCCCCGGTCCCCACGGCATGGAAGACCACGCCTTCCCAGCCCCTAGCCTCCAGCCCCGCGCGCACCATGTCGACGCAGGGCGTGGTCACTCCGAACATGGTGAGTCCCACCGCAGGCATGGCGGGAACGGCGGCCGCTCCCACCCTGGCCATTCCGGCCACGGCATAAGCCGCATTGCGCAAGACCTGGCGCGACAGGAAATTCAGGCCCGCGATATCGGAGACGGGAAAGACCATGGTCAGATCGGAGGTGCCCACATAGGGCCGCGTATCGCCGCTCGCCAAGGTGGAGACCATCAGCTTGGGAATCCCGGCAGGCAAGGCCCGCAAAGCGGGCGCGATCAGGGAGGTGCCTTCGCTCCCGCCCAGGCCCACGGCGGCCTGTAAGCGTCCCGCTACCCGTTCCGCATCCAGGAACCGCGTGAGCGCCGCACCCATGGCATGAATGGAAGCTTCGCGCGATTGTTCGGCGAAGACCGCGTCGCGGCCCCGAGGATGCCGCTCCGCCACCTGCTCGCGGCTTACGTCTGGGATGACCTGGGTGGCGCCCTTGAGGCTCACGTCCACGAGCACGGACTCGGCGCCCGCTTCGCGGATGGCCTGCGCCAGGTAGGCGAGTTCCCGCCCCTTGCTGTCCAAGGTGGCCACGGTATAGACGCGGGGCCGCGCGGAAGAACCGGCGGGCGCTTCCAAGGAGCCGCTCACGGGGACTCCAGCCAGGCGTACAGGGTCTTGCGGGTGACGCCCAGGGCCGCGGCCGCGCGGCTCTTGTTGCCCCCATGCGCGGTCAAGGCATGCCGGGCGGCGTAGCGGCGATCCTCGCGATCGGCGACTTGACCATGACGGAGGGGAAGGGTAGGCAGGACGGGGGCCGGCGCAGGTTGGGAAGCGGGCGGGGCCGTGGAAATCCTTCCCATCGACATTGGGATGGCATGGTCCGACATGGGCGCGGCTTTGGGAATGAACTCCTTCCCTTCCAGAAGCATCCCGTCCTCAAGCAAGGCCGACTGGGTGATGACATGCTGGAGCTCCCGCACGTTGCCGGGCCAATAATGGCGCCGCAGCTGCGCCAGGAAACGCTGGGTAACCCCGGAGATACGTCGGCCGAGCTGCACCTGGATGCGCGCCATGGCGTCCTCGATGAGCAGGGGCAGATCGTCCAGGCGGTCGCGCAACGGCGGCACCGCCAAGGTCACGTTATTGAGCCGGTGGTAGAGATCGGCGCGGAAGCGCCCCTGCTCCACCAGGCGGGACAGGCTCTGGTTCGAAGCCGCCACGATGCGCACGTCCACGGGGATGGGCCGCTCGCCGCCCACGCGCATGATCTCGCGCTGCTGGAGGGCGCGCAGCAAGGCCACCTGCCCATGCGGCGAGAGATCGGCCACCTCGTCCAGGAACAGGGTCCCATGCTGGGCCAACTCGAACTTGCCCAGGCGGCGCCGATCCGCTCCCGTGAAGGATCCTTTCTCATGGCCGAAGAGCTCGCTTTCGAGGAGCGTGTCAGGAATGGCGCCGCAGTTCACGGTCACAAAGGGATGAGGCGCGCGCCGGTTGTGCTGGTGCAATTGGATCGCCACCAGTTCCTTGCCCACGCCGGATTCGCCCTCGATATAGACGCTGACGTCAAAAGGCGCCACCTTGCGGATGGTCTGGAACAGCTTTGCCATGGCCGAGCTGGCCCCGAGGATGGGCCCCATTCCCGGTCCCAGTCCCAGGACGCTTTTCTGCCCGTCCCGCGCGGTCGCGGGTTGGCGCAGCGCGCTCCTGAAGCGGCGCACCGTGCTGTCCAGGATGCCGCCCACCGGTAGGCGTTCGAATACCGATCCGCCCGCGAATCCATCCAAGGGACAGTAGCGCAGGAGCTCTTCCAGGTCCTCCGGTTCGGTGACGGCGCCGCCGAAGGCCAGGCAACGGGGCCGGCGGCCGCCGGAGCGGGCCGCCTCAAGCATGGTACGCAGGGCGCCCTGGTTCATTTGCAGCATATCCCGGGTGGCATGCACGTCCTCCGGCTGGCGGGTCAGACCGAGATGGAGAATGAGGGTCTCGATGCCGGCATCGGCGAAGGCCCGGGCCTCCTCCGGCGTAAAGACGAAGCCGAAGCCCGCGAAGCCCGCCGCCTGGGCCGCGCGCAGCATCTCGATTTCGCCCTCCAGGCCCCGGCCGCCACGCTCCCAGGCCGCGCGCAGGGTCCCGTCCAGGAATCCCACCGCGGGCCAATTGGCCACGCCCCTAACGCCCAAGGTACGCAGCTTCCCGAACAGGGCCGGCATGGGATGGACCGGGTCCCGGGCCTGGACCCCGGCGATCACGGGTAACCCATGCGCTACCGGAAGGATATGCTCGCGCAGCAGGCGCAAGGTCTGGGTATTGGCATTTCCCAAAGGGAGGAAGGATGGCAGGGACCCATGTCCCAAATTCCGGTAGACGCCGGCATTGAGGGCCATGAGGAAATCGGCCCCGGCCTCGGCGGCGCTCAGGGCCACCTGGCCCGAACCGGCCACCACGACCAACAAAGGGCCCGCGGGAACCGCCAGGGGCGCCGGAGCACCCTTCCCAGGGCCGCCGTTTATGGGTGTATAGATGGTATCCATAACTGGATACTGAATCTAAACCGGCTTGGCCGTCCGGGCTGGGCATTCCTGCGGAACCTTCCAAAAAATCCGGGAAACCGGCGAATCCGGAACGGAACGGCACGGCTCTCGCTTTAATCCATCGCACTGCGGGCGGTTCTTTACCGGATGCGCGGAGAATGGAGTTTTTATGGGCAGCCGGGTGCGGATCGGAATAGTCGGATTGGGTTTCGGGGCGGAGTTCATCCCCATCTATCAGAATCATCCCGATGCGGAGATGGCCGCCATCAGCCAGCGCAATCCGGCGACCCTGAAGGCCATCGGCGATGCCTTCGGCGTCCAGAAACGCTATGCCAAGTTCGAGGACATGGTCGCCGATCCGGCCATCGATGCCATCCATATCAATACTCCCATTCCCGATCATGCCTCCATGACCTTGGCGGCCCTCAAGGCGGGCAAGCATGTCGCCTGCACCGTGCCCATGGCCACCAGCGTCGAGGACTGCCGCGCCATCGTCGCTACCGCGCGCAAGCACCGCCGCATCTATATGATGATGGAAACCGCCGTCTACACGCGTGAATACCTGTTCGTGAAGCGCATGTTCGATCAGGGCGAGATGGGCAAGCTGCAATTCCTGCGAGGCGCGCACCAACAGGAGATGGCCGGCTGGCCCGGCTATTGGGAAGGCCTGCCGCCCATGCATTACGCCACCCATGCCATCAGCCCGCTCCTGGCCTTGGCCGGCAAGCCCGCGGACTGGGTCGTCTGCATGGGCTCAGGCAAAATCGCCGAAAAGCTCGCCGCCAAGTACGGATCCCCCTTCGCCATCGAAACCGCCCTGGTCCGTCTCAAGGACTCGTCCCTCGCCGCCGAGATCACGCGCTCGCTCTTCGAGACCGCGCGCGAATACGTGGAGAGCTTCGATGTCTACGGCGACAAGGTCAGCTTCGAATGGCAACAGACCGAAATCCAGAAACCGGTCCTCTTCCGCGGCGAACGCGCCGAGCGCATCGAGGTGCCGGACTTCGCCCATCTTCTTCCCGAGGCCATCCGCCGCTATACCACCAAGGGCGTCTATGACGAGGGCAATACCCACCTTTCCTTCAAGCAGGGAAGCGGCCACGGCGGATCACATCCGCACCTGGCCCATGAATTCATCCGCAGCATCGTCGAGAATCGCAGGAGCGCCATCGACGAGGCCACGGCCGCCAATTGGACCAGCGTGGGACTATGCGCCCATGAATCGGCCACGCGTGGAGGGACGCGCGTCGACATCCCTGATTTCGAATCGCTTTGATCGGCGCTCAAGGTAGCGTCCGTAAATATAAAAGGGGGATTGGCATGCGAAATGGAATGGATTCGGTAATCGGGGAATGGGCTTGGAGCGACTCTTTCCCGCCATGGTAGGAGCCGCGGTGGTGGGGGCCGCAGCGGTAGGATCCGCCCAAGCCTCCATTGGCAAGACCGGGGATTGCCCCACCTTGGAGCGGGTGGCGCATACGATGCCGGGCAATTGGAACGGGGACAATACCGCCCAGGTGGCTTTGGTGCCCGCGCAATCCATCAACTGCATCGAGAATCCCACCGGCTTCAAGACCGAACTCTGGGCCTCCGAAGAAAACGGCGGCATCAAGGCCGCGCAGGCCTTGAACTTCGACGAACGCGGACGCGCGTGGGTGGTCGAAACCTACGATTATCCCAATGACGTGAAGGACCCTTTCGCTGGCAGCGATCGCATCCTCATCCTCGAGGATACCGACGGCGATCACGTGGCCGACAAGACCACGGTCTTCGTTTCCGGCCTGAACATGCCGACCAGCCTCGAGATGGCGCCGGGCGGCGGCATCATCGTCACCATGCCCCCATATATCCTGCTCTTCGAGGACAAGAACGGCGACGATAAAGCCGACGACCCCAAGGGCAAGATCCTCTATCAGGGCTTCAACAAGGCCGGCGGCTCGGCGGACACCCATGGCGGCATCAACAGCGTGCACTACGGCCTCGACAATTGGTACTACGCCATGAGCGGCTATAACGGCGGCAGGGTGAACAATACCAGCTTCAGCCAAGGCGTGTTCCGCTTCAAGGGCGACGGGACCAAGTTCGAGTTCCTCTCCAGCACGAGCAACAACAGCGCCGGCATCGGCCAATTGGAGGATGGGCAGATCGTGGCCTCGACCGCGAACGGCAACCATGCGAACCATGTCGTGGTGCCGGGGATGGCCGCCAAGAACACCAGCGCCTATGGCGAGAAGTTCAATCCCATCACCAAGGACGTGCATCAGTGGGATTGGGTCGGCAGCTTCACCGCCGCTTCCAACCACGAGGTCTATACCTCGCGCCTCTTCCCCAAGGAGTATTGGAACAAGGCCACCTTTACCTGCGAAGGCACCGGCCACCTGGTCAACCAGGACTTCCTCACGCCCAAGGGCAGCACCTTCACCGAGTCCCGCGTCGCGACTGCTCCCAACCTGCTCGCGAGCAAGGACGCATGGACCGCTCCCGTGGGCGCCCGCACCGGCCCGGACGGCGCGGTCTGGGTGGTTGACTGGTACAACTACCTGTTTCTGCACAATCCGGCGCAACCGGCCGGCGACGGAGGCGCGGTCATCAACGATATCCGCGACAAGACGCGCAAGCGCATCTACCGCATCCTGCCCACCGATGGCAAACTGGAACCGGTCCTCAACCTCAAGAATGCCACTGCGGCCGAATTGGTGGGCACGTTCTCAGATCCCAATTTCCAGTGGCGCTTACACGCCCAACGCCTCTTGATCCAAAAAGGACCCAGCGCCGAGGTCGAATCCCTCCTCACCCTGGCCATCAAAAATCGCGCCAAGAACGACGTGGACAATGATCCCCCCGCCCTCCATGCCCTCTGGACCTTGCAGGGCCTTGGCTACTTCACGACCAATGCCGCCAAATGGGATCCGATTCTGAAGGATCTGCTTCTGCACCCTGCCGCGGCCGTGCGCCGCAAGCGTGACGCGAGCATCAACGTCTGCATGCGGCTCGTGCGCGAG
>DAINDC010000182.1:7968-10351 GCA_036732085.1 Fibrobacterota bacterium | reverse complement strand
GATTAATACGGCCACGCCCGCGGTGACAAGTATGGTGCGCCTATGGGACAGGCAGTAATCGAGGACGGGCAGGTAACGGGCCGCGAAGTAATGGAAGAGCGCGCTTTCCTTCGCCGGATTTTGGCCCAGGTGGTTTCGGCCAATGAAGATCGAGACCAGGACCGGCGCCACGGTGAAGGTCAGCAGCAGGGAACCCAATAAGGCGAAGACCACGGTGAAGGCCATGGGCTTGAACAGTTTTCCCTCCACGCCTTGCAAGGTGAGGATGGGGAGATAAACGATGATGATGATGCCGATGCCGAAAAGGACGGGGCGGCCCACCTCCAGGCAGGAGTTGAACACGGTCTGCAGCCGGGATTCGTCCGACTTTCTTTCGGATAGATGCCTCAGGGAATTTTCCACCAGAACCACGGATCCGTCCACCAGGAGGCCAAAGTCGATGGCTCCCAAACTCATGAGGCTTCCGGCTATGCCCGCCTGCAACATGAGGTTGACGGCGAACAGCATGGAAAGGGGAATGGTCAGCGCCACGATTACGGCGGCGCGGATGTTCCCGAGCAGCAGCAACAGCACGAGCACCACCAAAGCGGCGCCTTCGGCCAGGTTGTTCCGCACCGTGCGGATGGTCCGGTCCACCAGCTCGGTGCGATCGTAGTAGGCCTGGATGCGCACGTCCGGGGGTAGCGTCCGGGATACCTCGGCGATCCGCCGCTTGACCTCCCGGATGACCTCGCGGGAGTTGGCCCCCAGGCGCATCATCACGATGCCCGCAACCGCCTCCCCCTTCCCGTCCTTGGTGAAGGCCCCTTGGCGGATGGCGGCGCCCACGCGCACCGACGCGATGTCGCGGATGCGGATGGGGATGCCGTTATGGCTTTTCACGGCGATGCCGGCTATCTGATCCATCCCTTCGATCTGGCCTTCGCCCCTGACCACGTATTGTTCCGAGCCCTTGATGATATAGCCGCCGCCCTTGTTCACATTGCCCTCGGCCAGGGCCGCCAGCACGTCCTGCAGACTCAGATCGTATTTCGCCAGGGCATTGGGATTGACCGCCACTTCGTATTGTTTTTCGAGCCCGCCCAGGGAATTGACGTCCGCCACGCCGACGACGTTCCGGAGCTGGGGCCGGATCACCCAGTCCTGCAAGGTGCGCAGGTCGGTGAGGCTGAGGGTGGGCGATTCCACCGTATATTGGAAAATCTCCCCGAGTCCGGTGCTCACGGGCCCCATTTCCGGCGTGCCCAAATCCGGCGGGATTTCCGCCCTGGCCTGTTGCAGCCTTTCCTGGACGAGCTGCCGGGCGAAATAGATATCCACTTCGTCGGCGAAAACCACCGTAACCTGGGAGATACCGAATCTGGAAAGGCCGCGCACCTCCTCCAGCCCGGGCAGGCCGGCCATGGCCACCTCGATGGGTATGGTCATGCGCTTTTCCACTTCCAAAGCGGATAGCGACGGGGCGGAAGTGTTGATCTGCACCTGGTTGTTGGTGATGTCGGGAACGGCGTCGATGGGCAGGCGCAGGGCGGACCGGATGCCGGTGGCGATGAGCAGCGCCGTGCAGGCCAGCACCAGGACCCTTTGCCCGAGGCAGAATTTCATGACGGCTTGCAGCATGATACTCCCTCAGTCCTTGTCTTTCTCATCGTCGCCCGCTTCTTCTTCCGTGAAGGAGGCCTTTTCCAATTCGCTCTTGAGGAGGTACGCGTTTCCCACCACTATGGTATCGCCTGCGGCGAGGCCCTGCCGGATTTCCAGGCGGCGATCATCGGCCGCGCCCAGCGCCGGAAAGACGGGCTCGATGCCCCGCGCGGTCTTGTGGAACACGCTGGGCTTGCCATCCAAGGTCTGGACCGCTTCCTTGGGCACCGTGACCGGGGCCTGGATCCGGCCCACCACGATGCGCGCTTCCGCGAACAGGCCGGGCTTCCAGGAACCGTCGCGATTGGGAAGCACCACGCGCGCCTGTAACGTGCGGGTTTCCCCATTGGCCGTCGGCGCGAGATAGGAAACCATGCCTTGCGTCTCCAGATTGCCTTCGGAAGAACGGACCCGCACCGCCTGACCCACCTTGATGCGGGACAAATCCTCCGGGAAGATTCCGATGTTCAGCCATACCTCGCTCAAGTCCGCGACCACGAAGGCGGGCGAATCCTCCTTCAGCAGTTGGCCCAAGGTGATGTTCTTTTCGACCACGGTCCCGGCCATGGGCGAACGCAACTCGTAAGGGCTCAGGCTTTCATTGCTTTCGATGACGGCCAACAGGTCACCCTTTTTGACCTTGTCGCCCAGGTTTTTATAAACCTCGCGCGCGACTCCGGCGAAGCGGGGCGTGAGGCGCGCCGTCCGATCGGTGTTCAGGGAGATCTCCCCGGGCAGC
>DAINDC010000182.1:4860-7958 GCA_036732085.1 Fibrobacterota bacterium | reverse complement strand
TCCGGGAAGCCGCAAGGAGGTTTCCAGGACGGCCGGGCCGGCCGGCGCGAAGGTGATGCCCTGCTCTTGGATTTGCTCGGGCGTGAGCACCACCCGCCTTCCCTGGGCCGAATCCTTGGGCCGGTGTTCTTCCTCAGTGTCCTTGGCCTCATCGGCCTGGTGGATCTTGTATGCCTTGAGTCCCAATATGATTAGGGCCGCCAGCAGGCCCATGCCGGCCGCCGCCGCGATTATCCGCTTGTTCATTCCCGTCCTTCCCGTGCCATCGATCCGTTTCCGCCCGTTTGCATGAGCTTTTCCAATTCGAGATATTGCCGATGATAATCAGCCAGGGCTTCCAGGAATGCCTGGTTGGTTTCGTTATAGGCGCGCCGCGCGTCGAGGACTTCCAAAGGGCTGAACCTTCCCATCCGGTAGCCTTCCTGGGCGGCGTGGTAGGCCGATTGCGAGGTCGGTAAAAGGCTGTCCCGCATAAAGGCCAGGTCCGCTTGCAAGCCCACCAGCTTGCCATGGCTTTCCCGTAGTGCGGCTGCGATTTGCCTTTGCGTGGCCCGGATTTCCTCCTGGGTCTGGCTGATCCTGGCCGAGGCCGCGGCGATTCCGCCCTGGTTCCGATTCCAGAAGGGCAAGGGCATGGACAATCCCAAAAGGAAACCGCTCGCCATGACTTCCCGCGAGTGCCGGTAACCGACCTCCACATCGACATCGGGCTTGGCCTCCGCCCTTTGCACCTCCAACTCCAGATTCCGGATTTCCAAGGCCTTGGCTCTTTGGAACTGCGCCGGACTGGTTTCCATCGCTTGCAGGAGGCTGTCCAATCCGGGCAAGGGCTCCAATTCCGAGAGCTGTCCGATGACTTGCGGGAATCCTTCCGACCCCCGGAGCCCCTCCGGCCCCGCGCCCATCAATGCCGACAATCGCAAGCGAAGCGAAGCATTTTCCCGTTCCAGCCTGGCCCGCGCCAACAGTGCGGTCAGCAGGTTGGCCTTGGCCCTCTGCTCATCCATCAGCGGGGACTTGCCGGCCTTTCTTCTGGCCACCTGGGTTTCCAAAAATTCCTGCTCGGTCTGCAGGTCCTGTCCCGCCAACGCCAGCCGTTCCTGGACGAGCAATATCTCTCCAAAGAGGGAGCGGACCTCCAAAGCGATGCGGGACTTCCCGGCCCGATATTCCAATTCCAGCGACTCTTTTTCCGCTCCGGCCAAATCCCGGTGCGATCTTCGCTTGCCGCCGGTTTCCAGGGGCTGACTCAAAGTTACGGTAGCTTCCAGGCTACGGGCGCCGGCGTAGTCCCCGGTTCCGGCGAAGTTCTCCGTTTGCAGTCCCAGGGAGGGATTGGCCCGCAGCCCCGCCTGGGAAGCGCTTGCCTGCGCGCCGGCAATCTTCCATTGCAGCGCTTTCAGAGCGGGATTTTCCGAGACCGCCCGCTCCACCGCTTGCGGCAGCGTCAAGGCGGAATCCCCCGCCGCCGCTTGCGCAAAACGAATGCCGAACAACAGTAAGGAAAAGACACGACAACCTGAAGCCATGGGGTTCCTCGCTTGAAATTGAAAATGGAAAATCGGGAATCGGCCGGGATTCCGGCGAGGGAGCGGATTTAAATCAAGAGGCGGACGGAAGCCAAGGATTTGGCGCGGGGAGGATCGGAGGGATATGAGCGGGGATAAAGGGCGGCATGCGGGTCTTTATACGGATGAAAGGAAGCGGCCGGCATCCTGGTCGCGGTACCGAAATGCGCGGCCCGGGTGAAATGGAAATCCTTCCCATCGTGGATGGGCGGATACTCTTCCATGGAACAAAGGTCCACGCGAAGAAAGGAACTCCCACCGCATCGGAATTCGGAATCCGCGAAAACATCCGCGGCAGGCGCGGTAACATCGTCTTCCTCTTCCAGCTCCAAGGCCATGGTTCCCTGGGAGTCCACCTTGAGGCAATAACCGAAAAAAAGACCTTGGAAGGAATACAGCGCCGCACAGAGGAGCAAAGCCAGGTGGACCGAGCGGGATTTTTTCGCCTTTTGGCGGAAACGGGCCAGCATATTGGCTGAATATATCTTTTAAAACCGCGGTCTCGCGATTTGGATTCAGTTCATGCGCAAATTGACAAACATGACGATCCATGAGGATCGCCCCCGGGTAGTATTTTTCTGTATAGCGACCGAAAACCCTCCCGGGAGATCCTACGTGAAAAAACAATTGACCAGCGCCAGCAATTCCATCACCCTGAGAGTCAAGCTTTCCAATACGCCCGGTGTCCTGGGCCGGCTCACCATGGCCATCGGTGACGCGGGAGGCAATATCGGTGCGGTCGACATCGTGCGCACGGAGGGCGAGCACCTGATCCGGGACATCACCGTGGAAACCGCGGGCGTGGATCATGCGAACAGCATCGCCGACCGGGTGCGCGAGGTGAGCGGCGCCCAGCTCGTGCAGATGTCGGATCGGACCTTCCTCCTCCATCTGGGAGGGAAGATCTCCGTAACCAGCAAGATACCCCTCAAGACCCGCGAAGAGCTTTCCATGGCCTATACGCCCGGCGTGGCCCGGGTCTGCCAGGCGATCAAGGAAACGCCTGAAGCGGCGTACAATCTCACCATCAAGCGGAATTCCGTAGCCATCGTCAGCGATGGATCCGCGGTGCTGGGACTGGGCAATCTGGGCCCGCTGGCGGCCATGCCCGTGATGGAAGGCAAGGCGATGCTCTTCAAGACCTTCGCCAATGTCGATGCCTATCCCATCTGCCTCGATACCCAGGATCCCGAAAGCATCATCCAGACGGTCCGCAATATCGCGCCCGGTTTCGGCGGCATCAACCTCGAGGATATTTCCGCGCCGCGCTGTTTCGCCATCGAGAAAGCCCTGCGGGAGACGCTCGACATCCCCGTTTTCCATGACGATCAGCACGGAACCGCCGTGGTGCTTACGGCCGCTTTCCTGAACGCCCTCGAGGTCTTGGGCAAGCGGGCGGGCGATCTGAAGGTCGTGGTCCTGGGCGTAGGCGCGGTCCTTGGGCTGCTCCTGGGCCTGTCCAAATGGGGACAGACCAACGCGGTCGGCGCCTACGAGGGCCTCCTCGTCCTGGGCATGATCACGTTCGCG
>DAINDC010000182.1:1049-4850 GCA_036732085.1 Fibrobacterota bacterium | reverse complement strand
ATCTGAAGGTCGTGGTCCTGGGCGTGGGCGCGGCGGGCACCGCATGCAGCCGCATGCTCTATGACGTGGGCGTGCGCAACCTGGTGGGCTGCGACCGGCAGGGCGCCATCTACAGGGGCAGGCCCGACCTGTCCGTGGACAAGGCCGAGTTCGCGAGCTGGACCAATCCGGACAACGAGAAAGGCGGCATCAGCGAACTGCTCAAGGGCGCGGATGTATTCATCGGCGTATCGGGTCCCAATCTCGTCACCCTCCAGGATCTGAAAGGCATGCGCAAGGACTCCATGGTCTTCGCCATGTCGAATCCCGATCCGGAAATCGATCCAGCCCTGGCCCATGAAGTGGCCGCCATCGTCGCCACCGGCCGCAGCGATTACCCCAACCAGGTCAACAACGTGCTCTGCTTCCCGGGCATTTTCCGGGGCGCCCTCGACTGCCAGGCCCGGGAGATCAACGGCGCCATGAAAATGGCGGCGGCCCGCGCCATCGCCGGCGTCATTCCCAGGGCGGCTTTGCAACCCGAGTACATCATCCCGAGCGTATTCGATACCACCGTGGTGCCCGCCGTGGCCAAGGCGGTCATCCAGGCGGCCCAGGAAACGGGCGTCGCCCGGCGGTCTTTGCGGGACCGGGATAAGGGACCGGGATAAATCGGCCTGATGGTTTCGGCTTCCCTTCGGAAAGCCGTTGACAAAACCTTCCGCAGATTCTTCTTTGGGCGAGGAGAACGCACCCATGACCGAAACCGCCAAGGTCCATTATGCCTTGAAGATGATGCCGCCGCGCCCCACCTTCGCCCAGGATATGACCGATGGGGAGCGTGCCGTCATGCAAAAGCACGTGATCTATTGGAAGGAGCTCATGGCCGGGGGCAAGGTCGTCCTTTACGGCCCCGTTTCCGATCCGCGCGGCACCTATGGTTTCGGCGTCGTCGAGGTGGCGGACGAGGCCGAGGTCCGGGCCCTGACCGCGAACGATCCGGCCGCCGAGATCAACCAGTATGAGTTTTATCCGATGCGGGCGATGATCCGGAAGTCGGCCGGAGGGTAACTCCCAGGCTACCTAAGCGCGATCGCTCACTTCACGGGGAGGAGGATATCCGCCCCGCCGCGGCCCGTCACCACCGAGGTGGGGCTCACCCCGTTCCACTTCTTCACGATTTCCAGCGAGATGACTTCGGGCGAGGACTTGAGCGCTTCGCCTTTGATCTTAACCGACCGTGCTTCCGCCTCCGCATTGACGACCGTGATCTCCGCGTCTTTCCGGGCCTTGTCGAGCTCGAAGGATTTGGCCAGGGCCTCCTGTTCCCGGATGGTCTTCTGCTCGATGGCCTTCTCCAGCTCATCGGTGAAATCGAAATTGGTGATGGCCATGTCGGTGATGAAGACCAGATCGCCCACGGCCTTCTTCACCTTTTCCAAGACCTCGGTCTTGATCTTCTCCCGGCTCTTCACCAGTTCCTCCGCGCGATAGAGCGACGTGGTCTGCTTCAGTTCCTCCTGGATGCGCGGCTCCACCAAGGTCTGGTACGGATCGCCCTGATACTGCTGGTAGATGGTGGTCACCTGGTTTTCCGGGATCCGATAGAGCGTCTTGAACGCCACCTGCACGGTCTGGAGATCGCTGGAGTACGCGGCGGCCTTGCCTTCCACCGTATTCTGGCGGATGGGGAAATCGACCAGGCTCTCGATGAAGGGCTTCTTGAAGGTGATGCCTTCCCCGCGGACATGGGGATCGACCCGGCCCAAGGTGATGGACACGCCGCGGTGACCGGGCGGGACGATATGGTAGGAGGAGAAGACCAGGATAAGGATCAGGATCGCGCCGATGCCGTAGGGAATAAGTTTGGCGGGATTGATGGGATCCATTTCGGGATGGCTCATGGGACCTCTTGGTGGGTGTGGTTGGTTTTGGAATAGTCGTCGTTAAGTCGCGCGTCGGTATGCGGCCGTTTCCAGATGGGCCTCAGAGAATCAAGGTCATGGTGCCCGCCAGGATGAGGCCCGCGCCGATGGCCGTTTTGATCGTAAGGGTTTCCCCGAGGAAAAGGACCGAGAGCAGGATGGTCAGGGCCAGGCTGGCCTTGTCGATGGGCGCCACCAAAGAAACCTTGCCCAACTGCAGGGCGCGGAAGTAGAAGATCCAGGACATCCCCGTGGCCAGGCCGGAAAGTCCGATGAAGATCAGGCTATGCCTGGAAATGGATGCGAAACCATGAGCCTGACTGCGATACCAGACGATGCCCCAGGCCATGATAAGGATGACCACGGTGCGCACGGCCGTGGCCAAATCCGAATCGACGCCCTTGATGCCGATCTTGGCGAGGATGGCCGTCAAGGAAGCGAAAAAGGCGGAAAGCAAAGCGTATATCCACCAGGTCTGCATCTTGGCTCCAATCGTTCGCTCCGAAAAGTAGCACAATATGGGCAATGGCTCTATCACGGAAGAAGAAATCAGGCTGCGGCCCGTGGCCGTGGGGGCCCGGGCCCATGGAATCTATTATGATGCTTGCACTTTATCGCCGCGATGTACTAAAATCGGCCTCATGTTCACCACCCCGCAGGGAGAAAAATGAAGTTTAATAAATCGAGCCTGATGACCATCGCTTTGGCAGGGACTTTTTCCATAGGGCATGCCATGAAGATCACCGGTATCGCTCCCACGATCAAGGTCGTGGATCCGGTCGCGCAAGCCGGCGCGCCCCAATTCGAAACCGAGATGAACAAGACCCTGAAGTCCGCCTTTGATACCACCTTGGGAATGGCCCGGGACAATCTCGCCGGCTTCGCCGAACAGAAGGAGCTGGCCCAGGGTTTCGGAAATGCGAATGCCTACTCGATGAACTCGGCCACCTTGCAAGGCTTCCAAAACTATTCCTTGTTCGCCGTGGCTACGGGTTTGATGGTGGGCGTGCAGGCTCCCAGCACCAGTGTGAGCTACTACAGCAAAATAGGGGATGACATCCAGAAGAAGGGCGATTTGTATGCCGGTTTGGGCGCGGGCTTCTCCTATCTCAATGTCGGCATCAATGCGGGCTTCATCCATCCGGGCCTGTACCTGAACGCCAAATACGGCGCCATGAACCAGACGTTCGGCGACTTCAAGATGAATTTCAGCGTCATGGGCCTGGGATTCAACTACCGCCTGTTGGATACGAAAAGCCTGATCGGCCTCGTCAAGTGGCGCGGCATTTCCATCGGATCCGGATTCTACATGCAGAGCGACAAGCTCAATATCCATATCACCTCCGACAGCATCAATACCACGGCGCCCTTCCGCAAGAACGTGCTGGCCACGGCCAACAGCGCGCCCGATTCGCTCGCCAAGGGAGCATTGATGGATAGGCTCGGTTATACCACAACCAACCCCGATGCCCAAGTGGTCCTGGTTCCCGGCTTCGACATGGGCCTCAAGGTCAGCACCATGACCATCCCTTTCGATGCCGTCACGGCCGTCAGCGTGCTCTTCGGCTTGATCAACATCACCGCGGGCGCGGGCTTCGATCTGAACTTCGGCAGCAATAAGGTGGTCCTGGAAGGCGGCTCCGATGCTTCCATCGCCTCGGATACGACCAAGATCAAATTCACGAAAGCGAATATGGTCATCGACGGCAGCAGCAGCAACGGACCCTCGTTCGCGCGCTTCCGCGTCATGACTGGCGCCGGCATCGGCCTGGGCCCGGTGAAACTGGACATCCCCGTCATCTACTATCCCGCCAGCGGCATGGCCATCGGCCTCACCGCCGCCATCGTCTGGTAGTTTATTTAGCCTCACAAGCCCAGCGGCTTAAGACTCCCTGCG
>DAINDC010000182.1:0-1039 GCA_036732085.1 Fibrobacterota bacterium | reverse complement strand
CGATTAGAAGAAAGGCTTTGCAAATGGGCGATGGATTTACGGTAAGGAAGGCGTCCGCCCGGGATGCCGCGGCGATATCGGAAATGTTCGATCAGTATCGGGTCTTCTACCGAAAGGAATCCGATCCCGGATTGGCCCGGCGTTTCATCCGGGACCGGTTGCGGAATCAGGATTCGGTCCTGTTCGTGGCGAAGGCGGAGGCAAAAGGAAAGGCGACCTTGGGTTTCGCGCAGATGTATCCGAGCTTCTCCTCAGTCTCGGCGGGAAAAATCCTGGTGCTGAATGATCTGTTCGTCCGCAGCGGTTGCCGGAAGAAAGGCGTGGGACGCGCTTTGACTGAGGCTTGCCTGGAGTATGCAAGCGCGAAGCGATGCGTCCGCGTGGACCTGGCCACGGAAAAAAAGAACCGGACGGCGCAGCGGCTCTACAATGCCTTGGAGTTCCAGGAGAACCGGACCTTCAAATACTACAGCAAGGGTATTGACCCGTAACCATCGGCCCATGTCCTGTGCCGGAACGAAATGCTAGCGTGGGATTCTCTCGCGCGCGTGAATGCTCCGCCGCCTCCCCAGGGAAAATTCCTTATTCGCTACCGATAAAGACGGGAATCCATAAGGAACGCATAAGTTACGGCGGGCGCACCAGGAGCCAGCGATTCCAGCCCTCCTCCGGCACCGCCTCCAACAGGCGGCTCATATGGTGCTGGCGATAGGCGATGCTCAAGGCCGGCAACGGGGTTTCATTCACAAGTGTGAATCGATTTCCACGCCGGCGATATCAAAGCGGAACGCCGGGCGAATGCCGGACAGGGTTCGGGAAGGAGCGGGCCCGGATCCGGCGGGTTACGTCGATCAGGGCCCTATGCGACGGGGTTGGGGCGGCCATGCACCGAATGCGCGCCGGAGCGCTTTTCAACGCTCGTCCGGCCCCGTCCCTACGCGCTCGGCGACCTTGAGGTCGCTGGTGACCTTCGATTTGCCGGCGACATTCTTCGCCAGGCGGACGGCCTCGTCACGGATGGTCGCGGAAGTTGCCGTAC
>DAINDC010000181.1:0-10397 GCA_036732085.1 Fibrobacterota bacterium | reverse complement strand
TCCCAATGCCCCGCCGGTCATGATGATGGGGCCCTCGGCGCCGAACGGGCCGCCGGTGCCGATGGAAATGGCGGACGAGAGCGGCTTGAGGGCGGCCACCTTGGGATCCATCCGGCTCCGCCCTATGAGGATGGCTTCCAGGGCTTCCGGTATCCCATGCCCACGGATCTTCTCCGAGCCGAAGCGCGCCATGAGGCCTATGAGGAGGCCGCCGGCCATGGGGACCAGGATGACCCAGGCCCCGAGCAAGTGGGCGGCCGGGGCGGAGTCCGCCATCGAAAGCCTATGGAAGAAGGCCACATTGGTCGCCAGTGCGATGAGCTTCACGAGCAGGGCGGCCACCAGGGCGCTCAGGCTCCCGATGACCAAGGCCAAAGCGGCCAGGAGGAGTATACGCCGATCCTGGGTGAAATCGGAAAGCCGATCGCCCCTGTTTATATTCCCTGCCTGCGCTTGCATCCCATGCCTTCCGATTAAAATACCTAATGGAATTATATATCGTATCACGATATTATTCAACAAGCCCAGGATGGCTATATTGGACATTGTGGGAACAAGCGCGAAAAAAAGACTGAGCAAATCTGAGTTTGAGCATTTGGCGGCATTCCGCTATGCTTTGCGGCGCTTCATCCGTTTCAGCGAGGAAGCCGTGCGCGCCCTGGGCACCGAGCCGCAGCAGCATCAGGCTCTGCTGGCCATCGAGGGCTTTCCGGGCCGGGAATACGTCTCCTTGGGGGAACTGGCGGAGAAGCTCCAGATCAAGCACCATAGCGCCGTGGGCCTGGTGAATCGGATGGTCAAGGAAGGACTCCTGGCGCGCAAGCCTTCCAAGGAGGATCGGCGCCAGGTCCATGTGCTGCTGACGGCGCAGGGCCGCGACCTATTGGAGCATTTGAGCGCCGTGCACCGGGAAGAGCTGAAAAGGCTGGGGCCGGAACTGAACGCACTGCTGGATCGGATCGCTTCCGGCGAATCGCCCTGACCTTGATCGCCCTATCCTAGTAAGCGGCAGGACCGACCGGCCCGGATCGGTAGATTAGACCTCAGTACTCCGCCACCTTCTCCCAGGCCCTATCCAAGCGCGAGCAATTATCGAAACGATCCGGGCCTTGCCTGGCAAGACTTGTATTTCTTGTTACGAAAAAGTTGTCAACTCCAGTTCCAAAATCCGAATCGATTGTGGGAGTCTCTCAAGCATTCCTTGCAGTCCAATCGATGGCTTTTTCAATTCATACCGTTCTTTGAAATCCTGGAGATTCATCCGAGCCACGAATAAATGGCTCTAAAAGTCGCAACAGCCAAGCTAGCAACCCCTGACAGAGCCTAACGTCTCCTGATTCTGCATTCGTCGTAGGCGAATCTGTTTACATCCTCTATACGGTTAGCGGCGGGGCCAATTGGATACAAACAATCCATGGCAAACCGCTAGATGCCCCAATTAGCTGACAGGGCGGATATCTTTTCCATTTTCGGAGTTCACTTGCGGAGTGCTCGATCTAAGTTCTCCGCCTCAAAATGGACATTGGTCCGAAGGTTACGCCGGCGTTCGATCTGATAGGCACCCACCGCCAATAAGGCGGCCTTCGATTGGGCCAGATTCATATCCATATTGAGCTCACTCTCCATCATCTCGAGCCGCTTCAGTTCAATTTTGTTCTGCAAAGCCAGAAGATCAGAAAGCGAAGTCGGCGAGGAAGTCTCGGAGGTATTCTGCTTGGTCGGTTTATTTCCATCCATGATCGGCGCCGGCACCTTGTCGGCATCGGTGGGACTGTAGAGGTCTCTCGATATTTTAACAACCGGACTCGTAACAGAGCGGTCCTTCGATTTCGGTAACTTGTCCTTGGAAGCCCAAACCCATTCTTCATTGAGCCCCGCCAAATCCTTCTGATGCTTGTCCAATTGATTAGATGCCTCGGTAATCTCCCCTCCCAGGTTTTCCGCCATATCCATCAAAAAGGCGATCTGCTTATCTAACGTGATACCTCCGATATCCGGACTTTGCATTTCCTCCTGTAACGTGCCGATGTCCTCTTCCAGAGCTTTCGATTTTAGCCCAAGAGCACTTTTAGTATCGGGGTCGTGGGTGGTTCTTAAGCCAGCCTGAGCCGCCGAGAGCTCACTCTGTTTGCTCAATAGGCTAAGTCTCTTGGCATTTAAAGCAACCGTTCTGATCTTATCTCGGTTGTCCTGGTAATCCCTTCCCAGATAGTAGGCATTCAGCACAGCCTTGATTTGACCTTGAGACACATCATAGGACAAGCCTCGATTAACCTGGCTGTAGAATCCAACCGTCATCCGGTCGTCCACCGTTTTCAAAACACTGTTGAAGAGGATATCGACAAAGTCATTGGTTTCCTCGGATACTAACCCGCTGGCCCGATCCAGCCATGAAGCCCAAGAGTCCATGTTATAGGGATCGATGTTCGACAAGGATTCAAACTGGCCGAGCATTTGATCCGTTTCAGATTTCAAATCATCAAGCCTTTGCGACATGCTTTTGGCCAAGGCGATTTCCTTATTCACGGCCCGGACCAAGGTGGCCGTTTGGACATAGCAGTTGATAGCCCCGGTGACGAATCCAATTTCCGTCAAGGAAGGAAGATATTTGGTGGCCTTCTTGAGGATGCTGGAATTCTGCGCCGACGCAGGGAGGACGCAAAGGAGAGGGATTAGAATTAGGCTTCGCCGAATAGGGTTCATGGCTTTGCCTCCTCTTTCAACTGGTCATCAACCCAGGTGTTTCGAAAAATCGGCTGCACGTCGAACTGGCGGGATATGGCCTCGGGACTCTTGTCATGGTATGCCTGACCGAACGCCTCGGGGCTTCCCGCGAGGTTGTGGGTTAGGTAGTCCTGCATGGTCAGCCAATCCCGGGAATCGGATTGGACAGCCATGAGAACATCTCGGAGGCCTGAGGTGGAGGCCTCCAAGGACTTGACCTGAGTATTACGGGTCTTCTGGATGGCGAGGCGAGTCAGGGCGGACAGGCGAATGTAGTTGGAAGTATTATCCCCTCCTCTTCCGAGTGCCGCCTGGGCGTCCTTGAGCGCCTGATGGGTTCCTTCCCTATCCCGGTCATTCTCTGTTTCCACCTGGGCCAAGGACCCCGCTGTTTCCCGGTAGATATAGGCCAGAGTCCTTTTCCCCGGCCCATCCACAAACCGGTCGAGGTCCAGGTTTAGGGCGTGCAGCGAAGTCTCGAAATGGAGAAGTTCATTTCGAAACTCATCCACGGACCAATCGAAGTAACGCATGGCGCGGGTTGGATAGACCATGGTGATATTAGTCGGCCTTATTTTGGCATAATCCAGGTTCACGAAGAAATCAACGAGCAGCCCTCCGGAGGTTTTGAACCTGGAATAGGCCCGCTCCAGCGCCCGCCTGGAGTCCCTAATCTCGGCCAAGATGTCCATGAGCCGCCGCCACTCGACATACCCCTTATAAAAGGCATACGCCACCTTCGCGCTTTGCTTGACCGCCACCATATTTTCCAAACGCTTGGCGGAAGCGTAAATATAGGGCTTGTCCTTTTGACTGAAGATCCACTTCATGGCCATATCCAGCCCTTCCGACACGGCGATATAATAGGCAATGCGGGCAATGGCTTCGCTCTTGTCCTCAAAGGTCACGGGGTCACGGTCATGCAAGGACTTAAGATCCGTATGCGCCTCCCTGGAAGACAGGTCATAGGTATCGGAGGACGAAAGAAGCTTCCCTCCTTCCATATTGATCTCATCCATCCATTTCCCCACCAGCTTTTCTCCTCCCTCCACCTTGTTTACCCAAAAGATGTTGTAAATCCGGAGTGTCCCCACCTGCTCCGGATCTCCATGCGCATCAAAGGCAAAAAGGCCATAGTCCCAGTACACGCGGAACTTGAGATCGTCAAGGTCGCTGCCCAGGACAAAATCATCCCACTCCTTGCCGTCCGCCCATCTTTGCACCTTTAGCGGCCGTCCCGTCTGGGACTGGGTGATAAAGGTGCGAGCGGATTTGTATTCCAGATATTTGTCGCTCGTATTCAAAATCCGGGCGGGCCTATTCAGATCGTCCGGGTTTGCGACATTAAGTTCCATATCCAGATTTCCAAACTTGGCATAAGCCTGGATGGGACCTGTAGCACTTTCCAAGGCAGCCGGCACCACGGCGCCGCCGCCCCCATTGAACTTGATTTGGAAAAGACCCAACAAGGGTTCCTTCCCCTGGGACACCACTGTTTCAAACAAAGACTGCATGTCTCCCATCAAGGTGTGGATTCGGGGATCGATCAAATACTGCTTCTCTTTTGACCCCTCCCAATCGTCCCATGACTTGGGACCATACCGGAATCCATAGAACACGGTCTTCGGATCGAGTGGATCCATCAGGTCCGCATGATTGGGGTTGAGCCGTGCCCCGGTCTTATCATAGTACGCGGGCGTTTCCGGCATGTTGTCTACTGAAAGACCTTCATGATCTATGGTGCCATCCGGGTTCGTGGATTTGTACACGGGACTCTCTCCCATTTTCGAGGCCAGGTAATCCCCATAGTCCACACGGCCACGGAGGTCCGGGCTTTGGTGGACCTCTTTGAGATCCGTTTCGACGCAGGTTTGGTAGAGTGAGAAGTAGGTCTTCTGATCGGGGCAATTCTTGAACAAGGCGGGATTTGAGTTCTCGGGATTGTCGGGAGCAATGGGTGTCCAGTTCCCATTTCGTTCCACCATCGCACTGTTGAGATCATCCGGTTCAAAAGGAAGATCCGAGCATCGGCAATCTGAATGCCATTCGATGAGGCCGCGATTGGCCAGGACTTCATCCGACCTAAAAATGCGCGAGCCATAGCGAAGGTCCGGCTGAAAGATTTCCGTTTCCTCCGGCGGTACCAAGGTTTGGGCGGAGAAATACAACTTGTCCGCGGTCGTGTATCCATACCTCTTGGCTTCCTCCGTGCTCGTGAATCGTCCATAGTAGGCATACCCTTTTCCGGGGCTCCCGAACAATTTCAAGATGGCGGGAACCCATTTCCCATCCACAACCACCATCCCGGCGTCAAATTGCGTCCAACCATTGGCCAGTAAAGTTTTCCGAATATCATTCAGCAAATTCGGAGTCGTTACGGCTCCCAACGTGGCCCCGCGTGGAGTAATAACAAGGCTCGGCGTATAGATGAGCGGAGCCCCGGGCGCAAACTGGAACTGCTTGGGATAGAGCGCGAACTGAACGGCAGGCAGAGTCGGGAGCACGCCGGTTCCGGTACTTTGGAAAAATCCCTTTACCCGCATAGCGTCCATTTCTTCCAGCGGGAACAATATGGAACCGGGAATAGTGGCCATAATGTTCTGGTCTAAACGCTTGACCTTGGTGGTGGACCCGGACGCGAGTGAATACCAGTGGTTGAGGAGCACGATGTTCCAACCTTGCAAGGCCTTATCCCCGGTCCGGACCGTTTGCTCACAATCCTGAAACTCGCCCTTGATGACAGCCCTTATCGTCTTGACCACCCCATCGGCATAAGGGATGAGCTTCTGGCTTAGGAAAAGTTGTCCTTGATAAGCAGGCAAGGGATCGGATACGAACAGACCCCGCGCCCCCGTGCGTAGAACCGCTGCCGGCCAATCCGGACACGACGTGACGAAGGAGGCCAAAGGGAGTGGCTCGGAGGTATAGGAATCGGCGGAGACACAGTCACAGGGTGGAATGGCAAAGGGAGAAGAGACGAGAAGGAAGAAAACCGAGACAAACCGAAAGACGGATGCAGTCTTAAAAGCGCCCATGGACAAGCTCCTCCAGGACTTCCGGAGTCACGAAAGTGGCGTGAAGACGCTTCTTCACCTTTTCGATTTTCTCCTTGTCCTTGGCGTTGGTGGTGGAAAACCAGTAGTCATACGGCGAGGGCCGCAGTCGAAGCGTGCCCTTGTAAATCGGGGTCATCATGTAATAATCCGCGTACTCGGGCGGATTGAACTTGAGGCCCTGGATGCACTCGTAGTCATGCTCATTCATGGTGTGGGTGTGCGACCCCGTCGCCTTAAGATGCGAAAGGGCCTCCATGGAATGGGAGGCCCCGCACATGAAAAAGTGGGTGGTATTGGCTAAAAGAGCGGGCCCGACCGATGACCGCAATATGTCCTCGTAAGATTGGGTGACGCAGTAGATGAATCCCCAGTGTTTGCGAATGGTCCTCCAGATGCCTTCCACGGTGGCGGTCAGCCCGCCGCCGGAAAGCTGCGCCCAAGCTTCATCCAGGATGACCATCTTACGAACCCCACGGCTCCGGACGCACATATCGTAGGTGAACCGGGTAATGATCAAAGTGAGGATCGTTTCCAAATCCGGATGCTCGCTTAAGCCCTCCAAATCGAAACAGAACACATCCACTTCCTGCACCGACGTAGTGGCGCGGAAGAACCGGGCGTAAATCCCCGACCCGATGTATTTGCTCATCTGCTCATAGAGCAGATGGAAGCGCTCCTGCATATAGGTTTCCGCAAACCCTTCGAGGTTGAGTACGTTCCCTTCGTTGTTGTTCGTTTCGAGAAAGGCTTGCCGAATGGATTCCGAAAGTTTCCCCTCCTCGGTCTTGGAAAGTCGCCCATGCGGATCGTCCAGGCACATGAGGGTAATGACCTGAATGAGAAAGCTTTCCTTGTAAGCATCGACGGTTCCATCTAGGTCGGGCAAAACCCCACCCTCGGCGGATTCCCGGACGAACAAGGGCCCGTCGAAGAAATTCACCGTGAACCCGGCCTCGCCGACGAACTTGAGTTCGATATATCTACCTGTGGGTAGGTTCATGACCAAGTTGCGAAAGCTTCCCTGTCCCGGCCCGCCCTTGTCGATCAGGAACACCTTCCCGTTTCCCTTGAGGTGGTTCATGATGAGGTAGTTGGTCAGGAAGGATTTTCCGCTTCCTGACCCACCACAAATAATGCCGTTCCAGGAAGGGTCCCGGGGATCCATAAGATCAAAGGTCATGAGGACATCATGGGTGTTGTGGAAGTACACGGGAACCTCCGGAGGCTTGCCCTCCGGGTTCCGGTAGAACGGCGGGTACAGGAGAGGCAGGAAGGGCTCCGCATTCATGGAGATAAGGCGGGAAGCGATTTGGTTCAGGTGTACGGCAAAGGGCGGCAAGGCGTGGAACGTGGCCTTGTGATTGTGCGTGTCCCGCCGAAGGATCATTTCCTTCCCGCGAAACACATTGGTGAGTGTTTTCATCTGGCCATCCAAAGCGGCTTCACTCGGCCCCCAGGAATGGACGACATAGCTCAGGTCGAGAAGCCGGCCGCCCTCCTCCTCGATGGCGAGGAGAGCCTGATCGAGCCGTTCCTTTTGGACCATCAAATCCTTGACGAGCTTCTGGAAAAGTCCCGAATAGACGCTGATGCGGGAAACCATCGCATTGGCTTTTTTCTTCGCCTCCGCCGGATCCGGAAACCGCAAAGTCGCCTGAACCAGAAAGGGCACGGATTTCAGTTCCTCGCTGAATAGGAGCGTCGAGAAATCCGGCCCCGCATTCTGCGGGAAGCCGGTGGTTCGAAGACTGAGTGCCCCATGGAAGTTTCCGCCGTAATAACTGATGCCGCGCTCGCCCCTGGAAAAGACATCGGAAACGAGCAAGGCCGAAAGATCGGCCGTGTTGTTCTGCGTCGAATGATTGAGGAGAAGCCCCAGGAATTCCATCACCCCCTCAGTCGAAAGTTTCACGCAGGCACCGCCGAAGCGGGATCGAATCTGATCGATGACCGAGTCCAGAATGTCCATGCCCGTGCGGACCTCCTTGAGGAGCAAGGGATCGGAGAGACGCGGGTGGAACACCTTCGCGGTGAGCCGGTCTTTGAGGGAGGTCTGTTCCGTCCCATCAAATTGAAGCGGCAAAGTGATGGAGAAGAAGGGATGGTATTCCGGAGAGGCGAACCCGTTCAGCCGCTCCATCCGTTTTTCCTCCAGGAAGTTCATGACCGGGTGCTTGCTTTTAAGGAGGGCCGGAACGGCATAGTCCTTGAACTGCTTGACCAGATACACGGAGACCAGGGACCCGGAGGGCAGGGCGAACAGGCTGCGGACAAACCCGGCCAACTCGTCCTCCAGGGACTGGATATCCTTGAGATAAAACGGCGGGAAGTAACAGACCGCCGTGACGGCGTGCGGCGTCTCCGTCAACACAATCCCGTCCTCAATCGTGAGAACTTTCCAGAGATCCTGGAAAGTGGCATGCACCCGAAACCGGTTGGGTCCATGGGTATTCATGGGTGCAAAGCTTTCAAAACCGAGGGGACCTTGCTCGCCTCGATGCGGATCCCGTCACTCAAGAGCCGGTAATTGCCCGGGTAAAGGTGACAGTAGTTTTCCCGCGTCCGAATCATGGAGGCGTGGAAGGAAATTCCCATCCGGCAGAGGTCGCGGATATAATCCTGGGCCCTTAGCCGTAAGTCCACGAGGGTCGAGCCAAAAAGAAGGACGTAGTGCTTGGCCAAAACCTTGCCCTTCAAGGTGACGGACTGCTCTCCCCCGTAAAAGTCCGGGGACGGGAAGCCGACCTCCCGATGCGGACCCGCCTTACGAAAGAAGTTCAGGAAGGTCAGGTAGTCCTCCACTTCCGAGTCCAACCGGCTGAGGTCTTGAGCCTCGGGCTGATGAATGCAGGTCGCCGCCAGATATTCGAGGTCATGGGCCGGACGGGGCACCACGCTTTGTCCTGGCACGGCGAAGGCGTTGAACTCCACAAGGAGCGCCAGGCGGGAAGGGCCGAGAAGGAGGTAGCTGAGGTTGTAGGTGATGGCTTCGGTACATTCCAAGGACGCCTCGTTGATCCGGATGGGTCCCAGGATTTGCAGAAGCGGTGTTGGATTGGAAAGGAGCCGCAAGGCACCGGATTCCCCGTTAACGCACCTAAGCAAGGTTTCATAGGTTTCACGGGTCGAGAGTTCGAGCCGCTCCAGTTCCTGGCCCAGGGAATGACTTTTAACCAGCGCCCCAAACCCTTGGAGGGGCGAGAACGGATACCGGTAAGGGACCAAGGAGGAAAGGGCCAGAAACTGGGAGTCCTCTCCTCCGGGGAGGTGATGGGAATAAACCTGGAGGCCGGAGGAAACCGGCAGGCCTTCCAGGATCCTGTCCATGCCCATTCCTGAAAGGGCGGGTGCCTGAAATAGGCAGGTCAAAACGCCATTGGCCAGAAGGGTATAGTGCAAATCCGAGGCGAACCCATGCACGGGATACATCTCGGCGGTGGGCAGGATTCCGGCCATGCCTCGCTCCTTGAGCGCGGGCCAGGCATTGTCAACGGTGATAAAATGGGTTTTCACGAGTGGTCTCCTCAGTATTGATGGGTTTGGTAAAGGGCTGGAAAGGCATCAGGTGCGTGCCGACCAGGGAATCAGGAATGGCTCGGTTGTAATACCAGGTCACGAGAAAATCCTGTTCCTTGGACTTGGCATGGATAAGCACAGCATCGACCAGGGCTACGAGACCGAGTCCCGCCATAAGGGGCAGGGCGGTCACGATTCCAAATAGGGCCAGGATGCTTTGCAGAAAAAGGGGAACGAGCAGGGCGAAGAAAAGGGAGACGCCCCACTCAAAGCGGTTCAACTTCAAAAAGGTGGGCTCGGCCGAATGCAATGGGATGATCTTCATGATTTGTTCTTCACTTATTAGTTCGTGAATGTGTCAAACTCGGCCTTGCCCGTTACGAATCCCAAAAAGTTGGCGGCACCCAAGGCGATGACCGCTACGACAATGACGCCAATGATTTTCTTCGCCGCCCCTTCATCACCTCCAATCCAGCGGATGGCGTAGTAGATGACGGCCAGGATGGCGAGGCCGGCAATGGCCGCATTGGCAATGGTGACGAGGTTTCGGATGGGATTGGTGATTTCAGACGTGGCAAAACCCGCCTGGGCGTGGGCCGTTGCCACCAGCGAATAATAGGCGATGGGCGCCAGTAGGTATTTCTGACGCAGGACCCAGGAATACAGGGTGCTGATGAAGGGGGCTTTCTTTTCGTCGGAAGGGGTATTTAAAATCGAAGCGGGCATGGGAGACTCCTTTTTTATTGATACCATTTAAATACTATTTTTATTAAATAAAACCACCCTCAAGCAGGTTGCCCCCGCATCGATCTTGGATCACTCTTTTGCCCTTTAACTGGAATTTCGAGGAGTCAACCGACCTATGTACCCTATTCGTGCCGAATTTCCATTCCGACGGGTAAATAATAAAAGCAGCTCAGGAGGGAATAGGCGTGAGTGGAAACCAGAAAAAACTCAAGTGATGTAGTGAGTGAGGCAATTGGAAAGTTTGATCGACTATGCCGGGTAACCGCGCCTAGAAAGATTTTCCATTCGTACAAGTTCTTGTTGTACAACATTTCACGTGCCAAGAAATTACTACGCCTTGTACCAATTCGTAGT
>DAINDC010000180.1:0-10432 GCA_036732085.1 Fibrobacterota bacterium | reverse complement strand
TGGAACCGTCTTCGGATAGGTCTTCCATGGTGGAATGGAAGGATTGGTTTCAACCGCGCCTGATTGAATACCGTATCTGGATTGGAAAGAATGGTCGGACGGATACCTTGGCCGGCTCTTGGATAAAGTAACCGCTAAACTCGACTTTTCGAAGGTGAATCCAGTCCCCGTAACTTGGATATTACCCCATGCAAAGTGCGAAGGAACCATTTTTTTAACAGGCATTTCCATTTCATGCATTACGATCCAGGCGTATGGATTATCACGGTAGACCCGCAACCCTATTTGGCAAAAAATATGGGCGGTATTACCTTTCGCCCTTGAACTTGTCTCGGTTTCCGTCCCGTCTATCCATACCGCCCAAATGAAATGATGAAAGGATCAGTCATGGTCTTCAGAAAAACACTAATGACATTTTGTCTGTCATTGGTCCTCGGTGCCGGAGTCTGGGGCCAAAGCGGCTCTTTGGATTTCAACGTAAACGATTCCGATTCCGTGCCTTTGAATGACGCCCTTCACCCCAAAGCGCCTCCTAAACCATTAGGTCCGGAAAATCCATCCGACAGAAGCAACTTCGAATCGGGAAAGAGCATGCTGGTTCCGGGTCATCTTTTGGCCGGAGCGGGACTTCTTCTGTCCGTTGTCGGAGCGGTGAGTAAATCGTCCGGCGTGAATCTCATCGGATCCGTGATGTACTTGATTGGCGTTCCCTTGACCGGAGTGGCTGCCGGAAAAATCAATGATGCGGCGGTTAAGATGCGCCCGTCCTACGTCCCCGAGTACCGAGGCTGGGGCTATTATTGGACAGGCGTGGGCGTGGGTTTATGGGGCTCGCTGTTGGTGACTTCAGGGATAAATGATTACAACGGAGTCCGAACGGACGCGGATAGAGATAACGCATCATCGAGCATAGGGGGCGGACTTCTTTTAGCCGCCATCGGGGATATTTTTACCATGATCGCTTGGGGGAAATTTGGATTCCTGGCGGGGGAAGGCTCGGCTGCGGTTCCCCCCGCCCACGCCCTGACGCTGACGCCCCAATTCCCTCTGGCGACTGATGGGAAAGGGCCTTTGGGGCTTACCCTAAGCTATTATTTTTAATCCGGGACTCACATGCCGTCCAAGCCTGCACCCGCGGGATTGAGCAGCATGGTGGTTTTCTCATCCCCGGCCGGCGGGAAAATCGGCGCCGATATATACTGAGCCTATGGAAATGCCGAGTCTCCGGAAGGCCGCCATGGCCTTCTCGGCCGCCCTCCTCCTGTCCGCTCTGGCCCCGCTCCCAGGCCGGGCCGCAACCTATGTCAATCCACTCAAGGGCAATCTGGATGTGCATGATCCCGTTCTCGTCATGGAGAAGGGGACCTACTATATCTTCTGGACCGGCGATCGCATCCCCATGAAATCCTCCGCCGACCGGGTGACCTGGATAAATCTGGGGCCGGCCCTGGATATTTCCCCCGCCTGGCTTGATCGGGAGGTGCCCGGACGCAAGGATATCTGGGCGCCCGATGTCCACTTCAGCAACGGCCTCTACTGGATGTACTATGCCGTGTCCATCTTCGGGACCTCCAATTCGGCCATCGGACTCATGACCTCTCCAACCGTGCGGAAGGGAGAGCCCGGCTACCTCTGGCAGGATAAGGGCATGGTGATCCGTACCGACGCGAAGTCCAACTACAATGCCATCGACGCCAATGCTTTCATCGACAAGGACGGATCGAACTGGCTGGTTTTCGGATCCTTCTGGAGCGGCATCAAGCTCTTCGCCTTGAATGCGGAAACCGGAATGGCCAAAGAGAACCCGCCGTCCCTTTTCTCCTTGGCTTCCCATCCCAGCGGGATCGAAGGCAGCTACCTATGGTACCGCGGCGGTTACTACTACCTTTTCGTTTCGTACGATCAATGCTGCCGGGGCGTGGAGAGCACCTACAAGATAGCGGTGGGGCGCGCGGAAAAACTCACCGGCCCCTATGTCGACGATCATGGGAAGCCGATGCTTCAGGGCGCGGGCATGCTGCTCGACACCGGTGATGCGCGCTGGATAGGCCCCGGCCATTGCTCGGTCTTCCTCGACCACGACACCACCTTTCTGGTCAACCATGCCTATGACGCGCAGAACAATGGCAAGGCCACCTTGATGATCCGGCCGATGTTCTGGACCGCAGCGGGTTGGCCGACCTTGGATTCCGCCCTGGCCACCGCCGGAACGGGCATGCATGCTTCTGTCGCCAAAGCCGGGAAGCGCCGGGCCGGAGTCTATTGGTCCGGTGGCGTAGAGCGCAAGGCCTTCCTCCGCACAGATGGGCAACCGCGGGACGTGAAGGGTTCCGCTCTGCCCCAAGTATCCTTCCCTTAGGACTCAATCCAGCACGAACACCTTGCAATTAGCCTCGGGGGAATCCGAAAGCCGAATCGAATAGATGCCCCGAGGAACGCTGGTCAATGCGAAGCTCGCATTGGTTCCCTCTACTTGCCGTTCCATTACTATCCGGCCCTGCGCATCAAGCAGCCGCAGCCAGGCAGGCGAACTTTGAGAGCGACTCAGGACCAAAGTACGGCCCTGCATTCTGGCTTGGGCCTTGTTCTGGAGCCTTGCCATGGGCATGGGCGCAAGCGCGACCGTAGTGGATGGGACTAATTTGGCACCGGCCCAATCCGCTTGATCATTGGCGCCGCCATCGCCGCCATCGGTGACCACCAAGGTCAGGGAATCGATTCCTTGGACGGAAACATCGATGGGGGCGGGAGTTCCGCCGCCCTTTAGAATCGGGCTTTCGAAAAGCTTCTTGCCGTCTCCCATGACCTGGAAAACCACGCTGCCGCCGGAGACCCCATCGTCGATGCCGACATCGCATTGGAAGCGATCGAACAACTTCTTCAAGGGGACGATGACTCGGGAAGGAGCGTTGGCTCCCAGGCCTTTGGAATAGGTTTTCCCGCCAAGCTTCATTACTTTGCCGCCCGAACTGCTATCCACCTTCAGAAACCTGGCGGCATTCTCCATCTGCGTGAAATGCAGATCGGAAACCCAGAAAGAGGCCGTCTTATCGAGTTGGCCTTGCACTTTCAGGAGGACTAGCCCATGGGCGGGAACTTGTGCGGAATAGCTGTCGTTCACCGCACCCAGATCTTTCTTGCCCCATACGTCGCGCACCGTAACGGACGACGGATCGAGGCGCAAATCCTTCCAATTGATCGTGATGGTCGCGGGGGAGGTCGCGCGGTTGAAGAGCCCCACGGCGAAGGTGTCGTAGCGGTATCCCAGAGGTTTGACCCAGACTTCGGAAGATCCGTCCTTCTTGATTCGGCGTCCCTGGACGCCTGCCGAGTCTTGATCGATGGCGATGACTTCCGAATGGGTCATCGTGGCTAATGTAGTCGCGTTCATTTTGGATAAATTATTCCCGGCGATGAGCGGCGAGGCAACCAATGCCCAAAGGCCGAAATGCGACATGTTCTCGGTATCGGTAAGCGGACTATTGCCCACTTCCAGCATATCCGGATCGGCCCAGGCGCCGGGACGGGTGAAAATAAAATTCCCGGAATTTTGGTCAAAATTCTGAAGCACGGACCATCCCTTCGCTTGGGTTGCATCATACCAAGTGCTCCTGATGTCTTCCGTCGATCGCCAAAGCTGGCCGGTTAAAGGCATCCAGTCTTCGGTGTGCCAAGCGCAAATTGAAAAAACGATTTTTCCTCCCGCGGACTTGATCGCGTTAGACATTGCCGTATAATCGGATTTGATCTCTCCCTTGGGATTGCAATTATCGTACTTGAGATAATCAACACCCCACGAGGCATAGGTTTTGGCGTCCTTGTCTTCATGACCGTATCCTCCGCTGTTGGCTATGCCCATACAGGTCTTATCGCCACGATCCGAATAAACCCCAAGCTTCAATCCTTTTGCATGGGCATAATCGGCAAGGCTTTTAATTCCGTTGGGGAACCGCGTTGGCTCGGCTTGAATATTCCCTTGCGCATCACGTGTAGGCGACATCCAATTATCGTCGATATTGACGTAAATGTATCCGGCGGCTTTCATTCCATTGGAAACCATGAGATCGATGGTTTGCTTGATTTTGGTTTCGTCAATATCACCCCCGAAGGTATTCCAACTGTTCCATCCCATCGGAGGAGTCAAAGCCAACTGGGCTTTGGGTGCCGAAGTTCCTCCTAGGACGGCTAAGCCGAACAATCCGGCGCTAATGATCCTCATCCGCATAAACTCGATCCCCTCTGTTCTCCACCCTGGGCCCTACCAACCTGGGATTTCCCACCGAAATCCTTTAAAAGAGGCCTTTTCGGCCTCGGAGGTTGGTGCAACAAGGGCATAATCTATGCCGGGAATAGGTTTTGGAAAGGCGATTTTTTCGCATTCATTTGTATAAATCAAAGACCGGGAGCGATTTTTTTTGATTCCAAATGGAAACCGGTACGCGGGAAGGGTAGCAGCCAACCCGGCTCCCGGACATTCTCCTCGTTCAGGCGCTGGGCCCGCGCGGAGAGAATCGCGGACCTTCCGAGATAACCCACCAGCCGGCCCGGATCCTCGCGCAGGACCACCGGCAGGCGGCCCACGTCATGCCATAGCATTTTCGTCACGGCATCCTCCAGGAGTTCATCGGGATGGATGACCACCACATCGGCGCTCCCGGCCTCAGTAACCGCCATGTCACCTCCCGGATCCTCCTGCAAGGCGCGGAAGATGTCCTTGCGCGTGATGATCCCCGTCAACTTCTGGTTCTCATCCACGATGGGCACGGCCTGGTGCCGGTTCAAGGCATGGCCATGCTCGGAGAGGCGACGGGAAAGCTCCGCGACCGTCATGTCTCCGGGAATGGCGGTTACGTCCGGATCCATGATTTCCCCGACGCGCAGGAGTTGCAAGGGATCCACGCTGTACTCGCGCATCAGGTGATGGCCCCGGCGCGCCAATTTCTCGGTCAGGATCGAACGCCGCATGCACAGCACGGTGAGGGCATAGGCCGCCGTGCAGCCGGCCAGCAGCGCGGGCAAGGCGGAGATATTATGCGTCAGCTCGATCGCGAAGACCATGGCGGTGAGCGGGGAGCGCATGGTGCCGCCCATCATGGCGGCCATTCCGATCAGGGCCCAGAATCCGGGATCATGCAGGGGTATCCAATGGCCCGAAAGTGACCCCAGGGCCCCGCCCATGATCAAAAGCGGCGCGAGGACGCCTCCCGACGTGCCTGACCCCAGGGCCACGGACCAAATCACAGCCTTGATGAGGAGCATCTTCAGCAAGCCGCCGCCCAGATCCTGTCCCAGGATGAGCCCATGGATGGAGGCATACCCCACCCCGAATACGCGCGGATCGATCCAACCGCCCATCCCCACGACCAATCCTCCCAAGACCGGCCACCACATCCAGTGGACGGGAAGCTTGTGGAACAGATCCTCGCAGAGATAGACGAGGGCGGTGAGGGCCATGGAACCGAGGCCGGCGCCGATTCCGACCAGGATGGCGAAGCCGATGGCCATGGCCGCGGGGGGCGCATGGATGGGGATTGGGAAAATCGGCCCGGCGCCCAGCAAAGGGATGCGCAGCAGGGCCGCCATCGACGCGGACAGGGCGACGGGGATGAAGGAGCGGGGACGCCATTCGAAGAGCAGGAGCTCCACGGCCAGTAACACGGCGGCTACGGGGGCGGCGAAGATGGCGGCCATGCCCCCGGCGGCTCCCGCGACCAGCAGGGTCTTGCGTTCGGCGGTGGAGAGATGGAAGCATTGGGCGAAGAGCGAACCCAGCGCGCCGCCGGTCATGATGATGGGGCCTTCCGCCCCGAAAGGGCCTCCGGTGCCGATGGAGATTGCGGACGAGAGCGGCTTGAGGGCCGCCACCTTAGGATCCATGCGGCTCCGCCCGATCAGGATGGCTTCCAGGGCCTCGGGGATGCCATGCCCCCGGATCTTCTCCGAACCGAAGCGCGCCATCAAGCCGATGAGGAGGCCACCGGCCATGGGGACCAGGATGACCCAGGCTCCGAGCAAGTGCCCGGCCGGGGAGGCATCGGCTGCGGAAATCCGTTGGAAGAAGGCCAGGTTGGTCGCCAGCGCGATCAGCTTCACCAGCAGGGCCGCGACCACGGCGCTGAGGCTGCCGATGACCAATGCCATCAGGGACAGCAGGAGGATGCGCCGATCCCGCGTGAAATCGGACAAAGTGTCGCCCCTGTTTATCGTCCCTGTCTGCGCGTTCATCCTATTCCTTCCGGGGTCGAGCTACCGGAAAGAATTATATATCGTATTACGATATTATTCAATGGGTGCGGATGGCTATATTGGTTGCTAGGAGAGGATGTCGAAAGCCATGGCCGCCAAGGCGATAACCCTGAAAAAGCGATTGAGCAAAGCCGAGTTCGAGCATTTGGCGGCCTTCCGCTATGCCTTGAGGCGCTTCATCCGCTTCAGCGAGGAGGCGGTGCGCGCCTTGGGCACGGAGCCCCAACAGCATCAGGCGCTCCTGGCCATCGAAGGTTTCCCGGGGCGGGAATATGTTTCACTTGGCGAGCTGGCCGAGAAACTCCAGATCAAGCATCATAGCGCCGTGGGGCTGGTGGATCGGATGGTCAAGGAAGGGCTCCTCGCGCGCAAGTCTTCCAAGGAGGATCGCCGCCAGGTCCATGTGCTGCTGACCCCGCGCGGCCGGGACCTGCTCGAGCATCTGAGCGCCGTGCATCGGGAAGAACTGAAAAGGCTGGGGCCGCATCTGAATGCGCTGCTGGAACGCATATCCGAAAGCGAGTCGTCCTGATCGGTTCAGGCTCAGCGACGGCATGCTCCGAATCGCTTCAGTACTCGGCCACCTTCTCCCATTCCCATTTCCCATCGGCTGCGGACTTCGCCAGATAAAGCCAACTCGGCCCGATGGTCTGCTCGCTCGGGGAGTGGAAGGCCCCTTCGTCCACGATACTGAAAAGAATCAGAAGCCGGCCATCCTCGGTGAAATGCAATTCGGATCCGGTGACGTTGGTCCTGTCACTCCGCCCGGTCTCCTCGGGAAGGGCGAGGGTATCCCCTCCGGCATGGCAGGATGAGGTATGGAGGTAGCCTGACAACGAGGGGACGTATCCGGAAGTATCGTTCCTATGTTCGATCGGTGACAATAGATGGACGCATCGATCGGGGCCCACGGACGCGAGGGTTGGATAATATCGATACGAAGGCGGCCCCGTATCGGTGATAGCTTCGAAGGGGGTGGCCAGGTTCTCCAACCGAACCACGTCTTTTCCCCGGATGGCGAATTCGGCCAGGGAGTCCGGGGATAGGTTGAAATAAAAACGGTCTTCCCCCAAGACCTTGGCTACAATCGCATTATTGAAGTTATTGAAGTTCGTATTGGCGAGGAGCAATTGCCTGCGGGGTTTGGGACCCGATGGATCCCTGCCCAGGATGTAGGCATAAAGGCCGGCCGAGATCTGGAGCCGGTTTTCAAGGTTCTGGCCGAAGCCGACTATCAGATCGACGTCCTTCCCATGGACGCTCGTCATGGGCGAAAATACCATCTGGGAATCCAAGACGACCCGGTCTCCATGGTTGGATACCAAGGCCACGGAGTAGTTCTGATAATCGGGCGAGATCGATCGCCAAGCGCTATCCCCTTCGATGATGCTGCTGGGCGCATAATAGGTCAAAAATCCTCTCGGGTTGAAGTTCCTCGACGCACCGGATGGATCAGCCTCGTTGGTCGCCGTGACAATCCAATCCCCGCCGCTCCGCGCATACAGGGATAGCTTCCCCCGGTTCCAGACCATGGGTTGGATTTCCCCTTTGCCATTGCGCGCCAGGAAGGAGCTCCCATCGAACCAGGTCTGAAGGTTCCGGAAGCCTTGCCCCTTCCAGACCCCATTCCCGCCGGTATAGACGAAGGTTTCCGTATTGAGAGACCGGTATTTCGGATCATACTTGCCCAGCTTGGCCTTGGTCCCGTAGTTCAGCACCACCTCGGCCAGGATCACGGGGGAACCGTCGGCGTCCAATTCGAGTTGGGCGCGCGCGAACTGCTTCCGGGCGGGGATATCGTACTCGGGCCCATCCTCGGAGAAGCAGCCCGACAGGAGCAGGGCCGCAATCACCATGAGGAATGGCGCTTCGGTCCATAAGCCGGATAAGCCGGGAAAAGAAAAGGGTTTTCGCGGGACGGCGGCAGTTTTCACGCCATGAACTTATTATTTTCCAGCCTCGTCGCACATATAGGAAGGGACATTGCTTGTCGAATCATTCCCGGCGGAGGCGGCTGCGCTTCCCGGCAGGGGTAGCGTGCGCGTTTCTGTTCACGGGATGCCTGTATACCACCCATCATTTCAACAGCGGAAGGCTGCTGGATCCGGGAAACTCGTCGGTTACCCTGGGTTGGGGATATTCCCAGACCCCGGGATACGGTTGCGGGGACGCTTGGAACACCTGGGGCTATCGGGATTCCAGCGGCCTGCATTGCACGGAATACCACCCCGAGCCGGCACAGGGCGGGGAGGGTACCTCCGGGTACACAACGGAACGGGACCCCAAGGCCACTTCGGCTTCCGTACTGAGCGGAAGCCTGGGTTATCGGCTGGGGATCCACGGCCCGATGGGTCCCTTCCCGGGGGTCGAGATGGGCCTGCATCTGGAATCGCCGACCAATCCCGTCAGCGGGGAGTTCGACCTCCAGCTCGGCCTGCCCGTACCCGCCGGGCGCCCCTACCATCATTCGCTATCCGCCGGCTGGGGCATCGGCATCTGGGCGGACAATTCCTATTTCCTGGAATACGCGGCCTCGCGATCCTGGGGCGGGAACGAATTCTTCGGGAACTATCGCGCCACCTATCTGGCCAGCCAACTCGCCGATCTGAACGGATCCGTGGAGGCCCGGAAATTCAGGTTGAACCGCAGGCTCATCCACCAGTCTTCGCTGGGATTCAAGTGGACCCTGCCGGAAATACCCGTGGTTCCGGATTTCATCGTGCCTGAAGTGGGCCTGACCTATCCCCTGGCGCCCACCGGCACCGATGCCATCCCGGATTGGGTGCTCGACGATCGGGCCTGGGACCTGAGCCTGGGAATCGGATGGCATTTCCGATGAGGTTCCTGCCGGCCCTGACCCTGCTGCTCTCGCTTGCGGCGCCTCCCTTCGCGGGGGAATCCGCGGATACGTCCCCGGTTGCCGGAAAACCGGGCGCAGAAACGCGCAGCGGGATCCGTAGTAACATGCGAGATACCCTGGGAGACACTTTGGAAATGGGCGAAAAGTCCGTCCACGGGCAAGCCACCAAGTCCCATCGGGAAAAGGAGGTGAGCCGGATCCGACTCGGCCGCGACGATCTCAAGAATATCGCTGCGGCGCAAGGGGATCCCATGCGCGCCCTCAGTACCTTGCCGGGTACCTCCAACCAGAACGACATGAGCGTCCGCCCTTTCGTGCGGGGCGGCAAGCCGGAGGAGACCCAGGTGATGTGGGAGGGGATCCCCTTGCTGCAGCCTTATCATTTCGGGAGCGTCTATTCGGTCTTCAATATCGAGTCGCTCCGGGATCTCACCCTGTACAGCGGAGGCTTCCCGGTCGAGGTCGGGAATGCGCTCTCCGGGGCCCTGTATATGCGCGCGCGGCCGGCCCCGCTGGACACCGTTTCCATCTCCGCCGACCTTTCCATGCTGCGAGGCAATGCCTATGCGGGCATTCCCCTCATCAAGGACAAGCTGGGCATCTCCTTCGCCTACCAGGCTTTTTGGTACAGCTGGGTGTTCAACCGCGGTCTGGACCTGGTGGGAATGACAAGGAAGGATCCGGATTTCGCGCAAACCAAGCATGACATCCAAAACTACCTGGACCTGCCTAACTTCAAGGACCTGCAATTGGGGTTGACCTGGAAAATGTCGGATCATCTGCAAGGGGAGTACACCGGGCTCCTGTCCAAGGATATTTTCACCGTCCGGGAACCGGGCTCCCGTAAGTATGTGAATGGAGAAGAGGTCTCCCCGGATTATTACGCCTGGGACCTGTATTACGGCAAACCCACCGACCGCAGGGAGAGGATCCCGGAACTGGATACCATGGCCGTCGTGTCCGTGGACAACCAGGTGCACGCCCTGTCCTTCCACTGGAAACCAACCTCAAGCTGGCAGGTGGATGAAGCCATGGCTTATCAAAGCCAGGATTGGAACGTGGGCTTTTTCGACAAGGTCGTCTGGTTCGACTCCATCGCGCCGGATGATCGATTCGCAGGGTTCAAGACCACCGGGCCCGGGGACTACCGGATGAAACTCCGCAATCGGACCTATGATTGGAAACTTGATGCGAAAGGTTTTCTGGGGGATGATCTCCAGATCAAATTGGGGGCCTCGCAATCCATCCGCGAATCGGGATTCGATGTCGAGCTGCCCAGGCCGATTTTCGAGACCATCGTGAACGGAAACGTGGACGCCCTGGATG
>DAINDC010000179.1:0-10493 GCA_036732085.1 Fibrobacterota bacterium | reverse complement strand
GGTCTGGAGGTGAAAGAGTTCGCCCGCATAGAGCAGGTTTTTGTGGCCTCCCAGCCGATGGACCAAATCCAACTTGCCCCGCCAGGAATCCTCGTGGAAATCCCCGAAGTGGTTGTAGCTGTCCGTCCGCAGGATCGCGAAGTCGTATTCGAGCGGGAGGTCGGCCAGACGAGTGGAACTCAGGGAGGCCTGGAACTCCGTGGTCCCGCCGAAGCGGCTGATGAATTCGGCGCGGATGCCCTGGCCCAGGAAATTCAGGGAAGCCAGGGAAGGTCCCAGGCTGAGACCGTCCTGTTCGGTTTTGGCGACGGCGATGAACGGGATATAAGGAGGGAGCTCGTGGAAGATGTAGGTCAAGGTGATCTGACTGTCCCGGACCACGGGTCGCAATTCGACATCGGCGAAAATATCCAGGTCCTGGAGCCTCTCCCTTTCCTTTTCCCATTTGGAGCAGGAGAAGTAGGCGCCGATTTGGTTTTGCAGCTCGCGCGTCACCACCTCCTTGCTCGTGGTCCGCAAGCCTTGGAAATCCATGTCCTTTACGATAAGGGAATCGGCGGAGCCGCAGAATCCGGTCTCTTGGGTTGGCTGGGTTGGCTGAGCTGGTTGGAACGATGGCGACGGCTGGGCTGGTTGGGGCGGCTGGGCCGGTTGGGAAAGGACGCGCGAGGAAGCCAGGCAAAGGAGGATTCCCGCAATGCCGAGGCGACGGGAGGATTTCACTTGGCGGGAAGCGTGGAGATATCAGCGGTATCGGCCATGTTACCTCATGCCTGCGCTTGCGCGGACGGCCGCGACGACCGCGGGGTTGCCGGGAACCCCAGGGTCAGGCCTGCAACCATTCGGTATGGAAGGACCCGGACTTGTCCACGCGCTCATAGGTATGCGCGCCGAAATAGTCGCGCTGGGCCTGGAGCAGGTTGGCGGGCAAGGTCGCGGTCCGATACTGATCGTAATAGGCGAGCGCGGAGCTGAAGGCGGGGATGGCGATCCCGTTCTTGCAGGCTTCGGCGACGGCGAGGCGCCAGTTCGACTGACCCTTGCGTATGACATCGGTGAAGTACGGGGCGAGGATGAGGTTGGCCAAGCCGGGCTCAGTATCGTAGGCCTTCTTGATCTCTTCCAGGAACCGGGCGCGGATGATGCAGCCGCCGCGCCAGAGCATGGCGATCTGGCCGTACTTGAGATCCCATTTGTATTCCTTGGCGGCCGCGCGCAGCAACTGGTAGCCCTGGGCATAGGACATGAGCTTGGACGCGTAGAGCGCATCGTGGATCGCCTTCAGGAATTGGGTGCGATCGAGATTGAAGCTGATTTCCGGAGCGGGCAGCTTGGCGGAAGCGGCGACGCGCTCGTCCTTCATCGAGCTCAGGCTGCGTGCGACCACGGCTTCCATCATGGTGGGAATCGGGACGCCCAGATCCATGGCGTTCTGCGAGGTCCACTTGCCCGTGCCCTTCTGGCCGGCGCGATCGAGGATGATGTCGACGATGGGTTTGCCGGTTTCCGGATCCTGCTTGGACAGGATGTCGCGCGTGATCTCGATGAGATAGGAATCGAGCGGTCCCTTGTTCCATTCGGCGAAGACCTCGCCGATTTCCGGAGCGGACATCTTGAGGAGCACCTTCATCATGAAATAGGCTTCGCAGATGAGCTGCATGTCGCCGTACTCGATGCCGTTGTGGATCATCTTGACATAGTGGCCCGCGCCATCGGAGCCGACCCAATCGCAGCAGGGAATGTCATTGTTCGGGCCGACCTTGGCGGCGATGGATTGGAAGATGGGCTTGAGCTCGGGCCAGGCCGAGATGGAGCCGCCGGGCATGATGGACGGGCCTTTGAGCGCGCCTTCCTCTCCGCCGGAAACGCCCACGCCCAGGAAACGCAGGCCCTTGGCCCCCAGATCCCTGGTGCGGCGGATGGAATCGGGGAAATAGGAATTGCCGCCGTCGATGAGGATATCGCCCTTGCCCAGCAAGGGGACGAGCTGGTCGATGAGATCGTCCACGGCCGGTCCGGCCTTGACCATCATCATGATTTTGCGCGGGGACTTCAGCGAGGTGACCAATTCCTGGAGCGAGTGGGCGCCGACAAGTTTTTTTCCCCGACCGCGGCCATGTATGAGTTCGTCGACCTTGGCGACCGTACGATTGAAGACAGCCACGGTATAACCCCGGCTTTCCATATTGAGGACGAGGTTTTCGCCCATGACTGCCAGGCCGATGAGGCCGATATCCGCTTGCGCCATGATTGTCAGATTCTCCTGTATTTCTTTTGACTTCCTGTCGCGTCCAGCGCACAGGGAGGTTGGAAAGTTACATAAGTTGACGGGGGCTTGGAAAGGCCCCGAAAAACGGGCCTCCGCACATGCGTTTTTGTAATGTACAGGGAAATATGTTGAAAGGGATCATCATCATGAAGGGCTCTCGCATCGCGCCAGTTTTCGTTTTTTCACTGCTCCTGTCCGGACTCGTTCCCGGAGCCGGCGTCTTCGCCAAAGGTTCGCCCTCGAGTTCGGAAGCCAAGGAAGATCTGCGGCCCAAGCGTGGAAGCCTGGACCTGGGTAAAGGCAAGCCGGCGCAAACCGATCCGGCCAAGGTGGAGATGCTCAACGGCGCCTTCGCCAAGGTGGTGGAAGCGGTCGCGCCTTCCGTGGTCAGCGTCAATACGGAAAAGAAATGGTCCGAACGCGATCAACAGTCGAACCATCCCTTCTTTGAATTCTTCGGCGCTCCCGATCAAGGCGGCGGACCCGGCAGCCCCGGCGGACCGGCGGACAACTCCCCCAAGCGCAATATCCCCTTGGGCGGCGGCTCCGGCTTCATCGTCTCCAAGCTCGGCTATGTCTTCACCAATGCCCATGTGGTGGATGGCGCGGACATCGTCAAGGTCAGCCTGGTGAACAAGAAAACCTACACGGCCAAGGTGGTGGGCGTGGACAAGAAATCCGACGTGGCGGTCCTGCGCATCAATGCCCGCCCGGAGGAATTGCCCGTGGTCGCTTTCGGCGATTCCAAGAAGCTCGGCATCGGCGAGTGGGTGCTCGCCATCGGCAATCCCTTCGCGCTCGAGAATACCGTGACCGCCGGCATCGTCTCCGCCAAGGGCCGCCGGGACCAGGTCCAGCAGGGCGATGCCTACCAGGACTTCATCCAGACCGACGCGGCCGTGAACCCGGGCAATTCGGGCGGGCCGCTGGTGAACCTCAAGGGCGAGGTCATCGGCATCAACTCCAGCATCTATACGCGCACGGGCGGATACATGGGCGTGAGCTTCGCGATCCCCATCAGCATGGCCGCCAAGGTGGCGGAGGATCTCATCTATGAAGGCAAGGTAACGCGCGGGTATCTGGGCATCGGCATCGACAACGTGACGGAGAACCTGGCGGATGCGCTGGGCCTGCCCAGCACGCAGGGCTGCCTGGTCCGGGAGATCATGAAGAACGGTCCGGCCTCCAAGGGCGGCCTCAAGGAGGGCGACATCATCCTCAAGGTGCAAGGCATCGGCGTGCAGGACGCGGCCGACCTCCGCAATATGGTGGCCGATCTCAAGCCCAGCGAAAAATACGATTTCGAAATCCTGCGGGACGGCAAGCGCACCACGATGGGGATCAAAATTGGAGCCAAGCCCGAAGAGAGCGAAGCCGCCGGTGACGATGCGGTTACCTCCCCGGAGCCCGAGGAGGACGGCGCCACCTACTTCTCGAAGAAGCTGGGCATCCATTTCGCGGCCCTGGATAAGGAAGCGCGCGCCAAATACGCCGTTCCCCAGGAGCAAAGCGGCCTGGTCATCACCGGAATCGCGGACGGCTCCAGCGCCGCCGAGAACGGCCTGATGGAAGGCATGGTGGTCTCCAACTACAAGCGCCAGACCGACGGCAGCTTCGTGAAAGTCGAGGACCCCAAGAAGCTGCTGGCCGTCCTCAAGTCGCTGAAAAGCGGCGAGAAGATCGCCTTCAAGGTCTTCTTCAAGGGCCGCACCGACTTCATCGCCTTGGAAGCGGAGGAGTAGAATCCCTGGAACGGGCTTGGCTGGGGGTGGCCGGGGCTACGGCTCCAGCGGGTCGGCGTCGACTCGCTGAGGCCTCTAGACGGCGGCAGGTCAGTGCTCCGAGTCTAAGGGGAAAGAGAGGGTTGGTCGCGTGGCGTGGGGCCGGGAGATTCTCCGGGCGGGTCGGCTCTATCGTTTGAAATTCCACAGGTAACTTCAGAGTTACGTAGATTATTAGGTGTTTGCGCCTCCTGATTCTGAGGAGAGACACCGCTACTCCCCCCGCCCATCTTCGCTTCGTTTTTCCCTGCTCCGCTTTTCCCCAACGTAACTTGCGGACTACCGTACGGTCGCGGAGTCCGCTTTAGAGGCGGTCGGCTATGCGGTTAGTGGTTTTCCCAGTGACTGGGTCCGGCCAGCCGGGCCGAGCGACCGAAACCCCTAAAGCAACAGCCGCCCCTCAAACCCGAACATGATGAAAAGCCCCATGCCCTTGACCACCACCGGGTCCAGATCGCCATTGGGGTTCGCCCGCGTCCAGCCTCTGCGGCGGCGATTGTCCCCGCCCAGCCAGGTGAAGGCGGGGTTGGTGGCATCGGCGAACATATTGTCGGCCTCGAAGAAGAAGCGCATGCCTTCGAGCGGGCGCCAGTGGCTTTTCAAATCGAGGTTGATGCGCAGGTCCGTGCGTTGCCGGGAGACGGTCGGAAATTGTTCATCGGGCCGGATAGTCCTTTGGTGGGTGCTGAGCTGGCTGCCCGGAGCGACCAAGCCGGTATACTCATAGAGAGGCGCGCCATTGTTGATCGCATAGGTCAGGATGAAGCTCAAGAGGGAATCGCTGCGCGGCAGCACGCGGATATTGGAGACCATGTCCATGGTCCGATTGGCTTCCCACGGCAGGTAGTTGCCGTCCTCGAGATGGTAATCGCCTTGGACCACGGAGGCATTCACGTTCATGCCGATATGATGGCTGGGCAGCCAGGACGCGGTGACATTGCCTCCATTGACATAGGCGAAATCGGAGGAATGGGTTTCCAGGTAGTTCCAGAAGACCTCGGGCTCCGGCAACCGCGGGTCCTTGTAGAATCGGGTATAGACGCTGGAGGTGAATTTGACATCGTCTTTCCATCCGCCTTCCAGACCGAGCTTGCCTTCCACGGAGGAAGTGGTGAAGGCATCCAGCCGGTTCAGGCCGGAAGGCGCCAAGGCCGTATTCTGCCGGAGCGCCGCTTCGGCGGATCCGGTGAGGTTGCCGGGAACCGGTCTCGCATAGCGCAAGGAAACCACGGGGGCCGGAGTATGGATTCCGGACTCGTCGCCTTCGAACGCCCCTTGATAAACGAAGCCCGCGCCGGCGGCGGCTTCCAAGGTCTGCTTGTTCGCCAAGGACCATTTGAGGCGGAAGAGAGTATTGGCCAGAGCATAATCCTGAGGAACGATAAGGCGATCATCCGGTCCAATATCTCGAAAATTGCGAGTCTCCTCGGAGTACTCGAAATCGACCCCGTACCCATAGTTAGCGCCCAAAAGCTTATCGTTCGCATTCCATTGGAATGAGGTATTGACCTGCATGTCTTTCGCTTGGCCATCGCCAATCAGGTTATCGACAAGATCGGTTCCGCTCGCGGGATACCAGGGATAGGACAGCCTCTCGTCCGAATACGGCGCTAAGGTATCGCGGAAGGCCTCTTCCCGATTGCGGTTCAGGAAGCCGAAGGAATATTGGAGATCGCCTGTCTCATGGGGGGTCATGGCCTCATAGGCATACATCCATCCATCCTGGGTACCCTTGACTATGGTCTGCGGCTTGGTTGCCTCCAGAGTCGTGGAGACATCCTGGTTCACTTCATACGAATCATCCAGGCCGATGAAACTATGCCTCGCATAGGCGCCGGTTGAGTCGCGGGCGAATGTGCCGATATACCCGTCCATGGTGCTGAACGTGAAGGGCTCCTTGATGTCCTTACAAACGGAATCCTTGGGGCAAGCCTTGCCCTGGTTCTTCAGTCGAGCATCCTTCGGATCGGTATAGAACTTGGTCCCCAGGTTGGCCAGGAAGGTGGGCTCCAGGTAGCGGCCGCTGATGATATAGGTGCGATTGCCCCAGTAACCGGTCATATTGAGTTCGCGGTTGACCGTGCCGAAGACGACGTCGCCGGTGATGTAATTGGGGTCGCCTTCCTTGAGATCGTAAACCAAGGCGGAGGAATTCCCCTGATTGATGGGGCCCTTGGCCAGGTTGTCGGCGACGGTGATGGACTTGAGCAGGCGCGGATTGAGCACGCTCTGGTTGCCCGGGAACCCGATATCCAGATGCCGGAGGCTGGGAATGCGGCTCTGGCCGAGATAGTGGGTAACATCGTTGGTACGGGAGCCCCAGACGGAGATGTCATTGGTGAATTCGTTCATGCCGGAAACGCCCGGTAGCTGGCGGAGATGATCGTTCAGATCGATGCGCATGCCCTGCATCAGCTCCAGTTCGTCCATGGTCTTGGCCTGGTCGAATTGCCGGCGCGGCCCGCGGGAAACCGTATCCTTTTCGGTGAGCTCGATGACGTCGCTCTGCATCGAGACTTCGATATCGACCAATTCGGTCAGGTCCGACAGGTCGAGGTCCAGCTCCTTATAGGTATGGCGCCTGAAGACGAGGATGGCGCTGCGGCTGTTGACGTTGATCTCGAATCGACCGCTGGAATTGGAGTAACCCAGGACCTTGCCGCTCCGGAGGGAGATCTCCACCTGACCGATAGGCTCGCCCTTATCCCCGTCCTGGACCAGGCCCACCACATCCCAGGTTTGGGACCAGGCCGGCGCGGCCGCGAGGAACAGAAAGGGAAACAGGAAGGCCTTCACAGCCAGTCGCATCATCGATCGCATCGCCGTTCTATCCAATCATTCCCCCTTGGGTTCCATGCGGGGCCCGATTCCGGTCGGACCGCCCAGCCGGCCAAGGGCCGGAAAACGGGTATAAACTACTATACTATGCCCCGCGCGGCACAGGCCGTGGGCCTAGTTCTCCATGAGGCCGCAGGCTTAGTTCTCTATGCCCGACGAAACGACGATGGCGAGCGAAGCGATAGCAGGCGCGTGCTTTGCGCAGGTGGGTTTCCTTGCTAGATTTCCAGGCGGAGGAATTCTAAAAATGCTGGATCCACGCCTGTACCGTGAAGAAGTCGATAAAATCAGGCAGGGCCTGGAACGCCGGGGCGCCAAAGTCGACCTCGACGTCATGGTCAATCTGGACATCGAGAAACGCAAGTACAACCAGCAGCTCGATCAGCTCAAGTCCGAACGCAATGCGGCCTCGGAGAAGATCGCCCAGCTCAAGCGCACCGGACAGGACGCCCAGGTCGAGATCGAGAAGACCCGTTCCCTCGGCGACGAGATCAAGATCATCCAAGACAAGTTCGACGCCTTGGACGTCCGCTTCCGCGATCTGGCTTTGCTCGTCCCCAATATCCCGCATGCCTCGGTTCCCGACGGCCGCACCGCCGCCGACAATAAGGTGGTGAAGGAATGGGGCCCCAAGCATACCGGTCCCAAACCCAAATTGCATCTCGAAGTGGGCAAGGAATTGGGGCTGTTCGATTTCGAGCGAGGCTCCAAGATTTCGGGCAGCGGCTTCCCCATCTATACCGGCCATGGCGCGCGCCTGGAAAGGGCCATGCTCAATTTCTTCCTCGACTACCACGTCGCCAACCACGGCTTCCTGGAAGTCTCGCCGCCCTATCTCGTCAATCGCGCCTCCATGATCGGCACCGGGCAATTGCCCAAGTTCGAAGAGGACATGTACCATTGCACCGCCGATGACCTCTACCTGGTGCCCACCGCCGAAGTGCCCGTCACCAACATGCATGCGAATGAAATCCTGGACGCGGCCGCTTTGCCGATCGCGTATACGGCCTATAGCGCCTGCTTCCGCCGCGAGGCCGGATCCTGGGGCAAGGAAACCCGCGGGTTCCTGCGCCTCCACCAGTTCAACAAGGTGGAGATGGTGATGTTCACCGATCCCGCCAAGTCCTATGCGGCCCACGAGCATATCCGCTCGTGCGCGGAAGCCTTGCTGCAGCAGCTCGGCCTCCACTACCGCGTCATCGAGCTCTGCGCCGGCGATCTCGGATTCGGCGCCGCCAAATGCTATGACCTGGAAGTCTGGGCCCCCGCCGAGGAACGGTGGCTCGAAGTTTCGTCCGTGTCGAACTTCGAGGACTTCCAGGCGCGGCGCGCGAATATCCGCACCAAGATCGACGGCAAGACCCAGTTCGTGCATACCTTGAACGGCTCCGGCCTGGCGACGCCGCGCGTCCTGGTCGCCTTGCTCGAAAGCCATCAGACCGCGGACGGCGGCCTGCGCATTCCGGAAGTCCTGCGGCCATATATGGGCGGGATGACCGAGATAACCAGGAAGAAAAAGGGTTAGTCCAGTCCGAAGGCAAACTAAAGTCCCGCTGAAATTAAAGTAAAGGCTCCCATTGGCATCCGATCAATCCTTCGCCACGCGGGCCATCCAGATACTCAAGCTGCGCAAGCTGAAAGGGTGGCTCACCTCCCTTTCGCTCGCGAATATCAAGTACGTCATGTTCGCCAGCGCCCTGGCGCTGCTGGCCTGCTTCACCATCCTCAACCAAATCTTCATCAGCAGCCTGGAAAGCCAGGCCCTGGAGATCAACGACAAGGAAGCGCGGCTCTATGCCGTCGCCATCGCCGAGCAGCTCAACCGCGAAGAGATCAACGTCATCTTCAACGAGATCGTGCGCAAGTCCCAGGTGCCCATGGTCATCACCGACAACCAGAACATTCCCATCAACTGGAACAATATCAGTTACAAGTTCTGGAGCAAGGGCAAGGGCAAGATCCAGCAGGTGCCTTTCTATTACCTGGCCAAGCCGGAACAGGAATTCATGCTGAACCTGGTCAAGGAAATGGACAAGAAGAACCAGCCGCTCGAACTCGAGGCGGAGGGGCATACCTTCGGCTACCTCCACTATGGCGAGTTCGGCCTTGTGCATGTCCTGGCTTGGATGCCCATGGTGGAACTCATCATCATTTTCCTTTTCTGCTTCATGGGTTATTTCGGTATCACCATCATCCGTTCCAACGAGCAGAGCCTGCTCTGGGTGGGCTTGGCCAAGGAAACGGCGCATCAACTCGGGACGCCGATCTCCTCCTTGCTGGGGTGGATCGACTTCCTGAAGATGAAGTTGGAAGGCACGCCCGATTCCGAAAAAAACCTGCGGCTCCTGGGCGAAATGGAAAGCGATATCTCGCGGCTGAACCGGGTCGCGACCCGGTTTTCGCAAATCGGATCGACGCCGGAGCTCAAGAAACAGAACCTGAACGAGATCATCGGATTCACGACCAACTACTTCCAGTCGCGGCTGCCGCATCTGGGCAAGAAAATCGTCATCGAACTGCATTTGGATGATCTGCCGGAAATCTGGATCAACCGCGAACTGATGGGCTGGGTCATCGAGAACCTCATCCGCAATGCCGTGGATTCCATCGAGGTGGAGGCCGGCGTAATCTCCATTACCACCCAGTACCTGCCCGAGGAGGAGAACGTGCATATCTCCATCCTGGACAATGGCAAAGGCATTCCCCGGGATCATATCAAACACATATTCAACCCCGGATTCACTACTAAAAAGCGGGGTTGGGGCCTCGGTTTGTCCCTGGCCAGGCGGATAGTTAATGAATACCACAGCGGAAAAATCTATGTTGAGAAAAGCCAGCGGGACGTGGGCACCCAGTTCGAAATCGTCCTGCCGTTAGCGGCGGCAAAAGCGGCGGAAAGAACCATCAGGAAAAAATCATGATCAGCAACGGCAAGCGCCTCCTTTGGGTCGACGACGAAATCGAGTTCCTCCGCTCCCATATCATGTTCATGGAGGAGCATGGTTACGAAGTCGAAAAGGCCACCAACGGCGACGATGCCATCGCCATGATCAAGGTGAAATCGTACGATCTGATCCTGCTCGACGAGCAGATGGCCGGCAAGGACGGCTTGAGCACCTTGGAGGAAATCAAGGATTTCGACGCCAACATTCCCGTCGTGATGGTCACCAAGAGCGAAGAGGAACGCCTGATGGAGGCCGCCCTGGGACGCAATATCAACGGCTACCTGATCAAGCCCGTGAACCCTTCCCAGATCCTTTCCGTCTGCAAGAGCATCCTGCATTCCCGGGCCATACGTAGCAACCATGTTACCTCTGCCTATGTGCGCGAGCTCTCCGAGAACAAGTCGAACCTGATGACCAACCTCCTGCCCCCGAAATGGGAGAAGATTTATTTCTCCCTGGGCAAGTGGGACAATGACCTCGCCATGATTTCCGATCCGGGCCTGGAAGAGACCCATCAGGGGCAAAAGAAGGAAGTGGCGCGCAAGTTCATTTCCTACGTGGAAGAGAACTACGTGTCCTGGTTCGGCAAGAAGGGGGGCAATCCCAACCTCTGCACCCAGGCCCTGAAGCGGAAGGTGGGGCCTATTCTCAAACGCGGCG
>DAINDC010000178.1:4799-10547 GCA_036732085.1 Fibrobacterota bacterium | reverse complement strand
CTTGTCGAGGGACTTGCACCCTCAAGGTGTCGCCCGTGCCGGGCGTACATAAAAAGGGCCCGCATTGCGAGCCCTGCTTCGGTTGGTTTCCGGTTCGGGAACCGGGGGTCAGGCGCCGCCTAGTGCGCCATCTCCTTTTCGTTGACGGGAACTTCATCGAGCTTGATGCCCATGCCCATCCGCTCCTTGCGCTTTTCCCACGAGTAGTAGAATGTCGGCACCACCACCAGCACGAGCAAGGTGTTGAAGAGCAGGCCCCAGAATATGCCCCAGGCCATGGGCGCCCACCAGAGCGAAGATTCGGACTTGGTCTCGATGCCGAAGTTGATGAAGTCGATGCCCTTGCCGGTGGCCATGGGCAGTAGGCCGATCATGGCCGTGATGGCGGTCAGGAGCACCGGACGGAGTCGCGTGGCTCCGCCCTGGATCACCGCCTGCCGCAAGGGAATGCCATGCCGGCGCAGGTGGTTGATGAAATCGATGAGCACGATGCCGTTCTTGGCCACCACGCCCGCCAAGGCGATGATGCCGATGCCCGTCATCATGATGGCGAAGGTGGTATGCACGATGAGGAGGCCCCAGAACACGCCGCCCAGCGACAGGATGATGCCGATGAGCACCAGGAAGGGTTGCAGCACCGAATTGAACTGGGCCACCATGGTGAGGAACACCAAGGACACGGCGATGAAGAAGGCCTTCTTGAGGAAGTTGGTGGTATCGTCCTGCTCGCGGTTGCTGCTGCCCGATTGGACCTTGTATCCGGCCGGGACGGAGAGCTTGGCGACGATGGCGGCCGCCGCGGCCTTGGCCTGGGATTCGTCCTTGACGCCCGGGGCCATTTCCGCCCAGACCTGGATGGTGCGATCGCCGCCGATATGGTTGATCTTGGCCAGGCTGGCGCCTTGCGTGATACGTACCATGGAGGTTAACGGCACCTGGTTGCCGTCCTTCGCGACCGTGATCTGGTCGAGGCCGGAGAAGGACTCGCGGGTCTTGGGGTCGAGCCGGATCATGACATCGTACTCGTCCTTGCCTTGGCGGTATTTGGCGGCTTCGATGCCGTGGATGGATCCGCGTACGGCATTCGCCACGTCGGCCGTGGTCAGGCCCATGGCCATCGCCTGTTCGCGGTCGATGTCCACGCGCAGCTCGGGGCGCACGGGCTCGTAATCCCAATCGATATTGACGAGGTTGGGGACGCCGCGCAGCTTGTCCTTGAGCTCCTGCGAGATCTTGCTGAGCACGGCGAAATCCTCGCCCACGATTTCGAAGGAGACCGGGTAGCCTTGGGGCGGGCCTTCCTGCTGCTGCTTGACGTTGACCTTCCAGCCCGGAAGGATGTCCTTCATGTTGTTTTCCATCCACTTCATCGACTTCCAGGACGAGACCTTGCGTTCGTTATAATCGTGGAAGGCCACGTCCACGTAACCCTTGTTGGACTCGGGGCTGCGGTCGCCGCCCATCGCGGACTTGCCGAAGCCGACCACGCCGGAGAAGCTTTCCACGTCGCCGGTATCCGGGGGCATGGTGAACAGCTTGGCTTCGATGACCTTGAGCGCGGAATCGGTTTCGGAGATGTCGATGCCCAGGGGCCCTTCCACTTCCACCGCCACCACCAGCGGGTCGATCTTGGGGAAGAAGACCACGCCGGTTCCGAACTTGCCATAGGCCATGATGCCGCCCACCACGAAGAGGACACAGAAGAGGGTAATCAACAAAGGATGCCTCAGGGCCCGATCCAGGACGTTGCTGTACCATTGCTTGACTTTTTCGAAGCGCTCGCCGCCGCCTTCTTCCATGCCCTTGTTGTTGGCGTTCATGAACAGGGAGGCGAAGACGGGATTGAAGACGAAGGCCACGAAGAGCGAGCCGGCCAAGGTCACGGAGACGGTGATGGGCAGGTACTTGAAGAACTGGCCCATCATACCGGGCATGAGCAGCAGCGGTAAGAATGCGAAGATGGTGGTCAAGGTGGCGGTGGCCACGGGCAGCATCACTTCCTTGGTTCCGTCCACGGCGGCTTGCGCCTTGGTCTTCCCCATCTGGAGATGCCGGTAGATGTTTTCCACCACCACGATGCCGTCGTCCACGAGCATTCCCAGGCCGATGACGAGGGAGAAGAGCACCACCATGTTCAGCGTGACGCCCATATAGTCCAGCACCAGGAAGCCCATCATCATGGAGAAGGGGATGGCGGTGGAGATGAAGAAGCTGTTGCGCATGCCCAGGAAGAAGGAGAGGATGACCACCACCAGGACCAGGCCGGTGAGGATATGGTTCTGCAATTCCTTGGCCATGCGGCGGATGGCTATCGATTGGTCGAAGGTATAATCGACATGGGTGCCTTGGGGCCAGGTGGGCCTGAGCTCCTCCACGGTCCGCTTGGCTTCGTCGACCAGGTCCACGATATTGGAGCCGGCTCGTTTGGTGACGGCGATGGCCTGCGAGTTCTTGCCATGCAGGCGGAAGACGGTGCTGCGATCGCGGGCATATCCGAAGTGGACGTCGGCCACGTCGCGGACGCGGACCAGGCTGGCCCCGCTGCCGCGGATGACGAGGTTGGCGAACTCGTCGGGATCGGTGAGCTCGCCCGTGAGCTGGATCGAGAAGCGGCTGCCGCCGGCCACGAGGGTGCCGCCGGGGATGTTGCGATGCTGGCCCTGGACCGTTTTCATCAGGTCTTCCAGGCTGACCTTGTATTGGCGCAGGCGGGCGGGGTCGGCGTCGATGGCCACCTCCTTGTCCTGCTTGCCCGTGATCTGCGCGTCCAGCACGCCGGGGATGTTCTTGACGCGGTCCTTCAGCTGCTCGACGACCTTGTCGAGGCGCTCGTTCTCATAATCCCCAGAAAGGGACATGACGAAGATGGGGATGTTCGAGAAGTTGAGCTCCTGGACCACCGGTTCCTTGGCATCGGTGGGCAGATCGGGCTTGGCCTCGTCGACCTTATCCTTGACGCGGCGCAAAGCCGTCTCGACCACCACGTCCGCGTTGAACTCCACCTGGATGGAGGCGATGCTCTCCTTGCTTTGGCTGGAGATCTTCTTGACGCCGTCCATGCCTTCCAGCTTGTCCTCGATCTTCTTCGTGACCGTCTTCTCGATATCCTCCGGGGAGGCGCCGGGATAGACGACGTTGATGAAGATCAGGGGGATCTTGACTTCCGGGAAGGACTCGAGGGGCATGCTCTTATAGGACATGGACCCGGCGAGGAGCAGGATGACAGCCAGCACGAGGACGGTGACCGGATTTTTGACTGCGAACTTTGTCATGAAAGACTCCCTGTGAACTTTTTAGGGGCTGGGGCTTAGGGGCCGGGAATCGGGGGGCGATGGGAAAATTTTAATCCGCTCTTTCCGATTCCTGAATCCCTAGACCCGGGCCCCTGCGCTTCTTCTTTAGTAGGTGACCTGGGTTCCCGTGGATACCTGGAAGGCGCCCACGGTGATGAGCATGTCGCCGACATTGAGGCCGCTTTCGACCACGACGGAATCGCCCGACGAGGGGCCCAGGCGGACCGGGACCTGCAGGGCCTTGCCGTCCTTGACGAGCATGACCATGGTGCCATCCTGCAGACGCAGCACGGCATTGGAAGGGACCACCATGGCGGCCGCATATTTCTTACGGAGGATGCGCGTGCGGCCCACCATGCCCGGGCGCAGGACATTGCCCGAGTTGGGGATGTCGATGCGGGCCATGACGGTGCGATTCTTGGCTTCCACCGCGCGGTCGATGCTCTTGAGCTTGCCGGCGAAGGCATGGGCGGTATCCTGGACCTGGCTGTACTCGGCGGTCTGGCCTTCGCGGAAATCGCGCGCTTCCGATTCCGGGATCGAGACCACGGCCTCGAGGCGGTTGGTCGCCGCTACGCGCACGGTCGGCTGGCCGGGGCCCACGGTCTGGAAGCGCTCCACCATGCGGCTCACCATCACGCCCGAGAACGGGGCCTGGCAGCGGCTGTCTTCATAGGCGCGCTCGGCCTGAAGCATGGCCACGCGGGCCTGCTGGAATCCGAACTCGGCCTGATCCTTCACGGCCTTGCCCACGAATCCCTTCTCCACATTGACCTTCTGGCGTTCGACCTCGCCCTTGGCCACTTCCACCGCGGACCTGGCCTGGAGCAGCATGGCCTGGTAGCGGGCGCTCTCGATATCGCATAAGGCCTGGCCGGCCTTGACCGCCTTGCCCACCTCGCTCACGTTGGCGACGCGCCCGCCCTGCATGGGCGCGGCCAAGGTCGCATCCTCGGAGCCGCGCAAGTCGGCGCTGTAATTGCCCCAATCCTCGAAAGGCCGGGATGCAACGGGCATGGCCACCACCTTGATGGTGGGGGCTGCCGCGCCCTTGGGGTCCTTGGCTTCGCCCTTGTCCTTCTTATTGCAGCCGACCATGGCCAGGGCGGCCACGACCAAAGTTAACGAAACCGTGATGCGGGTATTCATGGAGTCTCCTCGTTTATCAAACCTTTGCCCAGGGCCAGGCGCAGCGCAGCCCGGGACCGTACACTTGCATAGCGGGCGTTGAGCACGCCCAAGGTCGCCTCGCGCAGCGATTGTTCGGCGTCCAAGAGATCGGTGAGCTGGCCCTTGCCGGCGCGGAAGTCCTCGGACAGCATGGCTTGCGCCTCCTGCGCGGCCTGCACGGCCTGTTCGGCGGCGGCCTGGGCCGTATCCGCGGCCTGGTAGTCGCGATAGGCGCTCTCGATTTCCACCTGGGACAGCTTCCGCATCTGGCGCGCGGTAAGCCCCAGGCTGCGCGCATCGCTTTCCATCTGCTGCGCCTTGGCCGAGAAGCTGAAGCCGTCGAACAGGGGCCAGCGCAATCCCAATCCGATTTGCCATTCATGGTTCTTCTCGATATCGCCGAGCTGGGCGACCTTGAAGGCCGTGATGCCGTATTTGCCTTGCGCGCCCAAGGACGGGAGGTATTGCATGCGGAGGTACTTGGCCTGGCCTTGGAGCGATTGCCGGTTGAGTTCCAGCGATTTGAGATCGGGACGATCGTCGAGGACGGCCTGGATGGCCTGATTGTCCGGAGCCGCGCCCATCGGCGGGAGATCCAGGTGGACGGCGGTATCGAGTTCCAGGGGCGCATCTACTTCGCGGCCCAAGACGCGGTTCAAGGCCATGCGGGCGGCTTCCGCATCGCGGCTGGCGCGGATGCGTTCCGGTTCCAGGGCCTTCAAGGCCGTCAAGGCCCGCAGCACGCTGGAGCGCAGGCCGGAGCCCATCTTGAAATTGCTTTCCAGGAAGGCCTGGGTCTCCTGGGCGCGGCGCATGGAGGCCTCCAGCGTTTGCAGGCGCGCGCGGGAATTCACGACCCCGTAATAGGCGTCGAGCACCTGCAGCTGCAACTGCTGGTAGGCACGGCGGCGCGAAGCGGCATCGGCATTGTCCTGAATGCCGGCCACCTTGATGACCTGGCTCAGGCGTCCGAAGGAGAAGACGGACTGGTCGACCTCGACGTTCCAGGCGAAGCGGTTCTGTTCGACATTGAAGACGTCCCGGGGGCCGCTGCCGCCGATGGGGAAAACGGAGGGATCGACGGCCGATGCGCCCCGGCCCACATTGGCATTGGCCGTAACCTGCGGGTAACCCCCGGACCAGGCCTCCTTCTTGAGGGCCTGGAACTTCCGTTGCTTCTCCCGGAGGATCAAGGCCTCTTCGCTCTTGGACATCGCTTCGTGGATGGCATCCACCAGAGTCAATGCCCCGGCGGCCGCGGGCGCGGAGGCCGCGGATGCAGAAG
>DAINDC010000178.1:0-4789 GCA_036732085.1 Fibrobacterota bacterium | reverse complement strand
GCATCGATGCGTCGGAAGCGCCGAGACCGGGCAGGGCGACGACCAAGGCCGCGAGGGCGGTGGAAAATGGGAGGGAAGGAAAGCTAATCGGCATGGTATTCCATCCTGGCTTTGTCGGTGAGTAGGCCTTCGAAAATCACCTTCATGACCGTATCGAAGACCAGGGAAGGTTTGAACGGAAGCCCGGAAAGGGCTTCGGGATTGAGGATATCCCTGAGCAGGTGCGAATAGATGAGCACGAAGAGCCGCTCATCGATGTCCTTGCGGAACACGCCTTTCTGCCGCCCTTCCTTGATGAGGGTGCCGAAATCGGTATGCAGGCATTTCTGCCGGTGTTCTTCGATCATCTGCCAGATCTCGGGGGCATGTTTGCGGAAATCGTGCAGCAGGGGATCGCTCATCTTGGCATAGATCGCCGTCACGTAATTCATGAATTGCTTGAGCTTCTCGAGCGGATCGAGATCGGCCTGCTTGCAAATGGACTTGAGCTCGGTATCGCATTGGTGCAGGTGTTCGCGGGTGATTTCCTGGAGCAGCTCCCCCTTGCTGGGGAAGAACTTGTACAGGGTCTTCTTGCTCATGCCCAGGCTGTCCGCGGCCTCGTCCATGGTGACCTTGGTGAAGCCGAACCGGAAGAAAAGGGCCTTGGCCTCCTCCATGATACGCTTCCTGATGTCTTCGTCGGTCTTGACCATGGTAATACTTTGGAAACTCTATCCGTATTATGAGTTTCCAAGATACTCCTGGATCGAGCGGCTTGTCTAGGGGGCATCGAAACATTTTACTGCCGACGGGGACATAAGTAGCAACAAAGGAAGGACGCTCCCATAACGCTCCAAATGGTGACCACTCGGTTAGCGGGATGCAAAATGCCTATTTTATTCCGCGAATCAATAGGGTCGCGCGGCAAATCATTAGGTTGCCTTGATTACGCCCATGCCTTTTAACTCTGGCTAAAAACCATGGCTAAGAGGTAATTTAAGACAAACCCATTTTCCCGAGGATTCGCATGTCCAGCTATTACCTATCCGAAGACCTGGCCCGATTCGGCGACATGGCCGGCGCCAGTCCCAAACTCTTCGACCTGTTCATGAAATGGTACGGCGCCACCATGGAAAAGGGAGCCTTGGACGAACGCACCAAGAAGCTGATCGCCCTGGCCGTGTCCTTCGCCATCCAGGAGCCGTATTGCATCGACTCCTACGCGTCCGCCTGCACGGATGCGGGCATCAGCCCGGAGGAAATGGCCGAAGCCGTGAACGTGGCCGCGGCCATCCGCGGGGGCGGCACCATCGCCCATTGGGTCCAGGCCGGCAATACCATGGCCCGCAAGGCTTGATGGCTAACATGCGCGATGGCTCGGGCTCGAATGCGGCCGGAGCGCGCAAACGACGCGTGGTCATCATCGGCGCGGGACCGATGGGCCTCTTCGCGGCCTGGGCCGCCGCCCGGCGTAACTTCGAAGTTACCGTGCTCGAGCGCGATCGCATCGGCGCGGCCCTGCTCACCTGGGGTTCGGCGCGCTTCTTCTCGCCCCTGGGCATGAACCTCCCCGCCGGCCTGCGGGAAATCCTGCCGGGACTGCCCGGGGACGAGGCCCTGCTCACCGGACCGGAAATGGTGGATCGCGTGCTCCTGCCGCTGGCCCGCTCGCCTTGGCTTTACGATCGGGTGCGCCTGCGCCATCGCGTCCTCGCGGTGGGACGCGCGGGCCTGGCCCGGAAGGATTATCCGGGTCATCCCATCCGCCATGAGCGCCCGTTCCGGATCGCGGTGGCAGGCCCCGGGAGTTCCGGTGGGAAGGATTCCCCGGGCGGGCCGGACTTCCCGGGCGGCGGATACGAGCTGGAAGCGGACCTGGTCCTGGATGCAAGCGGCGTCTACGGACAGCCCGTCGGTTTCGGAGCGGGCGGGCTGCCGGTGGCCGGGGAGAAAGCCGCGGCATCCGCATGCCGCTTGCTTCGGCGCCTGGGCGATTTGGAAGCCTACCTCGAAACCTGCCAAACGGGCCGGGTGCTGCTGATCGGCCATGGCCACTCCGCCGCCCACGCCCTGCTCGCCCTGGAGGCCGCCTCCCGTTCCCGAGACGTTACCGTAACCTGGAGCATCCGCTCGCGCAACCAGCGCCCGTTCCGGGAGACCGCCAATGATTCCCTGCCGGAACGCGATCGCATCGTCTCGGCCGCCAATGCCCTGGCCGCCGCGCCGCCCGCCTTCCTGGAGGTCCGCCGCGCTTCCGCCCTGGTTTCCCTCGCGAAGGAAGGGAAGCGGCTGCGCGCCTCTTTTGCTTCCGGCGCCCCTGGCGCTTCCGCTCCCGAGGCCGCGCAGGTGGAAGTCGATGCCGTTGCCGCCTTCACCGGTTATCGTCCCGAGGCCGCGCACCTGTCGGAGCTGGCCTTGGACCTGTCCCCCATTACCGAAGGGACCCGCGGGCTGCATGCCGTTCTTTCCGGGGCCACGGACTGCCTTTCCCTGCCCGCCGTAAAACCAGCGGACCTCGCGAGCGGCGAACCGGGCTTCTACCTGATCGGGTCGAAGAGCTACGGCCGGGCCAGCACCTTCCTTTTGCGCGACGGCATCCGCCAAGTCGAGATGATCCTCGATTCCCATGCACTCTGAACCCGATCGAATCGATAGGAAAAATATGCCCGGCGAATTTCCCTCCGTACCCATGCTGGGCCTGGACACCCTGTGGTTCCAGGTCGCGGGCACTATCTGCAACCTGGCCTGCCACCATTGCTTCATCTCCTGTTCGCCCGGTAACAACTCACATGCCATGATGGATTTGCGGAGCGTGGAAGCGCATCTCGCGCAGGCCGAAAAGTTGGGCGTCCGGGAATATTATTTCACCGGCGGCGAGCCCTTCCTCAATCCCGCGATGACGGACATCCTCCGCGCGGCGTTGCGGCAAGGGCCCTGCACGGTCCTGACCAACGGCACCTTGATCACCGCCAAACGGGCCCAGGACTTGCGCGCCCTGGCGGACGGTTCGCGCTATAGCCTGGAAATCCGCGTCTCCCTGGACGGCCTGGACCGCGAAGCCAACGATGCCGTACGTGGACCGGGATCTTTCGATCGGGTCCTGGAAGCCCTCCGGCACCTGGAAGCGGCCGGCATCCACCCCATCATCACCTTGACCGAAGCCTGCAACGGCGTGGGCTGCCCGGATGGCCGCACGCGGGCCCTGGAATTCTTGCGCGGCCTGGGACTCGGGCGTCCCCGACTCAAGGTGATGCCCATCCTCCGCCTGGGCGCCGAGGAAGCGCGCACGCGCGGTTATACCGAGGACGAGTCGCTGCAAGGTTTCACTTTGGAGCCGGAGCAGGCCGCCGCTTTGCAATGCTCCTCCAGCCGCATGGTCACGTCCAAGGGCGTCTATGTCTGCCCCATCCTCATCGACTCCGCCGACGCGCGCATGGGGGGTAACCTGCAAGAGACCCTAAGGCCCTTCCCCCTCGGCCATCGCGCCTGCCATACCTGCCATGTCCAGGGATTGAACTGCCGCACATGACCGCCCTTACCGACGCCCGGGGCGATGGGATCCGGCATGCAGCCCGCGAGGACGTCCACTATGCCGGCGACTTCCGGCGCGTGGCCTTCTTCGGCGGGGTCTATTCCAACTACCTCGCCCTGGAAGCCGCCCTGGACCTGGCCCGCAGCCTCAAGGTGGAGGCCGTCTTCGCGCTCGGGGACTTCGGCGCGTTCGGACCGCATCCCGACAGGACCTTGGACATCCTGCGCGATCGGAACATCCCTTGCATCCAGGGGAATTACGAGGAGGCCCTTTCCGCCGGCGCCGAGGACTGCCACTGCGGCTATACCGATCCCGGCGACAACCACTATGCGCGCCTCTCCTTCGACTATACTTCGGCCCATACCTCCCGCCACCACAAGACCTGGATGGGATCCCTCCCCCGTCACCTGCGCATGACCCTAGGGGGCAAGCGGGTGCTGGGATGTCATGGATCGCCGCGCCGCGTCAACGAGTTCCTGTGGGCAAGCGCCACGCCGGACGCCTTTCTCCGCAAGTTGCTGGACGAGCATGAGGCCGACCTCATCGTCTGCACGCATACGGGCCTGCATTGGTCGCGCTTCCTGGAGCCGGGACGTGGTCTGGTGAATGCCGGCGCGCTGGGACGGCCCGCCAATGACGGCCGCACCGAGGTCTGGTTCGCGGTGGTGGAAGCCGCATCCGGCGGCCTCAAAGTGGAGTTCGTGCCCGTGGCGTACGATCATGGGAGGCTGGCGCGGGAGATGGGCCAGGCCGGCCTGCCGGAGGAATTCCGCGCGACCCTATTGACGGGCTGGTGGACGACTTGCCTGGAGATTCTGCCGTCCAAGGAACGCGCGACCGGGAGGCATTGATCGGGAGGCTGACCCGCGGGACCGCAGGCCCGGTCCGGGCTTTCCATTGGCTCCGCTTCGAAATTTCTTGTAGCGCATATCCGAATTAGATAGGTTGGGGCATAGTTATGGGGCGGATGATCGTCCCGTAACCTAGGTGCTACTTCTGAAGAATTCGGTTTCCCGATCGGAAATTCGTTTCACCTCGGAACCGGGGATGAATTCCGGAGTAGTCTTAGGGCTTACTTACCTAGCTTTGCAAAGGACGCATTATGAATGGATCCGGGTCCGGTTTTTGTGAATGGGCCGCTGTCTTCGTGGCGATCGCCATGGTGGGATCGGATGCATCGGCGCAAACCCCCGTTAAAAAAGGCGCCAAGGCTTGGATCGCGCCAACCAGCGCTTCCCGGAAACGGGATCCTTTTCCTGCCGATGGAAAATCGAT
>DAINDC010000177.1:0-10576 GCA_036732085.1 Fibrobacterota bacterium | reverse complement strand
GTCCACCACCTTGGCGGCCATCATCGATCATATCAACGCCAACTACTGCCGCAAGATCGTCACCATCGAGGAGCCGGTTGAATTCGTGCATGTCAGCAAGCAGTCGATCATCATCCATCGGGAAGTGGGCGCGGATACCGAATCCTTCATGGCCGGCCTGCGCGGCGGCCTCAAGAGCGACGTCAATATCATCCTCGTCGGCGAAATGCGCGATCGCGAGACCGTGGAATTGGCCCTGACCGCGGCCGAGATGGGCATCCTGGTCTTCGGGACCTTGCATACCAACTCCGCGTCCAAGACCATCGATCGCATCATCGACGTGTTCCCCGCCAAGAAGAAGAACCAGATCCGGTCCCTCCTCGCCAACAGCCTCAAGGGCGTGGTCGCCCAGCAATTAGTCAAGAGCGCGGACGGCACGCGCCGCTGGGCCGCGCATGAGATCCTGCTCGGATGTTCGCCTCTGCCCGGCATCATCCGCGCGGGCGAGACCATCAAATTGGGTTCGGTGATGCAGACCAACCGGGCCATGGGCATGATCACCTTGGACGATTGCCTGATGGACATGGTGAAGACAGGCAAGATCACCCTCGATGCCGCCTTCATGAAAGCCCTGGACAAATCCCGTTTCCGAAACGGATAACCCTCGCTTCCGCAACGGGTAAACCGGCTTGCGATTTCCGTCGCGGTCCGCGATTGAAAAGATTACCTTTCCGCTCCAAAACCAATCATTATCCGGAGAGCGGAATATGCGCAATGATGTGAAAGCGAAAATGGTCCAGGTGATCGAGGTGGAACATATCCGGGGCGGGAGCGCCGAGAACGAGCCGCTGCGCCCGGTCAAGACCTACTGGGATCTCAAGGGCAATTTCCTCGCCGAGTACGATCCGCTCTTCGACATGCTCGCCGAAAATTACGGCAAGAAGACCGAGTCCTATCCCAGTCCGCATCCATAGGAATGGTTGGGGCCTTCCCTAACCCCTAACCCCTAACCCCTTCTTCAAGCCTTCCGCGAATCCGAGCTGCGCCAACAGGGCTTCCATGAGTGGAGCCGCGCCTCCGGCCTTGACGATGACCTCCAAGGTCCTACCGTAAATCGCATCGAGTTCCATGGCCCTGCCCGCATCGCGGTCCAATTTCATGCTGGGCTCGTAGGGGGACATGGCATCCGTGTCCGCCATCATCCTATTCACGAAGTCCTCCGGTAGCGGCGCGCCGGAAAGGGCCGCCCCGGCGGCGACCTCGGACATCATCCCGCGTACCATGGCGCGCATGGGCGGATGCCGCAGCAAGGCCGAGGTATCGGCGCCCAACAAGGCGCATAAACCGTTGAAGGGAACATTCCAAACCAACTTGCGCCAACGGGCAGCCCGCCAATCCTCATGCAGCCGGGTCTCGATGCCGGCGGCCCGAAAATCCTCCGCCACCGCCCGCATCTCAGGAGTTACCCCCAGCGGCCGGCCCGCATCTTCCCCATCGGCTTCGCGGACCTCGTGGGTCTCACGCGTCCCACGATCATAAGCGGCCAAGGTCACGGCCCCATAATCCAGATGCCGGATCCAACCCGGTCCTTGCTTGCGCGCGCAAAGGAAGCAGAGTCCTCCCAGGATTTTCGCATCGGGCAGGCTGGCGGCGGCCGCTTCCCTTTCGGGATCCAAACCGTTCTGCAGGACCAGGACCACGCCCCCGGGCTTGACCACCTTCGGAAGTATCGCCGCCAGATTTCCATTCTCCGTGGTTTTCCAGGCCACCACGGCCACATCGCAGCGGGGCATGGTTGCCGCGTCAGCATGGGCATTGATCTTGTCGAGCTGGAAATCCCCATTAATCGAATCGATCCGCAAACCATGGTGGCGCGCATATTCATAATCCGATCGGAGCAGGAAATGCACGTCCATGCCGGCCCGCTGCAAGAGCCCGCCATAGTATCCGCCCACCGCTCCGGTCCCTAAAATGGCATAGCTGGACATCCCGTTTCCTCTCGAATCGACCGCCCCCTATCCTGCAAGGACAGCATTCTGTATATAGGTAATTGCCTTTAAGGGCGTTTTTACCCAATTTTCGCCCCTTGCGCATCGGATAGCTTGAAATTTAAGCGGTTTCGAGCTATTTTAACGCCCGATTGGAGATAAAGCCGAAAGGGCGCATAAGCCGCTCCGGTTTTTTATCCTCCTCAAGGAGTTCAGAACATGCCGCAGATCAAAGGTAAACGGGTCGTCGTCACCCTCGAATGCACCGAAGCCCGCGCCGCCGGAGTGCCCCCGTCACGCTATATGACCACCAAGAACAAGTCCAAGCAATCGGGACGCATCGAGAAGAAGAAATACAATCCCTTCATGCGGAAGCATACCCTCCACCGCGAAGTGAAGTAATCTTCCGAGGACGTCGAGCCTAAGAGAAAGAAGCGGGAGAAAATGCCATCCATATTCACCCGCATCATCAAAGGGGAAATCCCCTGCGAAAAAATCCTCGAGAACGACAGGCTCTTCGCCTTCCTGGACATCCGACCGATCAATCCCGGGCATACCTTAGTGGTGCCCAAGATCGAGATCAACGAACTCTTCGATGAAGAGGATGATGTCCTGGCTTCCGCCCTCCCATTCGCCAAAGTGATTGCCCGCGCGCTCAAGAAGAGCGTGCCCTGCGCCCGCATCGGCGTTCTGGTCGCCGGCTTCGAAGTCCCCCATGCCCATATCCATCTCGTTCCCATACAAGCGGAGGGCGAATTGAGTTTCAGCCGCGCGCGTGCCGCCAAACCCGAGGATCTTTCCGCGCTTGCCCGAAAGATCCGGGAGAACCTATGAACCGGAAGAAACCCGCCGCCGTCAAACATTCCGCCGTGGCCAAGGCCGTCAGGGCCCTTTCCAAAGTCGTCCTCAAGACCGAGGATTCCGAAACCTCCGCCACGCCCGCTTCGCCCATGGCCTCCATGCTCCGGCGTCCCCGCCGCAACCGGAGCTCCGCCTCGCTGCGCGCTTTGGTGCGCGAAACCGAATTGAATCCTTCGCATTTCATCCTGCCGCTGTTCGTCACGGAAGGCAAGAACCTGCGCACGCCTATCCGATCCATGCCCGGCATCGATCGACTGAGCCGCGATCTGATCGTCAAGGAAGCCAAACGCGCCCTGGCCTTGGGCATCGGTTCCGTGGCCCTGTTCCCGCTCATCCCGGAAAACCAGAAGGACGCCTTCGCTTCCGTCTCGACCAAGCCCGATGGGCTGCTGCAGAAGACCATCGCCGATCTGAAAATGTCCCTGCCGGGTCTTACCGTGATCACGGACGTGGCCATGGATCCCTATTCCAGCGACGGCCATGACGGCCTGGTCGTCAACGGCAAAATCCTGAACGATGCCACCTTGCCCATCCTGGCCGCCATGGCCCTGGCCCAGGCCCGCGCGGGCGCCGATATGGTGGCGCCCTCGGATATGATGGACGGCCGCGTGGCCTACCTGCGCCGCGCCCTGGATATGGAAGGCTATTCCGATGTCGGCATCCTCGCGTACACCGCCAAGTATGCCTCCTCCTTTTACGGACCCTTCCGGGAAGCCCTGGAATCCGCCCCCAAACACGGGGACAAGAAAACCTACCAGATGGATCCCGGCAACCGCCGCGAAGCCCTGATGGAAGCGGAGCTCGATGTGGCGGAAGGCGCCGACCTGATCATGGTCAAACCCGCCCTGGCCTATCTCGATGTGATCGCCGCCTTGCGCGCCGCCGTGAACGTGCCCATCGCCGCCTACCATGTCAGCGGGGAATACGCCATGATCAAGGCCGCCGGACAGCTCGGCTGGCTCGATGCGGATGCGGCCATGCTCGAATCCCTCATCTCGATTAGACGCGCCGGCGCCGACGCCATCCTCACCTATGCGGCGATGGCTACTGCGGAACGCCTGGGCTGAACCGTGCTCACCGACCTCCGCCTCCATAAATACCTGGAAGGCCTGCTGTCCGACGAGGAATCGAAAGAGGTCGAGGCCCTGCTGGCCAAGAATCCGGAGCTGCAAGCAAGGCTGGAAGCCTTGAAGAACCAAAGCCAGGTTCTGGGCAAGCCCACCTGGCAGAGGGTGCTCGTCGATCGCGGTTCGCGCCGCGGCAGCCGGACGCGCTATACCACCTTGCTGCCGGCCTTGCTCATGCTCATGGTGGTCCTCATGGTCACGCAGCACTGGTTTTCGAAACCAGGAGAGAATTCCACTTTTACCATGAATGGTGGTAATGGCACGGCCTTGGAGCTTCTATACAATGCGCCGACCGGATGGCGCTATCTCGACAAGGACTTCAAGCCCACGGACAGCCTTTCCATTTCCGTCCGCGATGCCGGGACCTACCATGTGGCCGTGATGGCCGTGTACGGCCGGGGTCCGGAAGCCGAAGCCGTCCCGCTTTTGGCCGACGCGCCGGAACGGGTCTATGCCAAGTCCTCTTCCAAACCCGTCTTCACCTTGAAGCCTTCCGTAGCCGCCGGAGCCGGGTCCCCTGCCCAGATCATTGTATTTTATCACGATAAGCCTCTTCCCGAACTGTCCAGCGCCACGGTGCTGGATATTTTGGCTACCCATGGGAACGAGCGCGGCGGACTGGATTTCCAGTATCAGATTTTTTCCGCTGGCCGTTGACCCCGGATCATTGGCAATATTGACAGGGTCGATGAATAAGAATGATATTTTGCCTGGAACTATCCTACTGTCCATTTGAGCAGTATAGTGGAATGACCGAGGAATAATCGAGATGGCCAAATCCGCCGAACGCGTCGCGAAGAAGGAAACCCAGTCCGCCCTGTCGGAAAAGGGAGGGTCCGGCACGCGCGGAACGTACGATGAAGACAGCATCAAGTCGCTCGATTGGATCGAGCATATCCGGTTGCGACCGGGCATGTATATCGGCAAGCTCGGCAATGGCTCCGCTCCCGATGACGGTATCTACGTGCTCTTCAAGGAAATCGTCGACAACTCCATCGACGAATTCGTCATGGGCGCCGGCAAGCAGATAGACATCACCTTCGGCGAAGACGGCAGCATGACCGTGCGCGACTACGGACGCGGCATCCCGCTAGGCAAGGTCATCGACTGCGTGTCCAAGATCAATACCGGCGGCAAGTACGACGGCGAGGCCTTCAAGAAATCCGTCGGACTCAATGGCGTGGGTTCCAAGGCCGTGAACGCGCTATCGTCCCAATTCAAGGTCCAGTCCTTCCGCGAGGGCCGCACCAAGGCCGCCGCTTTCGCCAAGGGCACGCTCAAGATCGACGAGAAGGAGAAAGCCACCCAGGAGCCGAACGGCACCTTGATGAGCTTCATGCCCGATCCCGATCTCTTCCCCAAGTTCAAATGGGTCGCCGAGTTCATCGAGGAACGAATCTGGTACTATGTCTACCTGAATGCCGGCCTCACCCTCAATTTCAACGGGCAAAAATACCTTTCCAAGAACGGCCTGCTGGATCTGCTCACCCGTCACACGGACGATACCAAGCGATACCCCATCATCCATTTCAAGGACGGGGATCTCGAGGCCTCGCTCACCCATGACAATTCCTACGGCGAGCGCTATTTCTCCTTCGTGAACGGGCAGTTCACCACCGAAGGCGGCACCCATCTCGCGGCCTTCCGCGAAGGCATCATTAGGGCCTGCAAGGATTTCTACAAGAAGGAATTCGAGGCCTCGGACGTGCGCGCTTCCATCGTGGGGGCGATATCCATTCGCATGCATGAGCCGGTTTTCGAGTCCCAGACCAAGACCAAGCTGGGCTCGACGACCTATGACGAGAAGGGCAATCCCCTCCGCACCTGGATCGTGGAATTCGTGCGTAAGCACCTGGAGCAATACCTCCATAAGAATCCGGAAACGGCAAAGGAGATGTTGGCCAAGATCCAACAGAGCGAGCGTGAACGCAAGGATATGGCCGGCATCCGCCGCCTGGCCAATGAACGCGCCAAGAAGGCCAGCCTCCATAACAAGAAGCTCCGCGACTGCAATGTCCATTGGAACACCACCCACAAGCGCCGCGAAGATTCCAGCATTTTCATCACCGAGGGCGATTCGGCGTCCGGTTCCATCACCAAGGCCCGGGACGTCAACCTCCAGGCCGTCTTCTCGCTCAAGGGCAAGCCCTTGAACTGCTATGGCATGTCCAAGAAGGTCGTGTACGAGAACGAGGAATTCAACCTCCTCCAGCATGCCCTCAATATCGAGGAAGGCCTGGAAGAGCTGCGTTACAACCGCATCATCATCGCCACCGATGCCGACGTGGACGGGGCGCATATCCGCCTGTTGCTGCTGACCTTCCTCCTGCAATTCTTCCCGGAGCTGATCGCCCGCGGCCATGTCTACGTGCTCCAGACGCCCCTGTTCCGCGTCCGCACCAAGAAGGAAACCACCTACTGCTATAGCGAAGTCGAGAAGGAAGCGGCGCTCAAAAAACTGGGACGTAACTCGGAGATTACCCGCTTCAAAGGCCTGGGGGAAATCTCGCCCGGCGAATTCGAAGGCTTCATCGGCAAGGACATGCGCCTGGAGCCGGTCATCCTCCACGGCGATACCAAGGTCCACGAGATCCTGGAATACTTCATGGGCAAGAACACCCCCACCCGGCGCGATTTCATCATGGACAACCTGCGCATCGAGGAGGGCGTCGTCGAGGATGCGGCCGCCCTGGTCGCCGAGAATAAGGCCAATCACGAAAATGCCGAGACGGTGGAGACCTAAAACATGGCCGGCAATACCTTGAAAGACCATATCCCCCACGTCCAGGACATGTACAAGGAGTACTTCCTGGACTATGCGTCCTACGTGATCACGGACCGCGCCGTACCCCATCTCGCCGACGGCCTCAAGCCCGTGCAGCGCCGCATCCTCCACTCCCTGCGCGAAGAGGAAGATGGCCGGTTCCACAAGGTCGCCAATATCATCGGGCAGACCATGAAGTACCATCCCCATGGTGATGCCGCCATCGGCGACGCCCTGGTGAACCTGGGGCAGAAGAACCTCCTCATCGACACCCAGGGCAACTGGGGCGATCCCATGACCGGCGACAGTGCGGCCGCGGCCCGGTATATCGAAACCAAGCTGAGCAAATTCGCCCTGGAAGTCGCTTTCAATCCCGCCACCACAGCCTGGCAGCGTTCCTACGACGGCCGCAACCTGGAACCGATCATCCTGCCCATGAAGTTCCCGCTGGTGCTGGCCCAGGGCGCGGAAGGCATCGCCGTCGGTCTCGCGACCAAGATCCTGCCGCATAATTTCATCGAACTCATCAAGTGCTGCATCGCCGTGCTCAAGAAGGAGAAGTACAAGCTGCTTCCCGACTTCCCCACCGGCGGCTTGGCGGACTGTTCCAATTACAATGACGGCCAGAGCGGCGGCAAGATCAAGGTGCGCGCCCGCATCGTCCAGGTGGACGCCCGCACCCTCGCCATCACGGAAATCCCCTTCGGCACCACCACGGGAAGCCTCATCGATTCCATCGTGACCGCCAACGACAAGGGCAAGATCAAGATCAAGCGCATCGAGGACAAGACCGCCAAGAACGTGGACATCGTCGTCCATCTCCCTCCGGGCGCGGATGCGGACAAGGCCATCGACGCCATGTACGCCTTCACGGATTGCGAGACTTCGCTTTCGCCCAATTGCTGCGTCATCTTCGAGAACAAGCCCGTCTTCCTGGGCGTGACCGAGCTCCTTGAGCTCAGCGTGCAGAACACGGTCAAGCTGCTCAAGTCCGAACTCGAGATCCGGAACCGCGACCTGTCCGAGAAATGGCATTTCAAATCGCTCGAGAAGGTCTTCATCGAGGAGCGCATCTACCGCCAAATCGAAAAATGCGAAACCTGGGAAGCCATCATCGATACGATCGACAAGGGCCTGCGGCCGTTCCGCAAGCAATTCGTCCGCGACGTGACGGTGGAAGACATCACCCGCCTGACCGAGATCCGGATCAAGCGGATATCGCGGTTCGACGGCTTCAAGGCCGACGAGGAGATGATCGCGCTCCAAAAGGAAATCGCGGAGACGGAGAAGAGCCTCAAGGGGCTCACCAAGTACGCCATCGGCTACTACGAGAACCTTTTGGCCAAGTACGGCAAGGGCCGCGAGCGCAAAACCAAGCTCGCGCGCTTCGACGCCATCGACGCCTCGGATGTCATCCTATCCAACCTCAAGGTCTATATGGACCGGGAGAACGGGTTCGTGGGCACTTCGGTCCGCGACGGTGAGCTTATCGGCGACAACTTCTCCACCTTGGACGAGATCATCGCCTTCAAGGAGGACGGTACCTTCGCGGTTACCAAGGTCGGCGACAAGAATTTCGTGGGCAACAAGATCCTGTCAGCCGCCAAGTTCGATCGCAATGACGACAAGACCATCTATAACATGCTCTACCGGGACGGCCGCGGCGGCAATATCCTCGCCAAACGCTTCCAGGTGGGCGGCATCACCCGCGACAAGCAATACGATCTGACCAAGGGCAGCCCGCAAAGCAAAGTCTGGTACCTGGAGAAACAGCCGGAGGGATTGTCCGACAAGGTGGTCATCCATCTCGTGCCGCAGCCGCGCATCAAGACGGAAGTGCCCGTGAACTTCGAAGACTTCGAAGTGAAGGGCCGGGGAACGAATGGCAATATCGTCACCCAACATGCGGTTAAGAAGGTGGAGCGGAAGACCAAGATCAAGGAGACCGAGGACGAAAAGGGCGGGAAGAAGTAACTTTTTTCCGGAATAGCCGGCCTCAAAAAGCATTCAAGGGTGAACTTAATTCGAGTTCGCCCTTTTTTATTTGCGATTTTATAGAATATCATAAACCCTTGAAAACAAATGTCTTACCCGAATCACTTTTTGAATAAATGAATTTTTAAAATGATTTAATTTATTTTTTACTTACTTTATAATTCATTCTGGGATATCCTCTGATCCACAGGCGGCCAGCACCAACCGCTTTGGAGGTTCCCATGAAAAAGTCCGTCGCCCTGCTCCTTTCCGTTTCTTCCGCTTCGCTTTTATCCGCATGCCTTTTCCAAAACGATCCCGGCAGCCCGGCCGCAACAGCCAAATTCGAAATCAAGGCATCGGCAGCCGCATCCGCGCTCGTTAAAACATCCGCGACCCCGGGCCTCACGCTAGGTGATTCCACCGGGACCCAATTCAATTTGACCGAAGCCAAGGTTTATCTCGAACGCATCAAGCTGGAATCGGAAAACGGGGGGAATGCCGCAGGATGCGATACGGTCGCGCCCGTGGTCCTCAAAAAGAACGGTGATTCAACCGGCGGCAAAGATGAAAACGAGGCCGAGAAGGAAGTGGAATGCAAGGATGACCAGGAGCTTTCCATCAAGGGTCCTTTCATTGTCGACCTATTGACCGGCCTTTCCACCCCGGATTTGGGCGCCTTGTCGGTGCCAGCCGGCACGTATACCAATATCAAGATCCGCCTGGGCCATGGTAACGTTGGCGATACCGCCGCCCTCGACGGCAATACCTTGGTTGCCAAGGGCACGTATACCGTCGCCGGCATGCCGGCCCAACCGTTCTCCATTTCCATCCGGCTCAACGAGGATCTGAAGATCCAAAGCAAGCAGACCCTCCAGCTCGATGGCGCCACGGTCCATACCGTCCTGGTTCAATTGATGGCCGGGGATTGGCTCAATGGATTGGACTTTTCCCGTTGCCTGGCCGCTCAGGATAGCACGACGGCAGGCGGAACCCTTGACGTGAACGAGAATTCCGAAATCGGAAGATGCCTGGACGTGGAACATGCCTTGAAGAGGAATTTCCGTAAATCCTTCCATGCCGATGAAAAAGACGAGCATGCAACGGAGGACAAAACCGAAACCGGGTCAAAGTAGGCTTAGGGAGTTATTTTCCGAAAGCAGGATATGAAAAAGCCCGACCTCTTCGCCTATCTCGACTACCGCAAGTTTTTGCGGGACGCGTTTGAGGCGATGCAGGCGGAAGGCAAAAAGCCTACGGGATCCGGAAAGGTATCCTTCCGATCTTTCGCCAAGGAGGCGGGCTATTCTTCCCCGAACTTTCTTCAGCTTGTCATCGCCGGGAGCCGGAACCTCTCCCCCGCGAATATGCCCGGCACCATCCGCGCACTCGACCTCAATAAACAGGAATCCGAATTCTTCGCAAATTTGGTTGCCTTTGAACAGGCGCAAGGTTTCGAGGAGAAGAATTTCCATTACCAGCGCATGCTCCGGTCCCGTCGTCATGCGGAGGTCCGGCCCATCGACAAGGGGCAATACGAATACCTGGACCAGTGGTACCATCCCGCCGTGCGGGAGCTTTTGGGACATAAGGATTGCAACGGAAACCCATCCTGGATCGCGGAGCGCCTCCATCCCCGCATCACGGTTGCACAGGCGGAAAAATCCATCGACCTGCTGGAACGGCTCGGCCTGATCCGCAAGGACGATGCTACCGGCAAGTGGACCCAGACCGAGGCCCAAATCAGCACGGCGCCGGAGGTGGCTTCCCTGGCGGTGGCCAATTACCATCGGTCCATGCTCAAGCTGGCGGCGGATTCCATCGAGAACTTCGACGCGGACGCCCGGGATCTCCGCGCCGTAACCTTGGGGATACCCAAGGCC
>DAINDC010000176.1:0-10593 GCA_036732085.1 Fibrobacterota bacterium | reverse complement strand
TGGTAGACATCCTTGCCCACCAGCTTGTCTATCTCACGGCGCAAGCGGAACTCGAAGCCGTACTCGCCTTCGCCAATCACTTGCTGGAATGGGTCGGTAATATCGCCGCCACGAACCAAGTTGCGCACGAATAAAGAAATGCGGGAAGCGAAGGGAAGTTTTTCCCGATCGGGAATTTTCGGTTTACGACTGCGACGCAGATTACGGATGGCCGTCTTGGTTTCATAAAGGCTGGCTTCGCGAACCGTAAGCCAAGCCATCGCCGCCAACCCAAACAAGAAAACTCCGAGCAGCCAAAGACCCGTCTGGGCTTGCGCTGCGCTACTGCTGGTAACCTCCGCCACGTACATGATCCGCCCTCCGCTGATTTGATTCTATCACCGGGCAAAAAGCCTGACTAGTGCTAAGTGGTTATCGTGTCAAAAGATCGCGAGCGGCGAGGACTTTAATTGAAATTCGATAAGCGGAATGATTTCAAAGTCTTATATAAAGCGCCTGAGAATATCATTGACCTTCCGGCTCCGGGGCTCTAGACCGTCGGATAGCCGGCCTCCTTCCATTCGCGCCAGCCTCCGGCCATGGAAAGAACCTTGGTATAGCCCATTTTCTGGAGGCTTTCGGCCGCCAGGGCCGACCGGAAACCGCCCCCACAGTACAGGACCACTTCCGCATTCAGGTCCGGAACCACGGATTCGACATCCCTTTCCAGGACGCCTTTTCCCAGATGTTCCGCCTTGGGGAGATGGCCCTTGGCCCATTCGCTCTCTTCCCGGACGTCGAGGAGTCGAAAGTTATCGCCGGCATCCATTCGCTTTTTCACATCGTGAAGACTGATTTCCCGGATATGGCTTCGGGCCTCTTCCACCAAGTCCAGAAAACGCTGACTATGCTGCATGACCGCTCCTTTTGGGGATACTTTGCAAGCCCCTCTCAGTCATAACATAGCGGACAAAAAGGGAATGTCCCAGGGGATTCCGAGGGGTTTTTTTCTAATTTTGGACCGCCGCTGAAAACAAACAGGTCATGTCGGCCACCGGCATCGCCGGAACACAATTTTTAGGAGTCGGAAATGAATACATGGAAAAAGGCATTGTCCATCTGCTTGTCGGGCATAGCCATGGCCGCTTGCGATAAGATCGACACCAAGTCTTCGCGCGAACTCAAGACCCAGAAGGACAAAGTCAGCTACGGCATCGGCCTCGATATCGGCAAGAGCTTCAAGCAACAGTCCCTGGACGTCAAGGATATCGATCTCGACAAGCTCCGCCTGGGCATCCAGGACGCCATGTCCGGAACCAAGCCCATGATGACGGACTCCCAGTTGTCGGAAACCATGATGTCCTTCCAGAAGGAAATGATGGCCCGCCAGGATTCCGTGAACCGCAAGAAGGGTGAAGACAATATCAAGGCCGGCGCCGACTTCCTCGCCGCGAATGCCAAGAAGCCCGGCGTGGTCACCTTGCCCGACGGCCTCCAGTACCAGGTCATCACCATGGGCACCGGCAAGAAGCCGGATTCCAACAGCACCGTCACCGTCAACTATGTCGGCACCTTGCTCGACGGCACCGAGTTCGACAGCTCCATCAAGCGCGGCCAGCCCGTCACCTTCCCCGTCACTGGCGTCATCAAGGGTTGGACCGAGGCTCTGCAGCTCATGCCCGTCGGTTCCAAGTGGAAGGTCTTCATCCCCTCCTCGCTCGGCTATGGCGAGCGTGGCGCCGGACAGAAGATCGGCCCGAACGCGACCTTGATCTTCGAGGTGGAACTGATTTCCATCGCCGATGCGTCCAAGCCCGAATCCGGCATGCCCGCCGGCCATCCAGGTATGTCTTCGGCTCCGGCTTCCAAGCCCGCCGCTCCTGCCGCCAAGCCGGCTGCCCCCGCAGCCAAGCCAGCCGCACCGGCCCCCGCCAAGTAATCCGAAAGACCCGTCCTAGGCGAACGTAACATGGCCGAGGCATCCATCAAGCCGTTCCGCAAAATCATGGTGGCGAACCGCGGGGAGATCGCCATCCGCATCTTCCGCGCCGCCGCCGAAATGGGAATCCAGACCGTTGCGGTCTATTCCCAGGAAGATCGCCTCAATCTCCATAGGTACAAGGCCGACGAGGCCTACCTGATCGGTGTCGGCAAGACGCCGGTCGGGGCCTACCTGGCGATTGATGAAATCGTGGAATTGGCCGTGGACAAGCAGGTGGATGCCATCCACCCGGGCTATGGCTTCCTGTCGGAAAACGCCGACTTCGCCCGGGCCTGCCTCAAGGTGGGCATCGCTTTTATCGGGCCTCCTCCGGAAGTCCTGGACGCCATGGGTGATAAGGTGGCCGCACGCGCCATCGCCGAGAAGGCGGGCGTTCCCGTCATCCCCGGCACCCGTGAAGGTCTGGAGACCGAGCAGGACGCTCTCCTCTTCGCCAAGGAATACGGCTACCCGCTGATCATCAAGGCCGCCATGGGCGGCGGTGGCCGCGGCATGAGCATCGTGCGCGATCGCAGCGAGCTCCTCAATGCCATCACCCGTTCCCGTTCGGAGGCCGAGGCCTCGTTCGGGAATCCCAAGGTTTTCATCGAACGCTATCTCGAAGGCCCCAAGCATATCGAAGTCCAAATCCTGGCCGATAAGCATAAGAACATGGTGCACCTCTTCGAGCGCGATTGCTCCATCCAGCGCCGACACCAAAAAGTGGTCGAAGTCGCCCCCGCCCTCAAGCTCTCGGTGAAGCAGAAGGAAGCGCTCTACGCCGATGCGCTCGCCATCGCCCGCCAGGTCGACTATGTCAATGCCGGCACGGTGGAATTCCTGGTCGACAGCCAGGGCCAGCATTATTTCATCGAGGTCAACCCGCGCATCCAGGTGGAGCATACCGTCACCGAGGTGATCACGGGCCGCGATATCGTCCAATGCCAGATCCGCGTGGCCGAGGGCTATCCCCTCTCCCATCCGCTCATCAATATCGAATCGCAAAAGAATATCAAGAAGAGCGGCTATTGCATCCAGCTCCGCCTGACCACGGAAGATCCGGCCAATAACTTCGCTCCCGATCATGGCAAGATCACGGCCTTCCGCGCGGGCGAGGGCTTCGGCATCCGCCTGGACGCGGGCTCCGGCTTCGACGGCGCCGTCATCACCCCGCATTACGATTCGCTGCTCATCAAGGTCTGCTCCTGGGGCCTCAGCTTCGATCAGGCCGCCAGCAAGGCCCTGCGCGCCATCCGCGAGTTCCGGATCCGCGGCGTCAAGACCAATATCCCCTTCCTGGAAAACGTCCTCAAGCATCCGGACTTCCTGCAAGGCGAGTGCACCACCAAGTTCATCGAGACCCATCCGGAACTCTTCGACTTCAAGCCCAAGCTGGACCGCGCCAATAAGGTGTTGAACTATTTGTCACAATTGGCCGTGAACGGATTCCCGGATATCGATCCCGGCCGCCGGGTCGGCGGCGCGTTGAAGCCCAAACCGTTTCAGATCCCGCAGGTTCCGGTCGTGCCCAAGTCGGCCCCGCCGGTCTCCCCCGCCTTCGCGGTCTTCAAGGCCAAGGGTCCCAAGGGACTGGCCGATTGGACGCTCCAACAGAAGGCCTTGCTCCTCACGGACACCACCTTCCGCGACGCACATCAGTCCCTCATCGCCACGCGCATGCGCAGCGACGACTTGTTCAAAATCTCCCATGCCACCGCGCATCTGGCCGCGCCTCTCTTTTCGCAGGAGATGTGGGGCGGCGCCACCTTCGACGTGGCCATCCGCTTCCTGCATGAGGATCCGTGGGAACGCCTACGCCAAATCCGCAAACTGATGCCGGGCACCTTGTTGCAAATGCTGCTGCGCTCGGGCAATGCGGTCGGCTATACCAACTATCCGGACAATGTCGTCAACCGCTTCATCGACGCCTCCGCCAAGAACGGCATCGACATCTTCCGCATCTTCGATTGCCTCAACTGGGTCGAAGGCTTGCGGCCCTGCATCGACGCGGTCCTCAAGACCGGCAAAATCGCGGAAGCGGCCATCTGCTATTCGGGTGATATCACCGACGGCAAGCGCGTCAAGTATACGTTGGATTACTACGTGAAGATCGCGAAGGAACTGGAAAAAGCCGGAACCCATATCCTCGGCATCAAGGACATGGCCGGTTTGCTCAAACCCGAAGCCGCCCGCATCCTGGTCACGGAACTCAAGAACGCGGTTTCCATACCCATCCATCTGCATACGCACGATACCAGCGGCAACCAGGTGGCGGCCCTCCTGGAGGCCTCCAAGGCCGGCGTGGACGTGGTGGACGCAGCCCTGTCCTCGATGTCCGGCATCACCTCCCAGCCCTCCCTGAACGCCCTGGTCTATGCCCTGGCGGGTTCCGCGCGCGACACCGGTCTCGACGAGGATGGCCTGCAGAAGCTGGCCGACTATTGGGAAGTGGCCCGCGAGCCTTATGCCCCCTTCGAATGCGGCCTCAAGGCCGGCACCGCCGATGTCTATCGCCATGAAATGCCGGGCGGCCAATACTCCAACTTCCGCGCCCAGGCCATCTCCTTGGGACTCGGCGAACGCTGGGATGAAGTCAAGACCATGTACCGCACGGTCAACGACATGTCCGGCGATATCATCAAGGTTACCCCCTCCTCCAAGGCCGTCGGCGACATGGCCCTGTTCATGACCCAGAACAACCTCACGCCCACCGATGTGGTCAAGCGCGCCAAGGACCTCGCCTTCCCGGATTCCTTCGTAAGCATGATGAAGGGCATGATGGGCCAGCCCCCGGGAGGCTTTCCGCCCGAACTTCAGAAGGCCATTCTCAAGGGAGAGGAGCCCATCACCTGCCGCCCGGGCGAGCTACTCGAGAATTTCGATTTCGACGCGGCCAGGACGAGCTTCAAGGCCAAGTACGCCCGCGATCTGGAAGAGGAAGACCTCCTCAGCTATGCCCAGTATCCCAAGGTCTTCACCGAATACGTCCTCTTCAACAATGCCTTCGGCGATGTCTCCATTCTCGACACGCCCACCTTCTTCTACGGCGTCAAGCTCGGCGAGGAAAAGGCCATCACCATCCAGGAAGGCAAGACTTTGATCGTCAAGCTCCTGGCCATCGGTGAATTGCAGCCGGACGGAACACGCAGCATCTTCTGGGAACTCAACGGCCGCCGCCGCAATACCGTGGTCCAGGACCAGGCCTCCGGCATCAAGATCAAAAAGCGCGACAAGGCCGATCCGGAAATCCCCGGCCAGATCCCGGCTCCCATGGCGGGAAAGGTGGTCGAACTCTCCGTCATCTCCGGCGACAAGGTGGAAGAGGGACAGAAGCTCCTGACCACGGAAGCCATGAAGATGCTCAATGTCATCAAGGCGCCTTGCGCCGGCGTGGTGAAGCGCGTCCTGGTGGCGAAGGGCGACGACGTGGCGCCCGGCGATCTCATCTTCGAGATCACTCCGCTTTAACCCGGTAACCAACATGACCGAGGTTTCCCAAACCCGGTTTCCCAGACCCGCGAATTTGTCGGCCCCGCTTGTACTCGAATTTGTCGGCCCCGCTTCTACTCTTTACTTTCTTAAAGAGGAGGTGGCCATTATGAGTAAAGCCGTTTTCTGCATGGTGAATTCCGATGACCATGCCGAATTGATCATCAATCATCTTAGGAGCGCCGGCTTCCACGAAGAAGCTGTTTCCGTCCTTTTCCCCGATCATAAAACCAACCTGGATTTCGCCCTGAGACATGGGACCAAGGCTCCGGAAGGCGCCACGGTGGGCGTTTCCGCGGGAGCCATCGTCGGAGCGGGTTTGGGTTGGCTGGTGGGTGTCGGCGCGCTTACCATACCCGGTTTCGGCCCCTTGCTGGCGGCCGGACCCTTATTGGCCGCCTTGAGCGGCGCGGCCGTGGTGGGCGCGGTCGGAGGCGTGGGCGGAACGCTCGTAGGCATGGGCATCCCCGAGTTCGAGGCGAAGCTTTACGAAGGGAAATTGAAGGCCGGCAATATCCTGATTGCAGCCCATTGCAAGGATAACGCGCATATCCATAAAGCGAAGGAGATATTCCATGAAGTCGGCGCCCATGATATCAGCACGGCGGGGCCGGTGGTGGAAAAAGCCAGGGAAGGAAGAAAATAGCCTGGCGCTATGGGACGATACGGGCGCGAAAGACCGGGGCCGATGAGGGGCGAATGGTCGCCCGGCAACGATTATGGCTTCGAAGGATTAATGCGGAGAGCTGGAGGCGGTCCCAATCGGTTCCGATCCCGGCTTGCCGCTCATATCGCCGAGGACATTGATGGCTTCGCGCAGGTAGAAATCCTTCGCCAACTGCTCGTGCCACTTCTTGTCCTTTTCCACTTCCAGGGAATCTTCGGACGGCTTTGCATGCGATAGGGCGCTCACCGCCATGTTCACGTTCTCCTTCTGGAGGGCGTCGAACTTTTCCGTTTCCTTCCGGGCGGATTCCTGTTCCTGGATGAACTTGTTCTTCTGGACGCTGACCCAGGCCCGGTCGCGCTGCTTCTGCACCTTATCCGTCAGCTCCGCGAGTTGGCGGGCGAAAGGATCGGCCTTCAGTCGGGCCTGATCCTTTTTACGCAGGGAGGCAAAATCGATTTTCTGCTTGGACCATTTCGAGAAAGAACAGGCATTGACCGTGTCCCAAGGTAAGGGATATTCCAGGTTCTTCTCCCCCACGTCCAGGTTGCTGTACGCATCGGGTATGAGGATATCGGGAACCACGCCCTTGTACTGGGTGGTGCCGCCATTGATGCGGTAGAATTTCTGGATGGTGAGTTTCAGCGAGCCCATGGGCCGCATGGAAGCGAAGGCCGGCGGCAGGTAGGCGTCCAGGTCCAACATGCTTTGGACCGTGCCCTTGCCGAAGGTGGTATCCGTGCCCAGGATGACGGCGCGGCCATAATCCTGCAAGGCTGCGGCCACGATTTCCGAGGCGGAGGCGCTGAAGGTATTGACCATGACCACCAGGGGGCCGTCGTAGGTGATATCCGTATCCTGATCGTTCAGAACCCTTCTGATCCTTGATCTGGACCACGGGGCCGCTCTTGAAGAACAGGCCCGCCATCTTGACGGCGTCATCCAAAGCCCCGCCGCCGTTATTGCGCAGGTCCAGGACGATGCCTTCGACATTCTCGGCTTTGAGCTTCTCCAATTCATCGCGGATATCCGAAGACGAAGTGCGGCCATGGCTATTGTTGAAGTCATGATAGAAGGCGGGCAGATTGATGTATCCGAACTTGCGCTTGTTCGCATTCGGGGTCATGATGGCGGATTTGGCATAGGTCTCCTCCACCACCACCACGTCGCGGATGATGGGGATGACCTTGATCTGGCCGGAAGGCTTCTGAACGGTCAGGCGGACTTCGGTGCCCTTGCGGCCGCGGATGAGACGCACGGCCTCATTCACGCTGGCCTCCACCAAATCGGTGGGCTCTTCCCCGCCCTGGGCGACCTTGAGAATCTTATCCTCCGCTTTGAGCTCCTTCTGGCGCCAGGAAGCGCTGCCCGGAACAATGCTGACGACCTTGATGAATCCGTCTTCTTCACGCAGGACCGCGCCAATGCCCTCCAGGGTGCCGGTCATGCTGAGGTCGAAATCCTCCTTGGCTTCCGGCTTGAAGTATTCGGTATGCGGATCGTAGGAATTGCCGACCGTATTGAGGTAAGAGGAAATCCGATCCAAGTGGTCTTCCTTGAGCATGCGCTCGAACAGGCGACGCATGCTGCGGGCCACATATTTCTTGGCTTCCTTCTCCTGGTCTTCCGTCGGCGGAGTCTTGACGAGGGGCGGGGACTTGGGCTGCGGCAGGACCTTGGCCTTGCCCTTTTCCGGAAGGACCTTGATCTTTTCCTTCGCGTCCTCCTTGCCCTTATCCTTCTCTTTTTCCTTGGTCTCCTTGACGTCCTGGACATGGGTCAGGATCTGGTATTTGAGCAGGCGCGACCAGCGCTGTTTCAATTCATCCTTGGTCTTGCAGAAGGCCTGCTTCTCCGGATCGAGCGGGAGGGAATCGTCCACATTGAGATCGATATTTCCGTCGAAGATGGCCAGGGTCATCACCTGGGCTTCCGTGATACGCCGGCGCAGGAGCGCGGTCGAGGCGTCGAAGAAGGTGCTGGTGCCGAGGTCGAGTTCATTGTCGATATCGGTCTCGAAGCGGGCCAGACTGTCCACGTCTTCCTGGAGCAGGAAGCGCTTCTGGGGATCCAGCCGCTTGATCGCCAAGGCATAAACCTTCTTCGAGAAGGCATCATCCAACTTGGGCGGATTATAGTGCCAGGAGCTCAGGCTCTTGATCACGATTTTCGTAAGGAATTCTTCCTTGGTCGGTTGGGCGACGACAGCCAATCCGAGGAAGGCAATAAGGCATCCGACCGTCTGTAAGTTCCGAGCCATCCCAGCCTTTCCGAGCGAAATGAGCGCAAGAATCCCGTATGGATTCAATACGGTTTATTATAACAAATTAAAGGTTGGTCGCCCCATAGAATGAAGACCCGACCCGCATTTTCCCCGAGTCGAATCCAACCCCGAACCAGGTTCCGGATTATTACCGCGAACCCTTGACTTCCTAAAGTCCGACTGTGCCAACCAACCCGCTCCTGAACGAGCCAGAGTTATCCCGAACCATCGCGAACTCGTACCATTCCTCACGAGCCAAAATCATCCCGGACCATCGCGAACTATTCCGACCTGGCAATCCGGCGATCCGGCCCGCATGCTGGGGTAACCTGGACGATACCCCTCGATCCGGTGGGGAAGGACAACCCATCACCCGGCCCCGATGGCCATGATCCGGGTCGGAAGGACGGCATCGGCAGACCTTCGCGACCTTTTCCGGAATTAAGGAGGATGCGGTTTTGGGCCGGAAGCTCAAGGCGATCGGAACGATTCTTCCCGACGTTCCATGCGTCCGAAGCCTTCCCGAATCGGACTGCCTAAGGAATCGCCCGCGGTCTCGGCCTCGCCCATATTGTATCGATCCGCCACTTGTTTCCGCTTGCGAAAGTAAAGGATGGCGCCGACTAGGGCCAAAACCGAGGTAAAAAGGAAGATCCCGGAAAGCCAGGGCCGGGAACCCATGCGATTGGTCATAGTTTTCCGATAGACCCAGGGTTTTCGGAACTCAACCTTTCCGATCTGATTCCAAGCTCCGGTGATGCCGTCTCGCGCGTTTTCCATGGACTTGCGGTCGATTAACTCTATCATGTTTTTCCTCCGGTATCGGACCCGAAAACGCCGCGCAAGGCCATCCTGCGGGGCCCGGGTGGCTTAGGGAATGCCAGTATCCCTTTGCAGAGCGGCGGGTGTCCCAGTTTCTAAATACGATTTAATCCTTTCCTTCAGCAAAGAAGTTCGGCCATAGGCGCTAATTACGTTCCCATGTTATATTTTAAGCTCACTTGATGGAGGTCTCGATGGCCAAGCATGATCAACGCATCCTGAAGTTCCTGAACCAAAACGCCGACCGCGCGCCCACCATCACCGACATGATGACCCGGCTCAATATCAGCATATCCGATATCAGCGATTCGCTCGGCTCCCTGCTCGCGCAAAATCTGATTGCCAAGCGGACCAACAATCAGGGCATCGAATGCTGGTTCCCGGTCGCATCGGCCCACCAGGCGAATACCCAGCCCGCACCCACCCAACAAATGCCGGTTCATCCGCAGCCGCCGCAGCCCCACTTGAGCGCGGCCCAACTGGTCGGGGAAATCCGCTCGTCCGCGGAACCGCGACCTCTGGTGGAGGCGAGACAATTGGATTCGCGTTATGTGGCTGGCATGGCCGAACGGCCCATGTCGCTCCCGGAAGCGCAACCGCCCGCCCCCAAGCCCGCGCCCGTGCAAGTGCAGCATATTCCCATGGCCGAACGAACCTCCACGCAAACGCAATCGTTCCAGGCCTTGTCGGCTTCTAACGGCTCCCCGAGATGGTCGGCGGGTCCGGATCCGGACCCGCCCCGACCTTCAACTTTCCCCAGCCGGCCGGAAAGGGCATCGGCTTCCTGACCTTCGTCGTTGGCTTGGTGGTGGCCGTGGGCTTCTCCACCTGGCTCGCCGGTCGCCTCGCCTCCAATGAAATCCATCAGGTCCAGAAGTCCTTCGTGGATCAGAAGGCGCTGACGGATGCCAATGCCGCTTTCCTTGATTTCCAGGGCAAGACCAAAACCCATATCGCTGCACTCGAAGAGGAGATCAAAAAGCTCAGCGACCAACTGGCAATTTCCAAAGCAGCCGACTCCCTCAAAGTGGCCGCCACCCCGCCCGCCAAGGGCGCGCCCGCTAAAACCTCCGCTCCCAAGGCCGAGGAGGCGATAGCCAAAACCAAGAGCGGTAAGAAAGGTCGGGTGGCCAAGGCCGCCAAAGCCTCAGCCCAGTTGGCTAAAAACACGGCTTCGCGGATGAAGAAAAAGAAGGCTTCGGCATCGGCGCATAGCGCTGCGAAATCGGAAAGCTATTCCTCCACGCCTTCGGAAGAGAACCCGGCTGACGCGTCCCCCGCGCCGGATGCAGCGCCCAGCGTTCCCCAGGCTCCCGGTTTGGACAATCAGGATCTTCCCCCTCCCGCTTCGGAGTAACACCAGCGCTAAAGTGGAGCGCGCGGACCGAAAGG
>DAINDC010000175.1:0-10637 GCA_036732085.1 Fibrobacterota bacterium | reverse complement strand
ATTGGGCCTCAGCTCCGGGCAGATGGACGAGAAGGGGGCCTTGGCCGAATACATCCGCTGCATCGAGGAGACGGCCTTCCTGGTGGGGGAGGGCAATGCCTGATAAGGATATGCCGGAAAAGATCGGATACGAGAAATGCGCGACCGAAGAATACTTGGTCGTCTCCACCAAGGCCAAGGTCGCCGCGGGCACGGCGATAGAGAAGGCCATCCAGGCCAACTTCGAAATCATGCAACGTGAATTCCCGAAGCTGAACATCAAGCAGACCGGGCCGGTCCTCCTGATCTATCATCTCAAAGGCGAGGTCAACGGCGCTCCAACCGGCGAGTATGCCCTGGAGACGGCCTATCCCATCGGACGCGGGAAGCTCATCCGCATCGATCCCCGATCCAAGCTCGCGAGCCGCGAGCTCAAGAAATCCAAATGCGCCCGGCATATCTTTCGGGGCCCGGTCTGGGAGACCCCGTGGGCCGGCTTCGTCGAAGCGGTCAAGGCTGACGGCGTCCGGAACATCCGGGAAATCAGGGAGGTCTACCGGACCTTCAAGGGGGGAGCCTCGCAGGAGAACGAGATCGAACTGCAGATCATCCTGGAATGATCGCGCCTTTCCGCTCTTTCTGCTATCGCTCTTATTATATTGAATAGGCATCCCAAGCGCCCGCGCCATGCGGGCGGCAGCCCCGCGACGACCGCCTTTCCATACCCAATCGAGGAACCGAACGAGTGATTAGCAAAGAACAGTTAGAGAGATATAAGAAGTACGACGGGGATCAGGACAAATGGGTCGCCTCCCAGAAGCGGGGCATGGACGAAACCCTCAGCGGGAACGATTGGACCGTGATCGACAAGGTCATCCAAAGGCTCAAGCTTCAGAAAACCGGATTCGCCAGCAATGACTACCGGGAGGAAACCGAACGCGTCCTGCTCAAGACCTTCGGGGTTCCCGAGACCATCCAGCTCGCCCGGACCATGGTCTAATCGGGAGGTCTTATTCGATGATGCGCGAGTCCCCGGCGGACTCAGGTAACCCGGCGGTTTCGGGTCCGCCCCCGCGCAGGAGGCTGTTGCCCTCGAAGACGGAAGCCGGATCGATGGCCGCCTTCACGAGCCAATCCCTTTCGTTGAACTGACCGCTCTGGCCATAGGCCGCCAAGGCATTGCCGTAGCACATGGCCGAAACGGCCTTCTCGGAGATGCCGCTCTCGAGCATGAGCTGCGCGGTCTTGGGCACGGCCAGCGCGTCGCTGATGCCCCAATCCGCGCTTGAGTCGACGATGATGCGATCGGATCCGTACAGCTTGGCTATTTCGACCATGCGCTTGTTGCCCATCTTGGTCTTGGGATAGATGGTGAAGGCCGCCCAGAAGCCGCGGTCCAAGGTCTCCTTGGCCGTCTCCTCGTTATTGTGGTCGATGACCACTTTATTTGGTGCGATGCCGTGTTCGATGCAGATGTCCATGCTGCGGGAGGTGCCCGCCTTTTTGTTGCGGTGCGGCGTATGGATCATGACGGGCATGTCCATCTCCTTGGCCATGTCGAGCTGGATGCGGAAGAATTTCTCTTCCGTCTTGGTCATCTCGTCGAAGCCGATCTCGCCGATGGCAACGACGCCCTCTTTCCCGGCAAAACGGGGAATGAGATCGATGACCTCCTCCGCCAAGGCCTCGTTGTTGGCTTCCTTGGAGTTGAGCCCGATGGTGCAATAATGCTTGATGCCGAACTGGGACGCGCGGAAGCGTTCGAAGCCGACGATGGTGGAGAAGTAGTCCTTGAAGGTGCCGATCTCGGTGCGGGGCTGGCCGATCCAGAAGGCGGGTTCGATGACGGCCACGATGCCGGCCGCGGCCATGGCCTGGTAATCGTCCGTGGTGCGCGAGACCATATGGATATGGGGGTCGATGAACCGCATCGCTTTATTTGCAGGGGCAGGATGAGTCGGGTGCTTTGGATCAGTCGCCATCGTAAAGATTCTCCCAGGTCAATTTTCCACCGCGGACCGCCGCGGCCAAGGTCGCATCCGACTCAAGGATACCCGCCGAGTGAGTATCGGGGCATGATAATAATGCCAGGGCGGCCGCGCGTTTTTCCACGGGCGATCCCTGGGCCAAGGTTTTTTTCAGATCCTCAAGCGCGCGCGCGTCCGCGCAGGGTCCCACGCAGCGCCAGAGCTCGGGGCTGAACGCGCGGCCGGCGGCCCAACGCTCATGGGCAAGGTCCGCGAGCATGCGGGAGAGGGCGGGATTGACCCGGCGATCCAGGCCCACCACTTCATGCAGCGGCGATCCCACGAAAAAGGTTTTGACCACCATCTGGTTCCAGCCCACTTCGTCGAAATGGAGAGAGGGATAGGGATTGCGGAGGCAGATGGCCTCGAAGACTTCCTGGATATTGCTGCGGATGCCTTCCCGGGCCCATGCCATATGGCCTTCCGGATTGGCGAGCACGGCCAGCGCTTTCTGCAAGGTCGCGGCTTCGCCCATATCCGCGGTATGATAAATCTGGTCGATGATCCTGGCGGCCTCGGGAGTAGCGGGGAGCGAAAGCAAGAGCGCGATGCGCGCGGCCTCGGCGCAGGTCCAATCGGAAGGCTTCCAATCGGGTACGGCGGCGGCAGCGCTTTTCAACTCGTTGGAATTCAGATTCAGGAGCTCTTTGCCCGCATGCCGGACGGCGGAACTGAAAGCAGTGAATACCGTTCGATCGGGGGTGCTGGTTCGATCAGGAGCGCTGGAAGTTTTTTGGGAATCGGATGCCGCCGCTGCGGTCAAGAGCTTGGCTTTTTCCTCAATCCAGGCGAAGCCTTGGGCATCGATTCGGGGCTTCAGCCAAGTGAGGAGCAGTTTCTGAGCCGTCAAGGGCACCTTCCCATAGAGCGAGAAAGATACAAAGAAGGATTTCCAGGCATTAGGATAGCGGGTGGGGGAGCAGATGGGGTGCAAAATGCAATTAATTAATATGCGGGGCGCGGAATTGCCGTTTCCAGAATAATTTCGAGAACAGCCAACGGAATCCGGGTGGATCTTCCGGAAGTTTTTCGAATGGGACTTGAAAGGGCAGGTAAGGAGGCACGCCGGTCATCGGTCATGCCGCCGAGAGAGCGGGCCCGCCTTCGGGCGCGGGCGCTACCGGGCGCTACAGGTGGCAGCCGGGCATTCCCCGTTTCGCCAGGTAACGCTGATGGTACTCTTCCGCGCGGTAGAAGACGGAAGCGGGACTGATCTCGGTGACGATGGGCCTCCGGTACTTTCCGGAGGCCTGCCGCCGTTCCTTCGAGGCCTGGGCCGCGGCCCGCTGCGCTTCTTCCTGGTAATAGATTCCCGAGCGGTACTGGGCGCCCACGTCCGGCCCCTGGCGGTTCAAAGTGGTGGGATCATGGTTCTCCCAGAATACGTCCAGCAAAGTGTCATAGGAAACGAAGGCGGGATCGAACTCCACTTCCACGGCTTCGGCATGGCCGGTATCGCCGTTGCAGACCGCGCGATAATCGGGATTGGCCGAGGTCCCGGCCGTATAGCCCACCTGGGTGGAGAGGACTCCGGGCAGGCGTCGGAAGGTCTCCTCCACGCCCCAGAAACACCCCGCCGCGAACGTCGCTTTTTCCGTGTTAGCCATGTCAGCCTCCCCTGTCTTCTCCAACTATTTTTTTCAGCCATTCCTTCCAATGACCATCCAATAAATTACCAAGAGTTCCCCAAGGCGCGGGCCGATTCCCGTCTCGGCGGGCCACAATCCCATTGCCTCCCGGTCGGTAAAGTGGTACTTGTAGAATATGGCCGCGGATCCCCGACATCTCCTAACCATCCGCGCCTTCCAAATCGCCGAAGCCATCGACATCAAGCGTTGCCGCGCCGAGTTTCCGGGCGACCTGGTGGCGGCCGCGCCCCAGGAATTGTTCTATCGGCGCAAGACCGCCCCGCAGGACGGTTCCGGGGAAAGGGAGGAAGGCTATCTCCTGGTGATGGACTACGGATTGGTGATATTCGCCGGGCATGGGGACGCGGAGATGGGCGCCCTCATCGATCGGCTGCAGGCCTTCTGCACCGGCACTTTGGACACGCGCATGGGCGAGGACTTCCGCGTGCATGCCGACTTGCCGGAACTCATCTTCGGTTACAATGACATCCACGTTCCCGCCTTCAACGAGGACGTCCTGCGCATCGTCATGCTCTACGTGGGGCAATCGGCGGCGCTCGATCATTACGAGGTCCTGGTCGACCGCATGCTGGCCGAAGCCGGAAAGTTCAGCCAGGAGCTCGAAATGCACGGGCGGCTCAAGACCTCGCGCCGGAACGTGCAGCGCTTCATCGGCCGCACCCTCATGGTGCGCAACCGCATGGTCGACAATCTCTATATCATGGACGCCCCGGACATCACCTGGGAGAACGAGTACCTCGACAAAATCGATCGGGGCATGAAGAAAACCTTCGACATCTTCGAGCGGTTCCGCTCGCTGGACTATCAGCTGCGCGAGATCAAGGAGAACCTGGAACTCTTCGCGGAGCTCCTCCAGTTCCGGCAGAGCAACATGCTCGAATGGATCATCATCGCCTTCTTCGCCATCGAGATCGTCAACCTCCTGATCAGCTTCATCAAGTAGCCGTTCATGGCTGCATCAAGTAGGGGCGTGCTGGCCCTCCCATTTATGCCTTTCCTTGATGGCCACTTCCAACTCGTCGATGTCCTGGAAAACGGGTTTGTCCAACTGGACCACTAGGTCATGCAATTCCGCGGCGCGTCCTCCGCTTTGGGAATAAGCCTTGACGGCCAGGATGGCGGTGATGTCCTCCTTGGTCGCCGGGAAGGCCATGTCCGCCAGAATCCGTTCCAGAAGCGCGGATTCGCTTTCCTTGGTGCGCGGCGATCCGCTCCAATCCCCATTATGCTTGCGTTCCGTCATAGCCGACCTCCTTCATATTTTCCCGACCGCCCCGGACCCCGGGGCGCGTGGACCGGCAGGGGAAATGCCTGGCCGGCCGGGACTCTGTGAATAAGATAAAAGGCTGATCGACCCCGATTGGAATTAATGGATTCAGAACTTCCTGCCATTGGTCATTTGCACTCGAAATGACAGGGATGCCCCGGAAACCCGGCTCTGTAAGACTTTCCTTACAATCGCCGTGGGAAAAGGGAGTTTATTTAAAAGTGCGATTTGGCGATAACCCCAGGGGTAAATTCCCGCTTCCTTCTAATCATGCGATTTTCCAGGTAATAGGATAAAATCCCCGGGTACCCGAATCAGAGGGATTTTTTCGGAATGCCGTCCCAGCGGGGGGAGCCTGGTCTTCCGCACTTGTGAGGCAGGCTTGGAGCAGGGGGCGAGCTGGGTGAGCCCTCCGTGCGGGATATCGTGGCGCAGACGGCCGGCACCATTGCCATCGAATCGGACCGGGCGCCGGGACCCAGGTAACCGCCCGGTTTCCCCGGCAAGGCTTACCGGGTCAATCCTTGGGTCGGCCGGGCGAGGCCGAAGCCATATGAAGCCATATGAAGCCATATGAAGCCATATGGGCCAAGGAGGGGGACGGGTTCGATGTCCTGATCGCCTATAGGGTCATGCCGGAAAAGAGCGGTGTCGAATTGGCAAAGGCCCTGGTCGCGCGCAAGCCCACCCTCAAGACCCTGTTCATATCGGGCTATTCCCCCAACCGTAAAGGACTGGGAAACTCGGCCTTCCCGCAGAAACCCTTCACCCGCAACGAGCTCCTGACCGTGGTCCGCGCCTTATGCGACGGGTTGCCGGCTGGCGGTTGGGATGCGGTGGGGGCTCCCCGTAAGGAAACCCAACGGCCCAAGCTGGTCCCCTTTCCGCATTCCCCTCCCGGAATCGCACCCCGCGTTTCGTTGCCGGAAAACGCCATTTTTCTTAACTTTGCGGGTAAAAGCGGACTGAAAGACCTCCCTTTTCCGGCCCGTGAAATCAGCTCGTTCGGGAGAGGCGGAACTGCCATGTTAAGTGAATACCTGCCCTTCATCATTTACGGATTCCTGGTCGTTTTCATCGGGGTGGCGGCGATAGCCCTGTCCTCCTTCCTGGGGCCGAAGAAACTGTATAGCAAGGTCAAGTTCGAGCCCTATGAATGCGGCGTCGATCAGATCGAGAATCCGCATCGTCCCTTCGCGCTCAAGTTCTATACCTTCGCGCTCCTTTTCATCCTCTTCGATATCGAAACCATCTTCCTGCTGCCCTGGGCCCTCGGCTTCAAGCGCATGCTCCATACGGGGGCTCTGCCTGCGGTGTTGTTCTTCCTGGCCATCCTGGGGCTGGGCCTGTTTTACATCATCAGAACGAAGGCACTCGAATGGGAGTAAGCGGTTCGAACAACGATTATACGACCACGACCTTGGATGCGGCCATCAATTGGGCCCGCGCCAACAGCCTCTGGCCCATGCCTTTCGGAACGGCCTGCTGCGGCATCGAGATGATGGCCACCTTCATGGCCAAGTACGACGCGGCGCGCTTCGGCTCCGAGGTGATGAAGTTCAGCCCCCGGCAATCGGATCTGCTCATCGTCTCCGGGCGCATCTCGCTCAAGATGATGCCGGTCCTGCAGCGCATCTGGGAACAGATGCCCGAACCCAAGTGGTGCATCTCCATGGGCGCCTGCGCCAGCAGCGGCGGCGTCTTCGACACCTATACCCTGATTCAGGGTGTCGATCAATTCATACCCGTCGATGCCTATATGCCCGGCTGCCCGCCGCGCCCCGAAGCCTTCCTGGACGCCTTGATGCTGGTCCAGGAGAAGGCGAAAAGGGGCCAGGCCAAGTCGCAGGAATTCGTTGCCGCCGATGCGTCCTCGGATCCTTCCCGGTCCGTGGCCTTCCGCACCCCGGATGTCCATTACCGCCACGGCGTCGACCATAGCAAGCCCGTCCAGGGCGCAGCCACCCATGCCGAAAAAGGCAAGCATCCATGATCGTCTATACTCCGGAAAACCACCTGACCGTCATCGCCAAGGTCGAGGCCTATGCCGGCGAGCGCCTGCTCGGCCGCGAGGAGAAATCGCACTATCACCAGTTCCGGGTCATGGGCGCGGACGCCAAGGACCTCATCCGGTTCCTCAAGGAAGATGCGGATCTCGCCTTCACCTATTTCATCGACCTCACCGCCGTGGATTACCTCCGCTATCCCGTCCCGCAACCGGAACGTTACGCCGTCGTCTATACCTTGATGTCGGCCAAGTTGGGCGTCAAGGTGCAGGTCAAGGCCTTCGTGGCGGAAGGCGAGCCGCGCCTGCCTTCCGTGACCGGCCTGTTCTCGGGAGCCGACTGGACCGAGCGCGAAGTCTGGGACCTCTACGGCATAGAGTTCATGGGCCATCCGAACCTCAAGCGCATCCTCATGCCGGACGATTACGAAGGGCATCCCCTCCGCAAGGATTATCCCCTCAAGGGCCGCGGGGAACGGGGTAACTTCCCGGTTTACCATGCGACCCCGGTCAAGCCCACGGGAGGCGCCTGAGATGTATTCCTACGAGAAGGAAATCATAGAGCGCGACGAGAACACGGTCCATATGAACGTGGGCCCGTCGCATCCGGCCATGCACGGGACCCTGCGGGTCAAGATGGAAATCAAGGGCGAGCGCATCGTGAACGCGGAGCAGGAAATCGGCTTCCTGCATACCGGCTTCGAGAAGCTGGGCGAGGCCCGCAGCTACAACCAGTTTATCACCTTGACGGACCGGCTCAACTACTTCTCGCCGCTGTCGAACAATATCGGCTTCGCTTTGGCCTCCGAAGAATTGCTCGGCATCACCACCCCGCGCCGCTGCCAGGTCATCCGCACTTTGCTGGCCGAACTCTCGCGCCTAGCCGACCATAGCCTGTCCCTCGGCGCCATGACCATGGATCTCGGGGCGTTCAGCTCCATCCTCTGGACCTTCGTCGAGCGGGAAAAACTGTACGACGTGTTCGAGGCGGTCACGGGCACGCGCCTCACCACCAGTTATACGCGCGTGGGCGGACTCGCCTTCGACCTGCCCGCGGATTTCGAAAAGCGCGTGCTGCTCATTCTCGACAGCATGGACTCGACCCTGGACAAGCTGCGCGACAGCTTCTACAAGAACCGCATCTTCCTCGATCGCACCGAGGGCATCGGCGTCATCACCCAGTCAGAGGCCCTGGCCTATGGCCTCACGGGCCCCATGGCCCGCGCTTCCGGGGTCGCATACGACCTCCGCAAGTTCCGTCCCTACCTTATCTACAATGAGCTCAAGTTCGAGACCCCGGTCTATACCGAAGGCGATACCTTGGCGCGCTACAAGATCCGCGTCGACGAGATGGCGCAGAGCATCGCCATCGTCCGCCAGGCCCTGAAGCTCCTGGAGCCGGGCCCGATCAATTACGAGGATCAGAAGCGCACCTTGCCGGACAAGACCTCGACCTATACGGACATGGAATCGCTCATCCACCATTTCAAGCTGGTCATGCCGGGGAAGGATCACGGCATCCACGCCCCCGTGACCGATATGTATTCGGCCACCGAGGCGCCCAACGGCGAGCTCGGATTCCATCTCGTCTCGGACGGCAGTTCCAACCCGTACCGGGTGCGCATCCGCCCGCCGTCCTTCATCAACTACCCCATCTACAGCAAGCTGCTGAAGGGGTCCATGTTGGCCGATATGGTGGCCATCCTCTCGTCCTTCAATATTATCGCCGGGGAGCTGGATCGATGAGTTACAATGCGGATCCCATGGCCGCCAAGGCCGAAAAAGCCGCCCGGGCCGCGTCCCTGCGGGAACTTTCCCCCGAGCGCATGCGCCAGTTCCACGACTATGCCGAGGAATATCCCAACAAGCGCTCGGCGCTGATGATGGTGCTCCGCCTCGCCGAGGAGGAGTTCGGCTCCGTCACCGACGAGGCCATGGAAATCGTGGCGAACCTCTGCAATGTCAGCGTCTCGCACGTGCAGGGCATGGTCACCTTCTACACCCATTTCAAGCGGCCGTTCCACGGCAAGCACCGCTTCATGGTCTGCGCCACCTTGATGTGCGCGCTCGAGAACAATACTTCCCAGGCCCTCAAGCAGATCAAGGACCGGCTCAATATCGGTCCTGGAGAAAAAACCGAAGACGGTCTTTTCTCTTGCGAGAAGGTGGAATGCCTGGCCGATTGCGACAAGCCCCCGGTCCTGCAGGTCGACAACGAGCATTTCTGTTCGATGAAAGGCCAGGCGCTGGAGGACTATCTCGACAAGCTGCTGAAGGCCGAAGGCAAGACCGCGGCCGACTACCAGGCCAAGGCTCCCGTAGCCATGGACCCGCGCGTGCCGACCTTGCCGGCCCATTACAATTTCCCGGGCGAGTCCGAAACCGGTTCCCGCCATTTCGACAATAAGGATCCCTATCTCAAGGACGGCGTGGGCGACATGACCACCAAGGTTCCTGGTCCTTTGGCCACTCCGCTCTCCGTGCCCGTCGCCGACGGCGTCAACGGATCGGGCAAGCCGTATAGCGCGAACGGTAATCAGGCCTCGGTGAACGGCAACCCTGGCGCCGCGAACGGCAACTCCGGCGCGGCAAGCAAAAATGGAGCGAAACATGGCTGAGACGCCCAAATCCGAAGGCCAGGCCGAAGCTCGGCAGCCCAATCCCGCGGGCACCGGCGCCACGCCTCCCAAGGCGGACGAAACCGCGGCCCAAAAGGCGGTAGGAGCCCCGCAGCCCGCCGCTCCGGCCTCCGCCACCGCGGCTCCGGCATCGCCCGCCGCCGCACCTGCGCCTGCTGCAACCGCGCCCGCTCCTGCTGCGCCCAAACCAAAAGGCGCTTCGCCGTCGGTCCCGTTCTCGCCGGTCCTGACCAAGCATATTAACGAGCCCAACTCGCATACCCTGGCCCATTACCAGGCGCGCGGCGGCTACGAGACCGCCCGCAGTCACATCGGCGTTACCCCCCCTGGCGACCTCATCAAGCTCATCGACGACTCCGGCCTGCGCGGCCGCGGCGGCGCGGGCTTTCCCACGGGCAAGAAGTGGAGCTTCCTGGCCAAGGGCACGGGCAAGCCCATCTACCTCGCCATCAACGGCGACGAGAGCGAGCCCGGCACCTTCAAGGATCGGTACATCCTCGAGCGCGACCCGCACCAGCTGGTGGAGGGCGCAATCCTCACCTGTTATGCCATCGGTTCCAAGCAGGCCTTCATCTACCTGCGCGGCGAGTTCATCCTCGGCTTCCAACGCCTGGACGCGGCCGTCAAGGAGGCCAAGGCCAAGGGCTTCGTCGGCAAGGGCATATTCGGAACGGGATCCGGCGAAGGCCGGACCCCCGTAGACCTGACCATCACCATAGTGCGCGGTGCGGGAGCCTATATCTGCGGCGAAGAGACCGGCATGTTGTCCTCCATCGAGGGCGGACGCGGTTATCCCAAGATCAAGCCGCCCTTCCCGGCCGTCTCGGGCCTGTTCGGCGCGCCCACCATCGTGAACAATGTCGAGACCATCAGCGCCGTGACCCATATCGTCAAGAACGGCGTGGCCTGGCATAAGCAATGGGGCACGGAGAAGAGCCCGGGCTTCAAGATCTTCTGCCTCTCGGGCGCGGTCAAGAAACCGGGCGTCTACGAAGTGCCGCTCGGCATCCCCATGCGCGAAATGATCGATGTCTACGGCGGCGGGCTCAAGGACGGCCGCACGCTCAAGGC
>DAINDC010000174.1:3231-10646 GCA_036732085.1 Fibrobacterota bacterium | reverse complement strand
GCTTCAGGGTTCCAATGATTCCACCGCGCTAAAGGCCACGGCAGGCGTCTCCTTCTTCCGCAAGCCGTTTCTCAATGACGATTCCCTCTTGGTGGTGCCCAAGGAAATCCGGGCCGTCAGCCTGGGCGGGGAGATCTATGTGAAGCTGCTGCATTACCGCAAGACCTTCCAGGCGCCGGTTCTTTCCCAAGGCGCCATCGCCACCGTGGTGGGCGTGCCTTCCTTTCCAGCCAATGATCTGACTCTCAACATCCTTCCCAGCAACCTGGCCGCGGGAACGGTTGACCTGAGCGTGACCCACGGTTCGGAGGCTATCGACAGCATCCGCGTGACCGCCGCGCATGAGGGCGGCACCGTCGCGGCCACCCTGTCCAAAGCCGCGACCGGAAGCACGGTCTCCTTCGAATTCGCCAACTTGGTCAAGGGCAATTATTACTTCTATGCATCACCTATCGCCAAGAATTTCGGGGCTGGCCAGCCGACCAAGAACTCCGCCACCTTGACGGTCGGGGCCACGGTGGGCGATACCATCTATGTCGCCTACCAGTCGGGCGCATGTCCCACCGCGACCGGGCTGTCCGGCAACCCGTATTGCAGCCTCGATTCCGCGTTGAAGGATATCAATACCAAAAACGGCGGGACCATTCTTATCAGGAACAATTCGCCTGCCGTGGCCATGGACACCATTACCATTGGCGCGATCAACGGCAACGACACTTCCGCAGTGACGATTTCCAATATGGTCTCCTCCGGGAAATACGATGACAACCGCCCGATATTCCGGGGCAAGACCAAGGAAGCCCTCACCATCACGCGCAAGAACGTGACCCTGAAGGGCTTCGTCTTCGAGATGCCGGGAGGCAGCACGGGCAAGGCGGCGCTCTCGGTTAAGGCGAGCGGCGCGCTCATCGACGGCAATATCTTCCGGACCCAGAACAAGGCGCTGGCGGTGGACGGACCGGCCGTGAACATCGAAGTCGGGACCGCCGAGATGAGGTTCATCAACAACGTGGTCTGGGGCATTACCAAGGCTGTCCAGGTCACGAACTCCTCCTCCGCCGGGATTCGCGTCATGAACAATACCTTCCTGGACGACAAGGGGGTTCCCAATACGGGGAGTACCATCGGCGTTACCGTCGTCGGGCCCTCCCTGAATGCCGTCATCGCGAACAATTTCTTTTCCAATATCGCCTTCCCCATGGACTCCGCATCCGTCACGAACAAGACTCCCACCCTCGATCACAACGTTTTCACCACCGGGTCTCCCAAGCTCGCGGGCCTCACGGATAAAGGCGGCCTGGACAGCGGCGATGCCGCACGTTCGGTGGATCTGACCGCGGCGACCTACGTGCAGCTCCTGGAAGAGGCCTTGGGCGAATCCTTCGGGTGCAGCTCGATCCATCCCTGCCCCTCACTCCAGTCCGCGAGTTCCACCGCCGATTACAAGACCATCGTGGCCACGGATGTCTTCGGCCGGGTCCGTCCCGCCCTCAAGAAGGATGTGGGAGCTTATGAAGTGAACCCATCCAGCAGCTCGGTCATGGGCCGAATCAAGGTCACAGCCTCGCTGATTTCCCCGACCACCTTCGACAAGGTCAACTTCGAGATCGCGAGCAAGAACTTCGACTCCCTGGAGGCGGATTCGGTTTACGTCTGGTGGGCCACCGCCAATAACGGGGTACTGGACGCTTCCGTTCCCGCCAACCATCAGCATCATTACCCCATCAGCAAGCTGAACCCCGGCGCCTTCACCGATATCGCCGGCGTCCTGGATGAGCAGACCACCTACAATGTCTATGCGGCCTTCGAAAGGGTGGGGACCCCGACCCTGGGCTATGTCTATCGCGACACCATCACCACCCCTATCAATTTCAACTCCGATGACTGCAGGTTCACGAAATCCGATGTCGCCTGCCCCAGCGACAAGGGTTACTTCGTCAACGTGGGGGGCGCTCTGGATCATAAGTTCCAGACGCGCATTACCTTCGCCGAAAAATGCGACACCAGCCAAGTGGTGAAGAACCCCGAGTTCGAGCCCGTCCTGGAGACGAACGTGAACGGATTGGATCTCCTCTCGCCCCTGCCGTTCATTAAACTGGTCATGTCGGTCAACAGCCTGGGCAAGGCCGGATCCACGCAGACCTTCCGGGCCCAGATCGAAATGGGCTCCCATCCCGATCTGTCCGGAAAGGAATTGTTCCTGATACCTCCGGACTCGGGCAGCCTGCCAACCCATGTATCGACGTGGCAATTGCTCCCCAAGGGGCCGGACTCGTCCATGCTCATCATCGAGGGAACCAAGGGCGGGAACTTGAAATACGCCTTCGGCAAACTGGCGGACAATTCGGAACCTGGCCAAATCCAATTTTCCGATGCGTCCATTCCTGTCTTTGATTACCATAGCGCCGGCGATTCCGTCAGCCATATTTCCTTTCCCATCAAGGGGACCGGATTCAAGACCGCCAATCCCCTGGTCCTGGTCAGTGTCGTGCCGGCCGGGGGAACGGTGCCTTCCGGCGGATCGAACGCTGGCGTGCTATCGGGCCGGTATCCTTTGAGCTCCCTGGTTCTATCGGCGGATTTGGCCGACCTGGGCCCGGACCTGAGGAAGGATCGCTTTTACCGGTATTTCCTCAAGGCCGCCGGTGTGGAAGCGACCTCTCCCATGGCGTCCAACCTTGGCAAGCCATTCGCCTTGGACAGCGTCTCCGCCGTCGCATTCGATTCTTCCGTCATCTATCAGAATCCGAACCTGGCTTTTTCGGGTAGCGCACTCGCGCAAACCACCTTGAGCATCCCCATGTCCAAGTTCTACAAGGCCTCGGAACTCGGCAGAAAGGCCTCCCGCAGCCTGGAGGTGGTGTTCACGATTTTCGACGGATCGAAACTTTCACGGAGCCGGGGCTTCATTCGCACGCGCTTCGGCGACGAGCACCTGCAACAATTCGATAAGTTGGAAAAGAAACCCAATCAATGGAACCTGTTCGGCTATCCCTGGGACGAATCCACCGATGGGAATTTCGCGCGTGTCGTCGACCAGATCAAATGGGATCCGGAACAGATGCGGGCGATGCGGTACAACGGGTCCGGAACGGGAGTCTCCTCGTTTACCAACTACGACGGAACCAGCGCGCCGGTGGCGAGGTTCGATTCCGGCCAAGCGATCTGGACCGGCTCGAACCACCATTATGAGCCTAAATGCGAGTCCGGAATTTCCCTGGATTACCAGACCTTCTCGATGGATTTGCCCGCGGGCCAATGGTCCGATATTTCGCTCCCGTTCAACTTCCCGGTCAAGGTCCAGGACATCATGGATACTTCGAAGTTGGCCACCCTTCCCACCTGGTATGTCTATCACGATAGCGAAAAGACCTGGGAGCGGGTGACGGCGGCCACCGTAATCAGCCCTTGGATCGGCATGACTATCAAGCCTGCAACCGCGCTCACCTTGAAATTCCCGGTAATGGATACCTCCCGATCCAAAGCCCCCGCAGCCCCGAAAGCCGCGGCAACTGAAAATCAGTGGGCTGCCAACCTGAAGGCCTTCAATGGAACCGCGAGCATGTCCTTGCAAATCGGCATCGCCGGTCGGGAAGGTCTCTTCTCCGAGCCACCGGATGTCCCCGGCCAGAATTTCCGGGTGAGCCTCAAACATCCGAACTCGGCAGGCAAGGTCGAGGGGCTATCGCAGTATCTTCAACCGGAAGCCGGTACCTGGCAGGGCCATTGGCCATTGCAGGCTTCAGCGGCGGCGGGCTCCCAAGGCATCACTCTGAAGGTTTCCGATAATGCCAAGCACGTTCCCCTTTATCTCGTGGAGACCTTGCACAAGACCGTCACGGCCCTGGGACCGGAAGCCGTGCATATCGGCGAGTCGGATCTGCATGCCAACGACTACCACCTGGTTGCCGGCGATGCGAACTACCTCGCCATGATCCTTTCCGGCCTTTCGCCGGTGGGCCTCCTCACGCTTTCCAACTATCCGAATCCTTTTTCCGGGGCCACTTTGATCCGGTATAGCTTGCCCCCCAGTTTCGGCAAGGTCGACTATCTGCTCAAGGTGCGCGACTTCCGCGGCCGTACTGTTTTCGAGAAAACAATATCCGGGGCGAACACCTTGAATTTCTATTGGGATGGGAAGGACAAGCTCCGCTCGCCGCTACCGGCTGGCGTCTATACCCTGTCCCTGGAAGCCAGGGCGGAAGGCAAGGCCGCTTATCGGGCCAGCAAGCGTTTGCTGAAAATGTAGGCGGTCGAGCCAAATCCGGGCGTACATAAAAAGCCCGGCCCAGGAAATCCTGGGCCGGGCTTTTTATTTTCGACTTCGCCTTTGCATTTCAATCCACAGTAGAGGCCTTGGCTCAGTCCGAATATTCCTTCTGGATGGTTACGAATTCATTCATCCGGGACGTGAAGATGTCCACGATCCGCGGATCGAAATGCTTGCCCCGGCCTTCGGTGATGATATTCGCCGAGGCTTCCAGCGTGAAAGCCGGCTTGTAGCACCGCTTCATGGTCAAGGCATCGAATACGTCGGCCAGGGCGGTGATGCGGCCCATGAGAGGGATTTTCTCGCCCTTGAGCCCCTTGGGATAACCGCTCCCATCCCATTTCTCATGATGGGTCATAGCCACGGTCTCCGCAACTTGCAGGACCTTGGAGTTGGCATTCTTTAGGATTTCCCCGCCGATTTCCGCATGCTTCTTCATCACCTCGAACTCGTCCACGGTAAGCCGGCCGGGCTTGAGCAGAATGGAATCCGGGATGCCGATTTTTCCGATATCATGCAAGGGGCTGGCCTTGCTCAGCAGCCAATTCTCTTCCTCGGAAAGCCCCCATCCGCGGGCCAGCACTTCGCAATACTTGCTGATGCGCAGCACATGGTAACCGGTTTCGTCGTCCCGGTATTCCGCCGCCTGGCACAAGCGATTGATCGTGTCCAGGTGGGAGACTTCCAGCATGCTCATCGCATCCTTGATCTGGGTCGTCCGCTCGAGCACGAGGTTCTCCAGATTCTTCTGGTAGTTGCGCACCTCGAGCTTGAGCCGCTTCTTCTCCAGCGCGTTGGTGATGCTATGGATCACCTGCTTCAGCTGGATGGGCTTCAGGATGAAATCGTATGCGCCGTCCTGCATGGAGGATACGGCCGTGTGGATCTCGGCATTGCCCGTGAACAGGATTACGGCCATCTCCGGCCAGTAAGTCTTGACCTCGCGGAGAAGATCGATGCCGGTCTTGCCCGGCATTTTGATATCGGAAAGGATGCAATCGATCCCATGGACGGTCTGCAGGATCTGCAGGGCCGAGTCCACCGCATTGGTGCTCGCGCAATTATAGCCTTGCAGGCGAAGGTAGTCGCAAATGACCGTGCAGATGGAAGGCTCATCGTCGACTATTAGGATGTTGCCTTTGGTTTCCAATTTGCCTCTTCGGTAGATGACCAAAAAGATCTTAAGCTGCGGGAGGAGATTGCGCCAACATCAAATTGATGAAAGGCCGCTTTCGCTTATCCGGGTTACGCCTCAAATTCCTGAATAACCCCTGGGAAAACCGTACCGAAAGGGTTTGGCGATGGGTAGGGGCAAGGACGGAGGAGGGTCGGAGAATGAAATCGGGGCGAATGGCCCCGTCTGAAGCCGGTAGCTTGAAAGACCTTTAGTGGAAGAGTTCCTTGAACATGGCCCAGCCGGAATCCGAATGGTTCACGGGCTGGGAAAAGATGGAAAGGCTGCGGCTGAAAACATTACCGATGCCGGCTAGGGCAAAGCATATCAGGGTCAGGATGATAAGCTTTTTCATGGTTTCACCAAGGTACCAAGTTATGCCGGACAGACAAGCTGGGACCGCGAGAATCCTCGCGGCTCCTCTAATTCCTAAATACCATGTCCATATTGTTTTCCACTTTTGCCGATTTCGGAAGATTGGCAACCCATTCCTGATAAAGACTGGAAAACTGGTAGGGTTCCGGCTGGGACATTTGGGCTTGCGCCTTATCCCAAATCTCCTTATCCGATAAGGAAACCTTATCCGTGACCTTCGCGATTACCGCACCGAGATCGGAGGTGAGCACGGGTCCCCAGGTATTGGCGGGCTGGGAGAATACCTTGAACAAAGTGGGACTGGAATACCCGAAGCCAGGCAGCCAGTTGTCCGCGGAAATGGGCCCGCCCGAAGTGCTGTCCAACTTGGCCCTTCCGATGCTGGCAGGCAGCGAACCCTCTTGGGCGGCGAGGATGGCGCCCTTCTGGGTTTCCAACTCCTTCTTGGCGGCGGCCAACTTCTCTTCCTTTGCCAGGTTCTCGGCGATGTGCTGTTTGGCCCGCTCAAAGTTGCGGCCCTTCTCGAATTTCGCGTCCCGCTCGAAGAGATAGATGCCGTCATCCGATTGGAGCGGTTCCGAGATCTTCTCCTTGGCCTCGAACTGGCTGAAAGCGAAAGAGTTGGTCCCCTGGACGTAACCGGTGGGTAACGGGGAAAGATTGGCCTTGTCGAAAATGGGAGTCTTCTCATAGGGCAGCGAATAGGCCTGGGCGGTTTTCGCCAAGCCCTGCTTCTGCGCATCGGTGCGGATCTTCTCGGCCATTTCCGTCAGGCTGTCTATGGTCTCGGTGCCGGCCGTGATCTTGAGGACGATTTGGCTGACTTCGACCTTCATGGTGGTATCCACCTTTTTCTTGTCGTTCAATTGGATTATCTCGTAGCCGAAGCGGGTCAGGATGGGATCGGAAATCTCTCCTGGATTGAGGGCGAAGGCTGCATTGGCGATGGCGGGATCCAGGCTTTCGCGGCTGCGCAAGCCTTCCAGCTTCCCGCCCTTGTCGGCCGTGGCCTGATCATTGGAATAATCCTTGGCGAGGTCCGGGAACTTCTCCCCGTTCTTGGCGCGTTCCTTCAGTTCCTTGGCGAAGTCGGACATCAGGGTGCTGTCGGTTTTGGAGGGCTTCAGCGGCAGGCGCAGGTAACCAAGCCGGGCGGCGTCCTCGCGGTAAGAAAAGCTGTCGGGATGGGCATCGTAATAGGCCTTGAGATCCGCATCCTTGAACTTGTCCGCGGAGACCGGGAACGAGTCCAGTGCGACATGGTAGAACTTGAGGCGGGCTTTGGTCTCGCGCGTGGAAATGGCGTATGCCTCTTCCAGCGCGGTTCGGTGGACCTGGGATTTCATAATCTGCTGCAACTGGACTTGCGGGATCACGGAGGTCTTGAGGTTCTCTTCCAGCTCGCGCATGGAGATGCGATCGTAAATGGAATCCTGATTCAGCCAGTTCTCGTATCGGGCCTGATCGACGGTGCTATCCGCCAGGAACGGCGGCAACTCCTCGTAGCCGCGATAGCGTTGGATATTTTGGGCGACTTCCTGGGGATGCTTCAGGACGAAGTCCATCATCTCCTCGCGGGAGGGATAGAGCTGGTAC
>DAINDC010000174.1:0-3221 GCA_036732085.1 Fibrobacterota bacterium | reverse complement strand
GTGAAAATATTCTGCATGAGCACGGACTGGACCTTGAAGTTGAACAGGCCGTCCCGGATCTGGGCCAACTGCAAACCTTCCGGGGCCTTGCCGTTCTGGGCTTCCTGACCGCGCAGGTAATTCTTAAGCTCGGCCTGGAATCTTTCGGTGGGGATTTCCTCGCCATTGACCTTGCCCACGATATTGTGGTGCCGATCGGCGCGATAGCTTCCCGCGCGGTCCATCATGATGAGACCCGCAAGAATCATGATCCCGAAGGTGCCGATGACCCAAGGGGCCTGTTTCTTCATCCATTCCAACGTCATAGCGCGATTTCTCCAACCGGTGAAAAAGACCGGGTAAAAGTACCTCTCCGGACCGCCTCCGGCAAGGCGCAGGACCCGATCTAAGTGCCCGAAAGACTATAATTTATATATTTGCCCGAAACGGGCGAGCGCAGGCATGGATGCAACCGACGGCTGTATATGATTTCATCGTGGTCGGCTCCGGCATCGCCGGGCTGTCCTTCGCGCTCAAGGCCTCGGCCCATGGCAAGGTCCTGATCCTCACCAAGAAATTGAGCTGGGCCGGGTCCACCCATCTGGCCCAGGGGGGCATCGCCTCGGTGATGGACCCCGCCGATTCCGTCGAGGAACATGCCCAGGATACCTTGACCGCAGGCGCCGGACTTTGCCGCGAAGATCGGGTCCGGATTCTGGTCAATCAGGGTCCCGAAGCGATTCGGAACCTGGTGGATTGGGGCGTCCGCTTCACCATGGATTCCCGCAAGGGAACGATGGCAACCCGGCAGCGGGGACAGGGCAAAGGCCAGGCGTCTTTCCATCTGGCCCGGGAGGGCGGGCACTCCAGCTCCCGCATCGTGCATGCGGACGATCTGACCGGACATGAAATCCAGCGCGCTCTGTTCGAATCTGCCCGGCAAAACCAGAACATCACCATCCTCGAAAACTACATGGGCATCGACCTGGTCACCGCCAAGCATTTGCGGCGCGGGGAAAAGGAGGCCGGCCCAAAGCGCTGCTACGGCCTTTATGCCCTGGATGTGAAAGGGGATCGCATCGGGTTGTTCCTGGGCGCGACCACGGTGCTTTGCACGGGCGGGGTGGGGCAGATCTACGCCCATACCACCAATGATTCGGTCTCCACGGGGGACGGAATCGCCATGGCCTTCCGCGCGGGCGCCGCCGTGGAGGACATGGAGTTCATGCAATTCCATCCCACCGCCCTCTACAATCCCGGCCAACCCACCTATCTCATCTCCGAAGCCATGCGCGGCCACGGAGGCGTCCTGCGCAACCACCTGGGCGAGGCCTTCATGGACAAGGTGCACCCCCTGAAGTCCCTGGCTCCGCGTGACATCGTCGCCCGCGCCATCGATGCCGAGATGAAACGCACCGGGCAACCCTGCATGTACCTGGATGCGACCGCATTCAGCAAGGCGGACCTCACAAAACACTTCCCCAATATCTACAGGCATTGCCTGGATATGGGGCTCGACATCGCGAAACAATGGATACCCGTGGTGCCGGCGGCGCATTTCATGTGCGGCGGCGTGAAGGTCGATGGGAATTCCGCGGCCGAGCTCGCCGGCTTATATGCCGTGGGTGAGACCGCCTGCACCGGCGTGCATGGAGCCAACCGACTGGCCAGCAATTCCCTCCTGGAGGGCGTGGTCTTCGCGGAAAGGGCTCTGGCGGATATTCTCGCGCATGCGCATGCCAGGCCATCGCGACGGCGTTTCCAGGACTGGAACAGCTTCGCCTTGAAACCGGCCCCGGAGACCATCATCTATTCCCATTCGCTGGAGACCATCCAGTCCACCATGTGGCATTACGTGGGGATTGTCCGCAGCGATTTCCGGCTCGCGCGCGCGGAGGAATTCATCCGCGTCATCAGCCGGCAAATCCACAAGGATTATTGGTCCTTCTCCATGGTCCCGGACCTGGTCGAATTGCGGAACCTTACCCTTTGCGCGGAACTCATCATCAAGTGCGCGCGCCGCCGGAAGGAATCCCGGGGATTGCATTTCAATCTCGATTTCCCCCGGACCGAACCCAAGGCGAAGCATACCACGTTGCGCATCAAGCAGGAGTAGGGGAGAGCCGAACGCTCGCAAATGCTGTCGCTGCATCTGACCGGAAATCCCTGGTTCCTGTTGCTCCTTCCGCCCGGGTTGTTCATCCTGTGGCGCCAGTATCGGTCCGGTCCCGGCCAGACGGGGCCACGGTCCGCGGGCATGATCCTCTTCGGGCTGCAGGCTGCGGCCCTGCTGCTGCTCACGTTCTCCCTGACCGCTCCGGAGCTGCGGCGCCATCGGGTCGAGTTCCACAATCCCGCCTTGCTCATCCTGCGCGATCAAAGCGGCAGCTTCCGCGATGGCGGTTATCTGGGATTGGGCCGCGCTTATGCGGGATTCGAAAAGGAGCTCACCGATACCTATCGTGCGCGCAATTTCGACGTAAAGGTGGCCGATTTCCAGGAACGGGCCTGGCCGGTGGCGGGATTTCCCAAGCCGGGAATTTCCGCCCTCGCCGGGTCCGCGGATGCGAACGGACTGACCAGCCTCGCGGCCGCCGCCGACTTCGTCGATTCCGCAGCCATCCCCAATCTGCAGGCGATCTTCCTTTTTTCCGATGGCCGCGCGAACCTGGATTCCGGAAAGGCCTCCCGCACCTGGGGCGCGCCGCTTTTCCCCGTGGTCTTCTCCCCCGATTCAATCGGGGAGATCCAGCCGGAGCAGGTTAGCATCGCCGTTACCCCCGTCCCCGAGGGCGCGCCTGCCGGCAATGCCGTCGAGGTGGCGGCGAGCTATCTGGCCGTGGGCGGGAAGGCAAGCGAGGCCTCGTTACGATTGACGCAGGATGGGAAGGTCCTTCTGAACCGCAAGCTGGCGGTGGCGGACGGGGCCAGGACCGCGCGCTTCACCTGGACCCCGGAGAAATCCGTCTTCGAAAGCAAATCCCCCGTTCGCGCCATCCTGCAACCGACAGGACCGGGGGCGGACTTCGATCCGTACAATGATACCGTAACCGCGGTGTTTCCCGGGGGGCGGAATCGGAGGACCATCTATGTCCTGAAACCGATCCGCGGGCTCGATGAAAAAGGGATGCTCGATATCCTGTCCTCATCGGATGCGGAGCGGGTGGTCTTTTTCGGGACGGAGGAATTGGGACATCTGCCCCTTACGGCGCGGGATCAGATCTGGATGGAAGCGGGGGCCG
>DAINDC010000173.1:0-10687 GCA_036732085.1 Fibrobacterota bacterium | reverse complement strand
AGTTGGATGGGTCCGATACGATATATCGTTTTGACCGGTCCCGTGATTGCTCCCTTGGGCGGCCAATACTTTGCGTTCGCTCCGGATGTCCAGGCTCCCCAAGGTCCTTTGCCCGATTTGCTTTTACCGCGCGATGCCGCTTTTGTTTCCGCGAAATCGGTATGGAACTCGGCGCTGGATGTGAACGCCCTGCGCGGGCTCGCCGTGGCCGGCGTCTCTCAAGACAAGTGGCTCGTGGCCGATTCCCTCCATCAGCGCGACGCGGGATTGGGCCTCACGGCCGACACCTTTACGGTGGCAATGGGCGCGGTCAGGGATACGGTTCTGTCCGGCGCGGGCACGGCCATTACGGGCCGCCTGGGCCAAGCCAAGCGTTTAACCGCGGGGGCGGCGATTGCGGAATCCATCCGCCATTACCTGCCCGCCGCTTCAGGCGAATTCACCTTCCAAACTTGGATGCGTATGGGTCTGGCCCAGAACGCCGCCATCATGCGCTTTGAGGCTTTGGATGGCATTGATTTCAATGTATCCGTGCTCCCGCAGGGTCGCTTGCGCTTACGCATTGCCGCGGATTCCACCTTTTCCCTGCCCGGCGTGATCGTGCCGCAAACTTGGCAGTATATCGGCGTTCTGTGCCGAAAGCAAGGAACGGATTGGCATTGGCAAGCGCTCGTGAACGGCATCGTGGTCTTGGAACGGACCTTGCCCTTGGCCAGGGTGAATCCCTTGGGCAGCGGTACCCTGACCCTGCTGGAGCCCCAAGGTGAAAGCCTGGATTATGAACTCCCGCGCCTGCGTCCCCAAGCGGTTTCGCCGGAAGCCCTGGCCTTGGTGTATCGGGCCGAGCGTAATCGGCGTGATGCCTTGCTGGTGACCCCTCTGCCGCCGGAGGTTACCTGGAAGCGCGATGTCCGCGAAGGCGATGCCTGGCGCAGCGACAATACCCGTTATGCTTTGACGGGCATCGACCCGGCCCTTTTGAGCGGTCAATTGATCACCTTGCCGAACCAACCCTTGATCGACAATACCGGCGACTATGTGTTGGTCCTTTCGGGCCCGTTGGAGTTGCACGCCTTGTTGGCTCCGGACGCGAGCACGGCGCAAGCCTGGCTCAGCGCCTTTGTTCCCACCTTGGGCGGTGCCTATCTCCAGGAGGAAGCGACCGGCGATATCGTTTCCGCCCGTCACTATATGTTACGTTCCGCCGCGGGCGTCACCTTGCGGATCCCCAAAAACACCCCCGCGAACGATTTGCCCGTACTGGTCTATAAGCCCGATGTCCAAGTCCCAGCCGTCCGTATCACCCAGGTTACCCAGGCGGCGCGCGTGTCCGTGGGTATGGGAGCCGGAGCCTTGCTCCATCCCGATCGGGAAGACACCGTAAGTTCGGCTCCCGCCGCGTGGAAGAATTCCGTCTTTATCAACCTACCCTTCGCGCAAAGGGCCGATTCAACGGCGGACCTGCTTCGCTTCCAGCTTCTGGACCGCGCCGTCGTACACGTACTGGTTCCCACCTCATTCGTGTCTTCGGGTGCTTGGTACATGCGCTCGCCATGGCGTCGCCTCGGCGCGTTGCCGGTCAATACCTTCAGCGACAGCCTGCCCCGCACGGAGTTCGCCGCGACCTTTGCGCCGGGGGCCGTGGTCTTGCCCGGCTTGGTCCACGGCGTGTCCGGACTGCCTGCCGGCCAATTGCTGGCCTTTGTGGCGCCGCCGGAAAACAATTGTTTGATTCAGGAAGTGGATGCCGAGTGGGGCAAAACGGATTGTATGCCAATCAGCGCCGGCGCGCCGGTTTACCTGGACAGCAACGCCAAGTTGGTTTCGTTGCCCAAGGTGATTCAGGGTTCCCAGGCCGTGGTTTCGTTCAAGTCTCCGGCCGTCGATTCGGCGTGCTTCACCTTGACCCAAGCCGCGGATGTGGTGGTGGGATTGCCTGAAGCCGCGACTCTGCCTCAGGTTTTGCAAGAAGCCGATTCCAGCCTGGGAGCGTTCTCGCCGCTGTACACCACCCTGCAAAGCAGTGACGGCACGGTGTATCGACTTTATCATCGGGGCGCCATCTCGGGCCGACTTTGCCTGGATATGCAACCCTTGTCGCACCCGGCTCCGCTGGTTTTTGCGAAGGCGTTGCAGGCGCTGTTGGATTCCGCTTCCGGATCTCCCACGCCCACCATCCTGACCGTGGGAACCCCTCCTTATCTCGACCGGCCGGACGTGAAGGTCATTGCCGAGCCCAACCCAATGCAAGGCGCGGAGTTTTTGCCGACTTTGAACACCTCCCTCCGCTGCGATACGTTAAGCCTCAGTCTCACCGGCCCTGCCGAAGCCTTCATCGCCTTCGATGCGTCGCAGAGCGAGGCTTTCATTCTCTACCTCAACTCCCAAGGTTGGAGCCCCTTGCAGGATTCCCTGGTGCTCACCGGATTGGGGGCCAACCGGGCCTATACCGTGTATCACCGCTTCAATGCCGCTGGCGGCGTGCAAGTTCCCGGCCGCGGTTGCTTTGAATCCGCCCCGGGCGCTTCCCAGTGGATCATCGCCTTGCGGCCTTTGCCCGGCATCAGCTTCGGCCTGCGCTCGGAAGAAGTCCATGCCGTGCTCATGGGGGAAACCCGATCGGCCGCGTCCAAGTCGTACCAATTGAAACAACTGGACGTGAGCCTCACGCGGCCGACGGCCATGGCCAACAGCAGCTACCAATTAACCCTCCAGGGCGGCATCTCCCCGCGCCAGCCCCTGGGCCGTCTGGACACCTTGCAGGTCTGGTCGCCGTGGTTGGATACTTTGGCTAATACCGCCAACGGGCAGCCGGTGCGCATCCGCCGCTCGGCGCTGTTGCCGGATTTGATGCCTGTTTGGGTGGACGCCGATTCCGTCCAGGTGAGCGCCCTGAACCTGAAGGTCACGGGCGAGGTCCGCGTGCAGGTCAAAAACCAAAGCGACGCGGCCGCGTATCGGCGGTTCGCCATCGTGATTTACCAGGATGCCAACGGCGATTACCGCTATGAACCCGGCGTGGACAGCTTGCTGGGCCGCGTCATCGTGATGGGGCTGGCGGCGAATGAACAGGCCACCTATGCCCTGCCTTTGTCCGGCCATGCCTTGATGCCGGATAAAACCTTCCTGGCTTTGGCCGACGCCGATGACTTTATTGCGGAAACCCAGGAGGACAACAACCAGCTTGCCAGCCTGTCGGTGTGTGAAAAAGCCCGACGTGATGCCGTCCTGAATGTGGCCATCGACTCCCTGTGGGTGAAAGCCCATGGCGGCATCAAAGCCCCCGCCTTCTACCAGGCCGTGGATGCGGAAACTCAGGTGGCCTTCGTCCGCCATGATTCCCTTGTGGTGCAAGGCGTAGTGAACGGCCTCAACCATTTCGCGCCGGTGGCCTGGCTCGGTTTGGATACCGTCGCCGTGCGGGACGTGTTCGGAGACGGCAAGGCGGAATACCTGCTCCCGAGTGGCGTGGTCGGCAATAGCGGCCAAGTGCTCTTGAACGCCCGCACCTGCGCCGATGCCCAGCACGCCGTGGACGATAGCCTGCACTTCGATTTCGATCAGGACGGTGTGTATGACGCCATTACCTGCGAAGCGGGCCATGTCACGGTTCGTCGCGACGACGGAGTATTGCTCGCCACTTTGGGCGGCAGTGAACCCGGTGTGCCGCATACACTCACGGCCATTTTGGAACCCCCAACCGCCTCCCGCCCTTGCCTGGATGTGAGCCTGAGCTATGCCCGATTGGACTCGGGAAGCGTCGGTTCGCCCGGTGCGACGCGGTTCACCCTTAGGCTGGCCAATGCCGGTGAAACGCCGTTAGCGAAGCCCCTGGCGTGGCAACTAAGCTATTTTGGAGGCGGAGGCTGGGTGCCGTTGAGCATTTCGCCTTCCCTCTCGGGTTTGGCGGCGGGACAATACCTGGACGTTCCCCAAGAGTTGGTTTTGCCGGATGCGGCGCTGAACCCAGGGACCCGCTTCAAGGCGGAGATCCGCGGGCTTCTGCCGCAACGTGAAATACAGGATTCCAACAACACTCTGGAGTTTACATGGCCGGATACCCCTTGACACGGATGAACCTGGGTTGGCTTCTCGCGATTGGAGCGTGCTTCATGGGCCAAACGGCCCAGGCGCAAAAGGGCGTGGTGGTGGATAAGGTGACGGGCAAGCCCATCGCCAAGGCCTATGTGATGCACCGGCCCACCTGGGCGCTGGTGATGAGCAATGACAAGGGAGAGTTTGAATTCCCCGCCGTCTTGCCCGGCCCGCTCGTGAAGGAGCCTGGGAAAAGGCAGGAACATTTGCGCTTATCGACCGACGGCCGTTTGCAGGTCCATGGTCAATCAAACCCCGGAGCCCTTCGCCTGGTGGGCATGAACGGCGTCACCTACGCGTTACCTAAGATGGGGGATGACCAATATCAACTACCTTCACTGAGGAGCGGCTTGTACACCTTGCTGTTGGGACAGGAGGTGTACCGGGTGGTGTGGCTGGGTGGGAGCGGGCAGGTGACGCGGATGGTGGGTGAAGTGTCCGCTTCCTCGCTTTCGAATCCCTTAGCGCGCCGGGCAGCCGGGGCGGAAAGTTTGATCGTGAGCCGGTATGGGTATGATGCCGCTCTCGTGGTCCTCACCTCCAACGACGTGGGCCAGGTGAAGCTGAACCCCAATGCCAAGGCGCCGCCACCGGGCATGCGGGCGCTCAAGGGCGGCGCGTTCAAGATGGGCAGTAACTTGGATGCCGTAGCTTCACCGATCCATGATGTCACAGTGAGTGGATTCTATGTGGACACCACCGAGGTGACCCAGCCGGATTACGAATTGATGATGGGTGAAAAACCGTGGACCCGGGATGCAAATGGGTATGACTTAACCGTTGGCCCACGCTATTCCGCGCTTCAAATGATTTGGTTTGAGGCGGCCTTGTATTGCAATAAGCGCTCCAAGCGCGATGGGCTGGATACGGTGTTCAGTTATAGCGGCATCTCCCCAGAACCCACCGCCGGGTTTTTCATCCTGAATAATTTGAAAACCAACCTCAATGCCAATGGCTACCGCTTGCCCACGGAGGCGGAGTGGGAATATGCCTGTAAGGGCGGGCAGGACTCGATCTACTTCTGGGGCACCAATAAAGATATTTCGGACTCCGCTAAAATTTACGGCTGGTACAATCGAAATACGTTCAACAATGGGAATTCTATTACAAATGATCCCGTAGCCACGAAAAAACCAAATCAATACGGACTTTATGATATCGTTGGTAATGCCTCTGAATTTGTTTTGGATAGTCGGTTCTCGCCCTACCCTTTAACCCCAAATGTCAATCCATTTTTTCAAGATTCGGACAACCCCCATACCATAATTGATAGGGGGGGGGTTGCCTTTCTTTCAGAGGATATGTCCTGTTCTGTTCGTGGTTCTGCCGATCCGTACACCTATGGTTCGTCAACCGGCTTCCGTGTAGTTTTCCCCATTCGATAGGCCCGCCATGCGCAAACTCACCTTTCCATCTCTTGTCCTAGCTGTTCTGGGTCTCACTGTGCCCAGCCACGCGACCCCGCTCACCCTCCCACTCACCACCCTCCGCACCACGGTCCTGACCGAACTTTCACCCGCTAATCCCGACACCGTACGCTTGCAGCTCATCCTGCTTCCCTCCCTCACCACCAGCCTCACGGCTGTCAACGGCGCTTCCAAAAACGGCGAGGCGCAAACGCGCATCCTGGCACCAGACCAATGGTCGACGGGCGCGTCCTTCACCATTGAAACCGATAATCCCAAAGCCGGGAGGTATTTCGTCGGTTACCGGGCCTTGACCTCCGACAGCAGCAAGCCCCTGACGCCGTATCATATCCTCCAATCTTCCGGCGAGCCCACCGCGCTGTTCTACGGCGACTCCGCGCAAGAACCCATTCAGATGGGCTTTATGCGCACCGGCAGCAATGGCGGATTCGGATTTTTGACGCTTGGCGCGATGAATGCTACGGAAATCCAGGTGACCGTGCGCTATGCGCAAGCCGACACGTCCTTCCTGACCGTGAACCTCAAAACTCCACCCGCCACCTGCAACCGCGCCACAACCTTGAACGCCCTGATGTCGGCTTGGACGTCCAGCCACACCCTGGGCCTGCTCCAGGAAGCCGATGGCACGGCCGCCACGCGCTATACCCTGATCTATGAGCTCAGCGATGCCGATTTGAAACAACCCCATGGCCTGGAATTCACCGTGGTAGATAAGTTCACGGGTAAGATTCTCGCTGATGGCCCCATGGGAACCCTCGACCTCCCTTCCGTGCGCCAATGGCTGGGCCAATACGATACCCGCCTGACCGCCACGTCCACCCCCATCGCCGCCACCCGCCTGGGCCTCGCGTTCCTGGCCTTCCGGGGCTTGGCCCATGCCGATGCTCCATACCCCGGTTTCGACTTCCTGCAAGACGTCCTGCATTTCAAGGACTATACCCAAATGACCACGGTCTTCAACGCCGCCCTGAAAACTTCGGGAACCGGCTCCCCAATCGACCGCCTAAAGGTGTTGTACGACTCCGCCCAAGCCGTGAACCAACACCCCCTGCAAGACCCGGTGAGCCTAGTGCTCAAAACCCCCAAGGACAACGTGGTTTTCGCCGACGGTTATACGCGCATGGAATTCGATACCACCTTCGCGTCCTCCGCCCTCAGCGCTTGGCCGGGCACGGCCAACACCCGCGACCTACGCCTCTTCATCCTGCATTCCAAAAACATCGCGCTGTATACAAGGGATAAATCCTTGGGAGCCTATGCGTTTTCCCCGCTGCTCCCTGCCGCCGCCGACACCTTGCCCGCTGAGATGAACCCCGATACCAACGCCTATGCCCTCACTTTGCCCATCACGGGCAAGAGTCTCCGGGCCTTACTTAAAAGCGGCATCTACGTGCGCGGTAATCTTCAAGGCATCGTCAAACCGGACGAGGCGTTCCACCTGAGCGTGCGTATCATCCGCGATACCAGCCTGTCGGCGACGCCGCCCCGCGCCCAACGGCAAACCGTGTCCCTGGCGCTTCTACCCTCGGCGGGCAGCGTCATCTCCGGCCCGGAGAACAGCGCGTTCCAGATCTGGCCGGTGGTCCGGGAGAACGGTACCAGCAAGTACATCAAGAACGCCCTGTACGGCCACTATATGAATCGCGGCCAAACCCGGGCCCTGGCCTATGCCAACGAGTTCAAGCTGGGCACGGGCGTGCTGATGCGCGTGGACGGCCCCGATGCGGACAAGCTAACGACAACGCCGGCCGACACGGTGGGCCAGGGCAAGGACCTGCGCTTTGTGCAAAAGGTGAAATCCGGCGGCGCGGTGGGCACGGGATTGGACGGGCTCTTGTTCCGGGCGGTGGATTTCACGGTGAATCCGGTGGATGTTACGGACACGACGGTGTTACGGGTGTTCGAGAAGAAGGGTTCGCTGTTTGGGCTGGGGCTGGTGATTCCCAGCGCCGGGGGCGGAGGCTCGCCGGATATTTGGCCGGTGAAGGTGGACCGGGATGCAGTGGCGCCGGTGCGGATGAGTTATGAGCGCGCGTACGGATTGCCGGATACGCTGACGCGCCAAGGCGTCTTGGAGGTGTGGGTCGACGAGGACATGCGGTTGTACTCGGATACGCTGCATCAAAACGAGGATAACCGTTTGACCGAACCCGCGTGGTTGTTGGCGCTTACAAGCGCCAACAAGAAATCGAATTATTACGCATTCCGTTTGAAGGAAGACCGCGAGTGGAATTGGGTCTTCTCCGATGTAACGGGCATCCAAAACCTGGAAGCCATGGTCGGTGGCGGGCACAGCGACAAGACCGTGCGCATGGTGTATCGGCCGGAGGGGGAGTCGGGGCGGTACTTGGAAGAGGCGGTGACCACGGAGTTCAAGCCTGTGAAGTGCAGGGCGAGGATTGCGGGGGATTTTTATAATCTAGACCAAAACCACAGGATCGACACAACTGATTTCAATTTTATTGGCCAACATTTAGTTAGTCATTGGTTCACGGACTACTCCCCATCGTCATTTAAAAACGACAATGTCGCCGGGGCGAATAATTATAAGGTCACCATGGATATGGTCCCGATTAAAGTCGCTTGGCCGGTCGATAGAACATTTAAAGTATCAGTCAAAAACAAAACCAATACAGGAATGACGATAGAGGAAACAAGTTCCGATTTGATTTTCAATCAAAAATACCTGTTCGACTCTTCCGTTGTTCCTGGATTCCTAGCCGGGATGAGTTTAAAGTACATCGGTAATGGAGGCAATTATGAGTTTACAAATCCGACGGATACGGTAAGCGCTTTAGTGACGGGAAATACCATTGGCGAGGGACCGCTTTATACGCAGGTCGAGAATGACGGTCTGTATGCCAGCACCGATAGCCTCATCCTTTCATTCTTTGATTTCAATAAGGACGTGGCAATCTACTCCGCAGATCGACTCGCGGAACAAGAAGCAGTGGATTCTTATCTATGGGAAGATGGTGTAAAACTCAATGATTCGCTTTTCTACAATCAAAAAACGTATAGGGAATTCCCGGTTAAACCCATCCGAAAATTCGGAGGCTGGACTTTCGCAAACGCCCATGATTTCGCCACGGATAAGCCGCTCATGATTTTTACTCACGGTTTCAATTCCCAGGAAGAAATCGAAGCGACCTTCACCGCGGAGAAATCCATTTTCAAAAAATTACGACTGAGTGGGTATGCCGGGAACTTCGCCGCTTTTCATTGGTACGGGGATTTTAATCCCGGCGGAAAAAATCATGGGACTATAAGCGGCCCTTCTTCAGCGGTATTTGACAAACTATTGTTCCCAATGGATCAATTGAATGCGTTCAAGTCATCCTCGGCTCTGTTGACCTTACTTTCCGACACGCTTTCGGCATTTGGTAACAAACAGCTTCTGACCCACAGTCTGGGTAACCAATTGGTCATGGATATGTTCAGGCAAAATGAACATCGCTATGGGGGTACCACACCGGACATCGGGGTGACCAAGTATCATATTGTCGAAGCTGCGGTCGCTCAATCGGTTTTTTACGACATCCCAGCCGGTTTGGGAGACCCAAGATTATTGCGGGACTGGCGCGGACTTTTTAATTCGCTGGCTTCGAGCTATCCCGGACTTAAGGTTAACCATTTCCGAAGGACTGATGACGATGCGGTTTGGTTATGGTTTAAAGCAAATGAAACACTGAAGAAAATCCCAGGATTTTGGGAGACGATAAGCGGTGCCTCAGTTTTGCTCGATGATCCCAGAAATATTTTCAACTCGGATCGATTTACCGTTTGTCCAGGCATATTTAGTACGCCCCATATGCGATTGCCCAAAGAATTGGCGATTTGTTATACCACCTCGCCCGGGGAAATCAACATTAAAACATTGCCGACGGATGGAATTACGGAAGCGATGTGGCCGCGGCGATATGAAAAGGAAATGGTTGCGTTTTATGATGATGGGTCAAGAAAATGGAAAACGGTAAATGCTCATAGCTTCCTTAATTTAGATGAGGTTTATAAAACAAAAACTGTAGTGGATCAAATTTTAAAATGATCTGGCCGGGACGCATTCCGATATTTGCGATAGCACTTCTTACGCCCGGATGTACAGCGGTTTATATTCCTGTTGGGCTGGGTCATCATGTTCATATTTGTGGTAACGTGGTTGATGAAAACCTAAATCCCGTCATGGACTCGCTCTCTTTAACCGTTAGAGTAACGCGGCCGCTGGTAAGCGTCGAAGGAAAATCGGTTGAAAATGAATATCATTATAAATTGGCGAATTCAAAATTTTGTGTTGACGTCGGTTATGCTTGGCGGGTATACGCATACCTGGAGGGGAAATATATTCTAGAGAATCCTATCCGCGTTGAATACCGTGGGATTTGGAAAGATGATTTCAAGTGGGCGGTTGAGAAAAATGTAAATATCGCAAAAAATCCAGAGCTTTTAAATTACGAAATATCAATCGACACCTCTGAAAAAAGTTGGGGGTTTTCTATCACACGCAACGCTATATTCTTTTCTGATTCTCGACCAATAGATGGCATGTTTAGCTGGCATTGGTTGGGTGATTTATTCAAAATGATGGGGAAGCAGGTTAATACGCAATCATCGGACTCGTTGTTCGAGCTATGGGATAAATTATATCCAGGAACTATCGAAAAAAAAGTTTGGTATCCAGTTGGGAATACCTGGACAATCAACAAACCAAAGCTATTACTTGACTACTTTATGTTCCAGAGAAAAGACAGCCTCTTCTTCGCCCCTGGCCCGTTGGTCAAAACCCAATTCGCCGTCGGCAGCCTCGACACACCCGTTTGTAATTTCGGTCGCATGCCGCCTCCCCCTCCCATCGGTGATGCAGCTTGGAAGGACACTCTGCTCGTGGCGGTCGGAGACTCGGTGGTCATCGACGGGTTCTACGTGCATTTTCCTTGGGCGAATATTTGGGGCAAAGCGAATATTTCCCGCAAGGTGAAACGGACCAAGTCCAAAATCGAAGTGAACGTCAGCCACATTTTCGCCAAGGTGGGGGATACGAAACCCTTTGTCTATTTCGATTCGGGCGATGAGAATCGGAAATGCCTCACCAAGGTGGAAGCCATGTGGGAGGGGGATTACAAGACGATTTTCATCGGGGAGAGGTGAACCTTCAAATCCATTAACGC
>DAINDC010000172.1:0-10690 GCA_036732085.1 Fibrobacterota bacterium | reverse complement strand
ATTGGCGCGTCTCGCGGGTCCCGGTGGAAGTCAGCGAGACCTTGATCAGGTATCGGCCGTTGCGCGCCCACCTCCCGCCGTCCGCCTTCCCGTCCCAATAGAAGTCCACGGGTGCCTTGGGCACGGTCTTATTGTCCACCAGGTGGCGGACCAGCTCGCCGTCCAGGTTGTAGATCTTGATCGAGAGGGTCACTTCCGCGCTACGTGCGGATTCGGGATGCAGTCGGATGCGCGTCCCATATTGGGTGTTGCCGTCGCGCGCGGCCAGCACCAAGGGGCTGAAGGGATTGGGGACCACCTCCATGTCGCCGGCGGTCAGGGCTTGGGACTCGCCCAGGAGGCCGTAGTAGCTGCCGTCCAGATCCGCGATATCGGCGGCGAAGGCGGAGACCGCGAAGGAATTGGACTCGGAGGCGGCAGAGTCGCGCAGGTCCATCCAGTCGAGCTTGAGCGCGTCGAAGCGGCGGAGTTTGTTCTTGCGCGCGCGCGCGGGCGGGGGGATGCCCAGGACCAGGCGCGGCGGCTTGGCGAAGACCGCGCCGGAGGGATTGGAGATTTCGTAGAGGTCGCTGGAGACGGCATCGGTCACGCCGCTCGCGAAGGTCTTGGATACGGAGCGCTTGTACATGCGCAGGAGCGCTTGGCCGTTGGCGGAGAAGGCGGAATCGCCGATCCGGAGTTCGAACAGGGGATCATGGAAGAGCACGCGCGCCGAATCTCCGGGCCGCAGGGTCTGGCCCACGTTCAGGACGCGTTGGAGCGAATCGCGGTTGGCCCCGAATTCGGTCGTCGCTTCCGATCCGTCCGCATTGGCTTGCCTGGCCAGGATCCGCAAGGGCCCGATGAAGCGCGGGTCCAGCGAGACCTGCATCTCCTTGACGATGCCCGCTTGGGAGGGGAGGAGGGAGATATCCGGATTGGGCACCATGGGCGTAGGCGGGGTGGTGGTGGTGTCGAAGCCGGAGACGAAGATGCCGAAGGCGGCGGGAGCGGGGAGGTCCGACACATCCCCGAGGGAGGCGGACATGACGAGCCGGTTGATGACGGCCGAGACGACCCGGGCGGGGATGGCCAGGGAAAGCGCGGTATCATCCAAGGTTACGGTAACACGCAGGGTATCCCATGCGTCCGCCGCCGCGCGCCGGGATCCGGCCGCGGCCTTGGCCGGAGGGTGCGAGGGCGATCCGGTCTGCACCAGCACCTCGCGCCGCGTCTTCTTGCCCAGCTTCAGCGGCAATCCCGCATCGGCGGACCAGGCGACGGTCCCTTTCGAATCCACGGCCGAGTCCAGGCGGTTCCCGCCCGCATCGTAGGCATGCAGGAGCAGGTTGAAACGCGCGTCCGAGGGCAGGCGCAGGCTGTCCCCGGCGGCTACGCGCAGCGATGCGAGCCGGTGGGAAGGCTCGACCGGAGCCCGGAAGCGGCGCGCGGGATCGTCATTGGCATAGGTCAGGTTTCCCGAATGGATGATGAAGTAGTAGGTCAGCAGGCCGCCCTGCGCCGGAGGCCGGAATTGGAAGGTGCGCGGGCCCGGCGGCCCGATCAGCTGCGACGACGGGATCCGGAAGGTGTCCCGCGGCGCCCCGTAGCCATAGACGAGGAGGATGGAATCCGCGCGGGCCAAGGCGGACAGGGACATCTCCACTTCCTGGTTGGTGAAGGTCAGCGGTGCGGCCGTATGCGCGAAAGGGAAGGCCAGGGAGATGGTTGTATCGGTGGAGCCGCCGGCGGGCAGGGAGAAGGTGAAACGCGACAGGGGGATGAGCGCGGCGCTGTCGGGGGCGGCGCCCAATATATAGGTGCCGGAAGGAGCCGGATTGAGTTTCTGGCCTCCCACCAGGCTGAGCGCCTGCGGCGTCAACAGACTGACCGTGCCCGCCGTGGATTTCCCGCCCGCCGAGAGGGCGAAGGTGACGGACTTGAGCGACTTGCGGAGCGCGAGGTTCAAGCCGGTCTTCCAGATCGAATTGGCAATGGTGACTTCCGGCTCCGGATCGAGCCCGTACCCGGGTAACCCGCATGTGACGCGATAGGTCCCGTCGGGTATCCCCGCCAGGCTGAAGGCCATGTTCCCGGCCCCTCCGGGTGCGGGTGCGGCCTGCGGGACGGCGGTCCGGAAAAGCTTCAGGGTTGCGGCCTGGAGCAGGCTGATGGAGGCCGAGGCGGGATCCACCACCGTATCCGGCGAAAGCGAAAGGGTCCCCTGGATGGAGGCCAGCCCTTGCAAAGCCGCGTCCAGGACCACGGTGGAACGGGCGGAGGAGATGCGCACCGCGGCGGTTTCCGGCAGGGCGCGGTCCGGAAGCGAGACCTTGAGGGTGTAGGAACCGGTATCGGCGGAAAAGGAATATTCGCCCCGGAGATCCGTCTCTGACTTCTGCGTCGCCGAGCCCGTGCCTTCCCGTACGGCGGGGACGAGCTCGACCAGGGCTCCCGGCAGCGGCGAGGTCTGCGGGCCGGAGGCCGATTGCCAGGCGACGATGGAAATGCGCCCCTTGACCAAGGAGGCTCCCGAAGCCAACTGGAAAAGGAGATTGGCGGCGTCCGTGAGCGACACGGCCTGTTCATCCCCGGTGAAACCGGTGCGCGAGGCGGCGACCAGGTACTTGCCCGGGGCGAGGAAGGCGGAGAAACCGCCCTTGTCATCGGTCAGCAAGGTGCGCAGCACGGATCCGGCGGCGCTCTTGATGAGAACCTGGCAGCCCGGGAGCGGCGCACCCTTGTCATTGGCCACGGTTCCGCCCAAGGTCGCCTGGGGCCGCGAAAGGAGGATCCTGCCCAAGTCCAGGGATTTCCCGGTCGCCAAGGTGACCACGGTATCGGGCGGCCCCTGATAATCGGATTTGGCGAAGGAGATGGCTTCTACGCCCGGAGCCACGCCGAGCAGGAAATACCCACTGGCGTCCGAGAGCGAAGTCACCGTCCGGCCACCACCCGAGGCGGTAACACCCACGTTATCCAGGTTCCGGCCCTCGCCGTCCACGGCATGCCCCGTGATGCGGCAGGAGGCGGGCGGCAGGAACTGGTCGATATGCGCCGGCGCCGTCAGGTCCAGGATCACGGTCCGGTTCTGCGTGACATAGCCGCTCTTGGCGAAGGTCAGCGCGTAGCCGCCCACCGACAGGACCTTTTCCGCCGCACCGGAGTTGATCGAGAACAGCGGCAGGGCGTCGGCGCTGCCGTCCAAGGGGACCACGTCGATGCGCACGTCTCCGAGTGCGATGGTGTCGCCGCCGGGACCCAAGGTCCGGGTATTCAAGGTCAGGGTCTGCACGTCGTTCTGGTACTGGAAGGAAGTGGTATCGCCCACCACGCCGGCCCCGGCCTCATTGAGCGCGAAGACTTTCCAGATATACCGCTTGGAAAGCAAGGTGCGCTTGGCGTCGAGCACGGTGAAGGTATCCGTGACCTCGGTCTGCCAGATGGGGATGAGGACCTGGGCCGCGTCCGTGGACTCCATCGAGTAGATATAAAGCTTGTAGGTATTGGCGGAGGCGGCGCCGGCCCTGGCGGCGGTCCAGCGGAAAGTTACGATGCTGTCCCGCGAGACCTTCAGCAGCTTGGCCTGCAGGGGTTCCAGGTTCTTCGGCTTGGAGAGGGCCGCAGCCGCGGACTTGATGGCGAAGAGCTTGAGCCCCTGCGCCTTGGCCGAGGTGGCCAGGGCGCTGCGGCCGTCGTAGTTGTTGAGGATGACCAGGTTGTAGGGCACGTTCGGCGAGAGCGGAGGGGCGGGCACCTTGGAGAAATTGCCGGAAGGGTCCGGGGTGCCGTAGGCGATGGAGGTCTTGGTGGTGATGGCCTGCCAGATGACGCTGGCCCCGGAAACGGTACCCTTATCGGCGTCGATGTTCAGGGCCTGGTCGGAGAGCAGGAGGTGGTAGGCCGGCACTCCGGGGACCGGGGTCCAGGAGATGTTCGGGCTCGCCGAGGTCTCCTCGGACTTGGGGGTGAGGATCGAGACGGACTGCCGCGAGGAGACCCACAGGGGTATCTCGGCAGTTACGTACTTGCCGTCCTCGCAGGTGGCGACCAGGTAATGGAAGCCGAGGCCCAGTTGCGGCGATCCGCCCGCAGCCGGGGCCGGGGTAGAAGGGCGGAAGGCCAGGATCCGGGCCGTCGAATCCGACGATAAGGAGGCCGTGGCCGCGATCCGATCGGCATGCCCCGCAAGCGTATCGCCCGCCGGAGTGGCGGAACCGAGGATCTTGCAGGAGTCCGGGGCCTTGGTTCCGGGAGGGAGCCGCCCCACCGCCACGCGCACCATCGAGTCGGGAGCCACCTCACCTTGCGGCGCTTGCAGTAAGAAAAGGTTCGGGGCCGCCCATCCCGCTCCGGTCAGAATCGCGAGCACGGACATCGCCCCGATCAGATGCCGAAGCCGGCGCCCCTGCGCATGGGGCTCAGAACGCATAGCTCACGCCCGATCGCACCGCCGGCAGCGGGGACACGTAGAAGTCGGTGGAGAAGACGAGGGGAAACCCCCAGGTGAATCCGAAATCGAATATGGGCACCAAGGGATCGCCGTCCCATTCCAGCGGCGACAGGCCCGAGAGCAGCTTGTCCTTGTTCCGGTAGCTGATATTGAGGCTGTGCACGCCCAGGTCGCCGTGGAACCAGCCGAAGGTGCCGCTCAGGCACAGGACCTGATCGGGGAAGAGATCGAGATCCACGAAACCATCCGTCCCCACGCTGCCGCTGTCGGCTCCGGCCGCGCCCGCCGAGGTATCCGCTACCACGCCCGAAGCGCCGGTTCCGGCCCCCGCCCCCACCGTCGCGGACGCAGGGGGCGCCTTCTCCGCATGGATGGACACGTTCCCGAATACCTTGGTATAGCTGAGGGTCAGCCTTTGCGGCAGGATGTCCAGGGAAACGGTATGCGATTGCGGAAGGGTGAGGATGAGCCGCTGGTGGATATGGATGGAGTTGCGCCCCGTCTCGCTATTGAGCAGCCGGCGCAGGTTGTCCGAGGTCAGGAAGGAATCGGGCGAGGTGAAACGGGGCTGGAAGGTCGCGGGGTCGATGAAATACGGGACGCTGTAGGTAACATCCATGTGACCCTGGGCGGACAGGCGCGCGCCCATGCGCGAGACCAGCCGCACCGGGCCCAGGCCCACCCCCATTTCCGGGCTCCAGGCCGAGCCCGCATACTCGCCGCTGGCCGTGCCGTAGACCTTGCTGTCCGGGTATTCCACCAGGAAGGTGGTATTGCCCGCATCGCCGCCGCCCACGGTCATGCGGCCCGCGAGGTCCGGACGCAGATCCCCGGACGTGCGCGCGCTGAAGATATGCTTCTGGGCCTGGAAGGCCAAGGTGATCCACGATACCGGGCGGTAGGCATACCCGAAGGTCAGCGATCGCCAGGACATGTCGAAGAGGAGGGGCATGTGGATGCTGCCCTTGAGGAGCACGGCTCCGGTGCCCGGCAAGGCGGTATCCAGGTTGAAGCGCGCATCGCCGAGCGCGCCGGATACGGAAAGGCTGGCGTTTTCGCGCGCGGCGAAAAAGGCCACGCCCCCGAAGACCGGCGCCGAAACGTCCACGTGCGCGTTGAGGTCCTGGGAGATGCGCGCGAACAGGCTGGGCATCACCACGGCGGAGTCGGCGACGGATCCCAGGAAGCGCTGGGCCTGCGCGGAGGCGTTGAACGGGAGGTTCAGGCTCGCATCGGCCCTGCCATGGTCGAAGGGATGCGAGAGCGGGCTTTGTAGGAATTCATAGGAGAAGGCACCGCTCAGTTTCGCGTCCGCCTTGCCGATCAGGAGCAAAGGCTGGGAAAAAGCGGGAGCCACACGAAGGAGGAAGGCCATCGCGAAGCATAGCCACAAGCGTCTTGGATCCACAAAAGCAGTTTATCATTAGCGGGGTCGGTGGCGCCAACCGCAGTGGGATTGCGGTGCGGTATGCGAGCGAGGCGGTTCTCGGCGACGCAGTCGGCCTATCCACGCTTGGTTGGAAAGCGTATGCGGCCTAAGCGCCTTGCGGTTAAAAGACGGAAAAAGAAAAGGGGCCCGCAGGCCCCTCACTCTCAATCGCTTTTAATCCGCCAAGAGCCGGGAATCGGCGACTTGTGCCGACTCCGCATTTTGCACGTCGGACAGGACCTCGGTCAGTTCCGGTACGTCCCGGATCTGGGTCTTCATATCCGCCGAGAACCGGAACAGGGCCACTTTGCGGCGACCGAGGGGACAGATCTCCCCGGTTCGCGGGTTCCGGGCCGGCCGAGGCTTCCGCACCTTGGTATAAAAGGTGCCGAAACCGCGGATTTCGATGGTCTTCTCCTGAGCCAGGTATTCGCCGACGAGCCGCATGAACTGCTCGGCGACTTCCTTGATCTCCAGTTGGGGATGGCCGCTCGATTTCGCCGCTTCCTGAACCAGATCCTGCTTGGTCACATTCTTCAAATTAACCTCCTGTACCCCAAGATATTGTGGTTAACGAACTGAAGATAACAACAGAAGGTGGAGACTTTCAAGCCAATTTTGGGGAATTTTAAGAAATGTTATGGACCGGATTTCGGGAGGCAAAAAAGGGCGGATCAGGAAGGGAAAAACGATCGATCAAAAATGGAGCAAAGCCGGATCACAGGCCTTGCACTTCCGCATTCATGGACGTCATGCTTTGCGGCAACCGATGATCGGGCCCATAGGCGATGATTTTGGAGCAGACGCCTTCGCAATCATTGCGGGTGCCGTAGAACACGATCGTCCTTCCCGACATGTCCACTTCCACCGCGCAGCGGAAAGCATTCGCGCGCGAGAGCTTGCAGGCGGCGGTGAGCATCTCCACTACGTAATCGTAGGTATGTTCCTCATCGTTGAAAAGCACGACCTTCCAATTGAGCGCCGGCTTGGCGAGCGTTTCGGTATCGGTCTCGCCCTCCTGCTGGGGGGAAGTCTTCTCGGGGCCGCTCATTTTTCCATGACCTTTCCCCAGAAATATTCCCAGGCGAGTTGCTGTTCGCCCACCGAGTAATCGTGCTTGCGACGGAAACAATTGTCCAGGTACTCGTTGATGGTCTCGATGGTCTGCCGGAGAAAAAAGGCCTGGCGGCTCTGTACGAAGGCGAGATCGTCGAAGGTATGGCTCGGCATATACACTTCCAGGGGATTGAAATGCTCCCCTTCCTGCACGCTCGACAAGACCACCTTGAGATAACGGGAGAAGAAGTCGTCCACCAACTGGCGGTTCTCTTCCTCATGATCGCCCATCAATTTCTCGAACAGCCTTTCGCCGGACTCGGAGCCCTTGAGGAGCTGCACGAACAGGCCCAAAGCGGAGTCGTCGACCTTCTGGGAGAGCCGCAGCAATTCATTGGACGTGAGCCGATTGAGATCTTCCGACTTGCGGAAGCCGGGCCCGTCCGTAAGCCCGGACAGGTAGACGAGCATCATTTTCTCGTAGTCTTCTGAGAGCATGGGCGCCGCGAGCCTAAGGCTTAATGCCTATGGCCCTTTGATGGTATTGAGCATCCTCGCACGATAGTTAATATACGTTAAAGTCCCGTTACCAGGCGCTTGAAGGCTTTGCCTCGTTCCTTGTAGTTTTCGAACATCCCGAAGGAGGCGCAGGCCGGCGATAGGGCGATGGCGCCGCGTTTCACCTTCGAAAGCAGGAATTCCACCGCTTCTTCCAAAGTTGAACAGGGGCGCAGGCCGGCCGATCCGGATTGGGGAAATCCCGCCGCTCGTAAATCCGATTCCAACCTTTCCGCGGTTTGGCCGATCAGGGCTATCGCGACCACTTGCGGAGAGGAGGCAATCAGGCGCGCCAGTTCGGAAAAGTCCGCATGCTTGTCCGATCCGCCCAGAATGAGGCCGAGCGGCGCGCCGGCCAGCGCCGTCACCGCGCCCATGGACGCTTCGGGCCGGGTGGCATAGGAGTCGTTGTAGAAGGAGACGCCGCGCAACTCGCGCACGAATTCCAGGCGATGTTCGAGCCCGGCGAAGCCTGCAGCCGCCGCGAGGATATGCCGCGGTTCCGCGCCGAGCTCCAGGGCCAAGGTGCCGGCTGCCGCCAGGTTCTCGAGATTGAATCCGCCTGTGAGCCGCGTGGCCGAGAGAGGCAAGGTGAATCCGCGGTCCATCCACCGCACCTCGCCGCCCTCGATGCGGGCCGCCGCCATGTTCGCGCCGATCGGACTTGCGCCCAATCCGGCTCCCGCTCTCGGACCCGTTTCCCTATCCACATCCGCACCATACGGCCGCTTCCGGGCTCGGCTGCGCGCCGCGATCCAGGCGCTGCCGGGGGCGTCCGCGCCGTCATAATAAGTGAGGAAATCGCCTTCAGTTTGCGACGAGACCAGGTTCGCCTTATGGAGCCAGTATTCGTCCTGGTCCGCATGCCAGTCCAGATGTTCGGTGGTGGTCTTGAGGACTGCGGCATAGGCCGGGCTCACCACCAAGGTCGACAATTGGAAGCTCGACAATTCCAGGATGAGTTTGTCTTCCGGAGGCAAGGTGGCGGCCAGATCCAGCGCGGGCACGCCGATATTCCCACCGAGCGAGGCGGCGATTCCGGCTTCAGATAGCATGGCATGGAGGAGCGAACAGCAAGTGCCCTTGCCCAAAGTGCCCGTAACACCAATGATACGTTCCCGGCCGGCCAGGGCGAAGGCCAAACCGGTCTGGGAGGTGAGGGTCCCGCCGCGGCCCAGGAATTCCACGATACCGGGAAGATCCGGCCGCACACCCGCCGATCGAAACAGGGTCCGCATGTCGGCGAGCCCGGCCAGGTAGTCGCCGCCGCCCTGGTAGCGGATGCGCGGATCCAGATCCTCCGGCGGCTTGCGATCGAAAACGGTGATGTCCCGATACCCGCGCGCCAGCAGGAAGGCGCAGGTGCTCTTGCCTTCCACGCCGTAGCCCAGCACCCCGAAGGGTTCCCGCAGTTCCGGATTCGCCTGTTCCTTGATCATGTGGCTATGCCTTTTCGCGGACGATTGGTCAACCGCTTTAATGGGCTCCGATCGCGCCTGGAACGGCGGTGGAACCCATCCTGTCACAAAAATAGCAACCCCCGCGTCTTGGAGCCCAAGAGCCCAAATTTTATATTTCAACGCACTTTCCAGGGATCTGGGTAAAGGAGTTTCGATGAAGAACGATCTCTTGCTGTTGACCCTGCTTTATGCAGTGGCCTTCACGGCGTTCATCGGAGCCATCAACTCCCGCGGCCCCGCGCGCGTGGCCCTGTCCTACTTCCTGGCCATCCTGACCTTATGCGCCGCCGTCTTCCATACCAGCCAGTACTTGGCCGGTGGTTCGCTCATGACCCATTCGGACGAAGCCGTGGTCGTAACTCCTCCGCTCGTCCCGGTTCCGGCGCCAGCCCCCGCTCCCGCACCCCGGCAGACCCTTCCGCCGGCGGTCCAGCACGCTCCCGCACCCGCCACGCCGCCTCCGGCCGACACCGCCTCCATCGCCGCTTCCAAGAATGAGGTCGCGAATGGCGAGGTCAAGAACGAGCTCAAAGGGGTTCTCGATATCGCCCGCCGCATCTCGCGGAACCTTTCCGCCCTGAACCTCGGCACCGTCGCCGATGTCTCGGACGAAGAATACGAAGCCCTTCAGAACAAAACGGTCGGCTTCCTGAGCGAAGCCCGCCGCGCCAAGGAAAAACTGAATCCCATCGCCGCCAAGGCCCCGGAATCGCTCAAGCTCGCGACCGACGACTTGGCCAAGGGCCTCGATGCCCTGGTGACCGCGGCTTACAATGCGGAACGCTTTTTCAAATCGGAAAACGATTCCGAAGAAAAGGCCCATCTGGGCGCTTTCCGCAAAGGCAGTCAGACCGCCAATGCCCTGTTCAAGAAGGCCGGAACGGAGCTTGGCTCCGAGGATGCCGGCGATTAGGATTTGGAATTCGCCCGCGCTGCGGGCTTGCTAGGAGCACTTAGATGTCCGTTGTTCCCGAAAACCTGAAGTATACCAAGGACCATGAATGGGCGAAGCTGGAAGGCGCCGTCGCAACCGTGGGCGTTACCGATCATGCCCAGCGCGAGCTCGGCGATATCGTTTTCGTGGAACTGCCCAAGGTGGGCGCGCGCTATGAGGCCGGCCAAAGCTTCGGCACCATCGAGGCCGTCAAGACCGTGGCCGAACTCTACTCTCCCGTAACCGGCACGATAACGGAAGTCAACGAGGCCCTCTCGGCGGACGCCGGCGTCATCAACCAGGATCCCTATGGCACCGGTTGGATCATCAAGGTCAAGTTGGATAAGGCATCCGGTGATGAGCTCATGGATGCGGCGGCGTATAAGGCGCTGATCTAGACCTTCAAGAATCTTAAGCCGCTCGGAAAGCCAAGGCGGCAAGATTTCTCCCCACTTTCCCCGCATTCACCCCGCCGCGCGTATTTCCCTCGCGGCGGAATCGACAAGCTGCGGAACAAATAAACTGCGGATCAAAAAGCAGCGAAACCCACAAGCGCCAGCTCCGACCGCCTCCCTTTTTTCCATCCTCGATCACCCGCCAAAAGATCTCGGGTCAAAACCCAACTCCCTGCGACCCCACCGTCCGCTCCCGCGAGGCTAAACTCCGCGTTCGCTAATCCGAGCGTGGCTTTTTCTTTTCCTTCGATGGAACCCTAGAACCGGTCTCATAAATGGGTCCGTAACGAGGCCGAGCGAAAAGTTCGCCGACAAGGCCGCGCGAATCCGAACCGGATTCGACGGCTCCGAAAACCCTGAAGGCGT
>DAINDC010000171.1:6915-10721 GCA_036732085.1 Fibrobacterota bacterium | reverse complement strand
CCGCATGTTCGACTTCATCGCCACGGCCCAGGCCAAGCTGGCCGATGCCGTGGACACCACCCGTTCCAAGGACTCGGTTCTGGAAGAGAAAAGCGCCGGGAGCTGGGCCTATCTCAAGGTGTCCAGCTACGTCGCTTTCAACCGGCCCGTCCTGGGACAGACCGAGATGCAATCGGTCCAGGCCGTCCATCTCTATCATGCGCCGCAAGGTTGGCTCATCGCCGAAATGGAGGAGCTGGATGGGGCGCGGGTTCCCGTGCGCCTGCGGACCGGTGACCCCATGGATTCGCTCCGGGCCGGGGGGAAAACCGCGGACCCTATCGATTCTATGGATCCCATGGCCAGGCTCTTCCCGGTCTCGCCTAAGGCGCCGGCCCACGCGGGCGAAGTCGATCGCATGCAGTACCGCCTCCGCCTCAAGAACGGCGGGTCGCTCGCCGCCTACTGCCCTCTGGGCCCGGAGCAGACGCGCCTCCGCGCCGAAAGCCCCTCGCAATGGATCCTGGAAAACCGACAACCGGTTTTAATTCGAACCGATACCGGCCGTCCCAAACAAAAACCTCACGCCGTCCCGGAATCCGGCCGCACCAACTTGGCCGCCTCCGCGGATTCCCTGCGGCCCTACCTGGCCTCCAACGCCTTCCTCAACCTGGAAGACACCGCGCTCCTGGCCGCGGCCGCCCGCATCGCGGGTCCGGAGACCGATCCCGCCGCGATCGCCGGCAAGATCTACGACTGGGTCACGGCCCATTTCCATTTTGAACTCGGAGCCGTCCTCTTCGGCACCAGCAGCGAGGTCCTCCAGGATCTGACCGGCGATTGCTCCGAGGCCGCCATCCTCTCGGCCGCCCTCTTGCGCGCCCGCGGCGTGCCCGCGCGCGTGGCCTTGGGATTCGCCAGCGTCGGCCGCGGCGTATTCATCGGACATGCCTGGGCGGAAGCGTTCCTCGACGGGCGATGGGTGGGCGTGGATGCGGCGCTGCGGCAATATCCCGCGGGCGTGGAACGGATCAAGCTCGCGGTCCTGGACGGCAAGGAGGATATGCGCGTCTCCGCCACCAACCTGATGATGTCCGTCCTGTCCAATCTCGATATCGAAATCCTCGCGGCCTGGAAGGACGGCAAGCCGGTCCCGCTGCAAGCCTATCCCGACAATTCCGCCGAGGCCGGAAAGTTTTTCGACGATATCCTCAAGGGTGTGGGCGCGAAGCGACAGCCCTGAGGAGGCTTTACTTGAAGAGGGCGGCCCCTACTTCACCGAAGCGTTTACCTCAGGGGAGCGTTTACTTTAGTGAAGCCAAGACGATGGCCGTGAACATCAAGGCGGCTCCGGCGAGCCGATAGCGCATCACTTCGGCTCCGGCCTCGCGCTCCCGGTTCGCGAACCAATGCCCGACGAACCAAATGAGGACGAAGTTCCACAGGCCCCGCGAACTGAATACGATATTCGCCTGGGTCACCTTGCCGAAAATTCCGATCACGGTGGTGAGGAGCAAGGATTGCAACCCGAGCACGGCCGATCCCCAGAGGAGCCATTTCCAGGCGCCGGGAGCGAAGGCCAGGCGCGGCTTCCGCATCAACGGCAGCAAGGCCAGGGAATAGAGCGCGGAGAAAAAAGCGAAGGCGGGCACGAAGTGGAAGACGCCCCAATGCCGCGACCACTTCTGGATCAGCACATCGCCGAGCGCGAAGCTCAGGGCCGCCAGCACCGAATAGGACAAGGTGGCGAATACCTTGCCGCGCTCGCTCCGGACTCCGGCCTGCAGGAAGAATACGGCCGCGAAGCTGCACCCCGCGGCAATCCACCAAGGCGCCGGCACCGACTGATGGAGTATGAGCACGGTCAGCAGCGCGACGAGCAGGACCTTGGAGCCCAAGGCGGGCGTGGCGATGGTGAGATCGCCCGTGGAGATGGCCTTGAACGCGAAGGCCTGCCCCAGGAAGGAGAACAGGCCCATCACGGCCGGCTGATACCAGAGGCTCCAGGGAACATCGTTGCCGTCCAAAACGACGACGGGGAGGAAGACCAAGGCCATCATCCAATAATTGATCGCCGTGAGCGACCAGATATCCACGCCCTTCTCCAGCGAACGCTTGGCGAGCAAGGTCCCGAGCGGATACAGGAGCGCGCAGAACAGGGGGATGAGTAAAGCGGGCGTGAGCAGGGAAGGCATCGCGTCCCTCAAGATAACTCCCCGACGGGGTTCATATCTTCAGGGTGCTGGAAAGGAAGATGCCGAAGTTGAAGGCCTTGAAGTTCTGCCGGGGCTTCGCGATATTTTTGCCGTCCGCATCATACAACAGATCCGGCTTGCCTCCGCTGGTGGTGGTCCATTGGAAGTGGGTGATGGATGCCTCCCCGTAGGCCGCGCTGATGCCGAACCTCGATTCGGTGAGATCCTTGTCCATGCCCATCGACAAGGTCGCGCCATAATAATCGATATTCCGATTCCAACTGGCGGGCCGATCGTCATGCGGGCCCTGGCTGATATCCGTGAACCCGCCCACCGCCACGGAATACCCGTTGATGATTTGCACCTCCGCCCCGCCGGAGAAGTTGACCACGGAATTCTTCTCGATGGTATAGGTCTTCTCCAAGGGCGTCAAGGTTTCGAAGCCGGAGTGGGCCACCAGCTTGGCGGAGTCGGCCGTGATGGGCGAGAAGCCCGTATAGGAATAGAGGCTTCCCAGATAATAATCCGTTTGCGCGGTGAGCATCAAGCGATCCCAAGGCTGCCAGGAAACCGCCAGGGACAGGCTCGGCGCCGATATCTCGGTATGCTTTTCCTTTTTGGAAAGGTTGTAGATATTGGCCGTGGTCTTGATGATGCTGGTTTGGCTCGAACTCGCGAGACTGTCGTTGTCCAGGTACTCGACCCGCTGCTCTTCCGCGCGGTTAATCCAGACCAGGCTGCCCGGGGATGCGTTCACCCCGAAGGAGAAGCCTTGGTTCATGCGCACCAGGATGCCGAACATGCTCGTCATTCCCAGGCCTGTCTGGTTCACCGATCGGGTCACGTTATTCTCGAAGAACCGGGACATCCGTGCCGTGTCGCCGTCGATGAAATTCGCCTGCCATCCGCCGAATGAGGTTTTTTCCAGCTCGGTGAAATAAATCCCGTACAAGGTCATGCCGAGGGAGATATTGTCGCTGAACTTCATGGCCGCGCTCGGACCGATCAAGGTGACCTTGGGCACCTCGTAATAACTCAGGTTCAATTTGGTATAGCAGGGCTTAGGATTTTCAGGAAGGTCGTAGCATCTCTCGTTCGAAACCGTGTCCCGGTAAGCGCCCTGGATATTCTGCTCGCCCGTGAACAGATCGTTCTGCGGCGTCACGATGCTGAACCCGTACGCCCATTTGCCCATCCGCTGCGAGAAGGCCGTGATGGTGGGGCTGAAGTTGAAGGAGTTGTACGGGATGACCGTGCCGGGGGCGATGCCGATCTGCTGCTTCTGGTACTGGACCACCTGGGCCGAGACATTGAGCTTGATGTTCTTGATCTGGGTGAGCCCGGCGGGATTGTAATAGGTGGCGGTGGCGTCGTCGGCGAGGCCGCTGAAAGCGCCGCCCAGGGCCGCGGCCTTGTCCCCGATGAGGACGATCTTGTGGTTGTACAAATCGGCCAGGGCCGGAAGCGAGAAGCCGGCCAGCGTCATGGAGAGTACGCAGGCCTTTAGGGCGGGGGCGGGGGCGGGGCGGATAGGGCGCATATCCCCCATTTTTCAATTGTTCCCGGCCGCGCTTCCACCTTTTTTTAGGGGCAGAAAGTCCGTCGTCCGCGCCAATACCATCGGAAGTGGAG
>DAINDC010000171.1:0-6905 GCA_036732085.1 Fibrobacterota bacterium | reverse complement strand
GTGGAGCGTCGGCAGTTTATTTTTAAACGCCAAGGCAAGTTTTTATAAGCCAAGGCAAGCGGAGGGATTTCATGCTCGGCGATAAATTGGACGAAAAACTGATCCAGGAGGTCCTGATACGGGCCCGCCAGTCTCCCCGGCGGAGGGCCAACCATGCCTTCCATCAACCCACGGATCGCCTACAACGGATGGTGAATGCCGCATGCGCGGATTCTTACTTCGCCCCGCATCGGCACAAGGATCCGGACAAGCTGGAGATCTTCACCATATTGAAGGGAAGGGCGATGGTGATCGCCTTTACGGACACCGGCGAAGTCGAGGACCGGGTGATCCTGGACGCGGAGGCGCTCCACCCTGCGGACGGCGCGGCGCGGCAGGTGGAAATCCCCGCCGGCGTCTGGCATGCCTTGCTGATCCTGTCCCCGGAAGCCGCGCTCTATGAAGTCATCGACGGCTATTACGATGCGCGCACCCATAAGCGCTTCGCCCCCTGGGCCCCGCCCGAGTCCGATGTGGAGGCCGCGCGGGCCTACCTCGAGGAGTTGCGCCGGCGCTGCGGCGCGGTTTGACCTGGAAGTCGGAGGGGAGGCAAGGGTAACCCCTCCGGTTCACGTAACCTTTATGTTAACATGGTCCGATTCCGCCCCGTCGGCCAGGCAAAGCCATCCGCGCGCCACCCAGTCCTGGAACCAGCCGGCCAGACCGGTTTCCAGTTCGGATTGCTCCGCCGCCGAAAGCTTGCCGTCCAACCGCTCGAAGGCCTCTCCCAGGAGCGAGGGCGTACGGAACTCCTGCAATACCGCCAGGGCCGCCGCCGTCACCGGCTGTTGCCGCAGTTCCAGATCTTCGTTCCGATAGTGAACCAGGCAGACTTCCTTTTCCAAGGGCTTGAGTTCGATCTCCGCCTCCAGGCTCTCGTCGGCCAGGCATCTGGCCCGATAGGCATCGAAGTCATATCCCAGGCGCAAGAGGGCGGCATGCGGCGCCAGGGCGAGCTTCCGGGACATCAGCGCCCCGGGATCGGTTATGCCTGCGGCGGACAAGGCCATCCCTTCCGGAGCGTCGAAGGCCTTGGACAAGGCGCGGTCGAAGGCGATGGATTGAAGCGCGGCTTCGCGATTCCCTTCCCGATACTCCGCTTCCATGAAGGACAGGAAATCCAAGTCCAGGTTGGCGAGGAAGGGCGAGGCGGGCGGATGAGCCTGCAGGAACCGGATCACCCATTGGTTGAATTCGCGGAGGCCGAGGATATGCACGGCGCAAGGGTATTCACCCTGCATGATGGTGATGAGACGGAACCAATATTGTTGGTTATAGACGCCGAGCCTGGCGAAGCCGGAAAGCCCGCCCTTGCCGTTCAGGCGCGCATCGGCTTCCGGTTCCAGATCCGGCCGGGAGACGGAAAGGGGATTGCCCGGATATTCCCTAGGGAGCGGCTGGCTGATGGCGCGACCGAACCAGGCCTGCAGTTCCGACAATGCGGATGGAGAAAGCGGGGGTCGGTTATCGCGATCGGGCATGTCCTGAAAGTTAGCAAGGAGCGGGGCCTAGCGCCAGTTCAAGGCAGGACGTATCCGTATTTCCCCAATACTTTCCGTGCGTCCTTGGAATAGAGGAAGGCCAGGAATTTGGCGGAGGCCTCGCGATGGTTTTCCAGCCCATGCTTGCAAAGGACCGCGCCTTGGGCGATTCTATCGTATAAGGTCGAATCCACTTCCACCCACCTTCCCTTGGCCGTGAATCCCGCATTCACATTGCCGGTCAGGACATATTCGTTCACCTGCGAAACGCTCTCGCCGAATACGAGCTTGGAGGCGACCTTGCCGTACAGGCCGGAACGATGCAGGGCTTTCACCGCCTGCCGGCCATAAGGTGCGCTATCGGTATCCGCGAGGGCGATCCTGGAAACGGAGGCATCCAGCAGCAGGGCCAGGCCCCGGCTCGGATCGACATCCTGCAAGGTCCATAAGACCAATTTCCCGTACGCATAAGGCTTGGGGTTTTCCGATGCGAAGCCCCAGCGCTTCAGGGAATCGGGATTGCTCATATCCGCGGAGACGAAGACATCGAAAGGCGCGCCGCTCTTGATCTGCATCGCCAATTTTCCCGAGGACCCGTAGATGGTTTTCACCTCGATGGCGGTTTGCTGCTTGAACTCGGCGTTCAATTCTTCCATGGGATAGCGCATATTGGCCGCCACGGCCGCGGTTATCTGAGCGGAACGCTCCCCGGCCCAGGAACTCTCCCCCGCCCAGGAGTTATCCCCGGCCCAAAAAAGGGCCAAGATTAAAATCGGAAAAAAGTTTTGCATTAATCCTATGGGTCTGGCCGGGGTTTCCGTCAGGTGAACCAATATATATAAATCCGGCCTAAGCAATTCAGGTAGACCAGGCCTCCCAGTCCCGTTTCCGCTTAGCTTCCACTAAGCTTCCTCAAACAAGGACGATTGTTAGATTTTGGGGCGAGGCTCGCGTTATCATGAATGCATTAACTGGAAACGTGGTCCTGTTGGAAACCGAAGGGGATATCTCCATCGTGGAAGTGGATGTCCAAGGAGACCGGATCACCTCCCTGGTGCTCGAGTCCGCGGAGACCGCCGGTTATCTGGCCCCGGGAAGCCCGGTCACCGTGCTCTTCAAGGAATCGGAAGTGTCCATCGGCATCGCTCCCTATGCGGGACTCAGCATCCGGAACCGGCTTCCCTGCGCCGTCCGGGCCATCAACCAGGGTCGCATCCTCTCCCATCTCATCCTGGATTACAAAGGCCGGACCCTGCACTCCCTCATCAGCACCCATGCGCTTCTGGACATGCGCCTGCAACCAGGAATGAGGGTCGAAGCCCTGATCAAAGCGACGGAAGTGAGCCTGGCGGAGCGCGATGTCCGACTTTGATTTCGAGCCCATCTGGCTGACCTTGAAGCTGGCGACCTGCACCACCGCCATCCTCATCGTGATCTCGGTTCCGTTCGCAGGGTGGCTGGCGCGGGCGCCTGCGCGCATCCGGCTGCCCCTGCAGGCCTTGGTCAGCATGCCCTTGGTGCTCCCCCCTTCCGTGCTCGGTTTCTACCTGCTCCTCGCCTTCAGCCCCACCTATGGCCCGGGCCGGTTCCTGCTGGAGCATTTCCATATCTCCCTCGCGTTCACCTTCCCCGGGCTCGTGATCGGTTCCGTCCTGTTCAGCCTGCCCTTCATGATGAATCCCCTGATCGCCGGTTTTGAAAGCCTGCCGCGCTCCCTCTCCGAAGCGTCCTACGTGCTCGGCAAGTCCGCCTGGCAGACCCTCATCAAGGTCTCCCTACCCAACCTCAAGCCGGCCCTCCTGAGCGGCATGGTGCTCGCTTTCGCGCATACCATGGGCGAGTTCGGCGTGGTGCTCATGATCGGCGGCAAGATCCCGGGCGTGACCAAGGTCGCCTCCGTCGCCATCTTCGACGAAGTGGAATCACTGCATTTCGCTTCCGCGCATGCCTATGCTCTCTTCCTCTTCGCGCTTTCCTTCGCCATCCTGCTGGGCTTGTTCGCCGTGAACGGCAAGCCTTGGAAAAATTTCTGATGCGGGCGCGGCCATGATCCGGCTCTCCCTTCGCAAGCGCCTGCATTCCGTCCATGGCGATATGGAGCTGGCCGCGGACCTGGAGATCGCGGAAGGCGAATTGGTCGCCCTGTACGGAAATTCCGGCGCGGGCAAGACCACCTTGCTGCGGATGCTCGCGGGACTGACGCCACCGGACTCCGGACGCATCGAAGTGGCCGGCGAGACCTGGTACGATAGCGAAGCCGGGATCAATCTGTCTCCCCAGCGCAGGCGCGCGGGCCTGGTCTTCCAGGACTATGCCCTCTTCCCCAATATGACCGTGCGCGGAAACCTTGAATATGCGCTCAGGGATCCCCGCACACGTCCTAATCAAGTACGATTGGAGGAAATCCTCGAGCTGACCCATCTGACCGCGCTCGCCTCTCGCCGGCCGGAAACCCTCTCCGGTGGCCAAAGGCAGCGCGTGGCCCTCGCTCGGGCCCTCGTCTCCGAGCCCCGCATCCTGCTGCTCGACGAGCCCCTATCCGCTCTGGATCAGGACCTGCGCGGGAAATTACAGGAAGAGATCGCCGATATCCAAAAACGCTTCCGCATCGCCACCATCCTGGTAAGCCACGACCTCGGCGAGATCTTCCGGTTGTCGAAACGCGTCCTTTGCTTGGAGGACGGACGCATCCATCGGCAGGGCCCGCCCGGGGAAATCTTCGGCGGGAGCCGCATGAGCAACAAGATCCGGCTGACGGGCGTGGTGCTGGAGATCAAGGTAGCGGACGTGGTACGGGTGCTTTCCATCCTGATCGGCAATGAGGTGGTGCGCGTGACCTCCCTGCCTCAGGACGCGGAGGGCATCCGCGTGGGCGACAAGGTGATCCTCGCCGCCAAGGCCTTCAATCCCATGGTGTTCAAGGCGGGGTCCGCGCTATTTCTTGAAGATGAAAAAGACGGCTCCGACCATCATGGCGAAGGCCGCGAGGTAATTCCACCGGAAGGGCTCGCGGAGATATAGGACCGAGAAGACCGAAAAGACCGAGAGGGTGATGATCTCCTGGATGATCTTGAGTTGGGCCGTGGTGAAATGATAGGAGCCGAGCCGATTCGCAGGCACCGCAAAACAATATTCCAGCAAGGCAATTCCCCAGCTCGCGAGGATGACCTTCCAGAGCGGGACGCTTCGGAATTGGAGATGCCCATACCAGGCGAAGGTCATGAAGATATTGGAAATAAGGAGCAGGAAGATCGTAGCCACGTGCAACCTCGTGAAGGGTTTGGCGGAAACTAATAACAATGGTCGTTTTTATTGCATATCTTCGGGAAAGGAAGGCTCAAACGCCCGTAACCTGGGAATTTAGGCTTTTTTCCACAACGACTTGTTAACAATTGTGAATAGACTGTGGACAACCTGGGATATTTTTTCCATGGACGATAGCAGCCGCAAGGGGAAACCCCATCAGGGACGGGGACCTCAAAAAGGACTCCCCTTGCGCGGGCCGCGCGGCCTCAAAAAGGATGAACTTCGGTGATGATAATGCTCTCGAAGCGGTTGAGCTCCTGGCGATGATACTGGAGGAAGATGACCTCCGTGCGCACGCCCTTGAGGATATTGACGATGAAGCGGCTGTAGCGGTAAACCATGGAAATACCCCTCCCACTCTCGTCCCAGATCCCGGGCGGCATCTTCTCCCCGCCGATGCGCGACTGCCTCCGTAACTTCTGCAATACCCTCAGCATGCTCAGGCTGCCGGTGGAATCCTGCAGCGAAAAGCCCACCTTCTCGTCGTCGGTCACCAGGCTGATCTTGATGCCGCGCCGCTCGGGGATGTCGACCACGGGCGGAGCATGCAAGAGCTTGGAATCCCGATCTTCCGGAGTGATGCCTTCGATGGCGTAGGAGAAGGTATTGGTCAGGAGCTCATGCAGGAACATCTTGAAGCTGGAAACCTCGGCCGGATTCACATAGGGCTTGCAGGCCTGGAAGCATTCCTCGATCACTTCCTCCACCACGACGCGGCCCACAAAGGTCCGGAACAGCGGGCCCACCGCGAAACCGTAAGGGAAATAAGGCGCGAATCCGAAGATGTTTCCCGTGAGCAGGCGGATGGTGAGCGCGCGCAGGATGGACGCGTCGAAGCTCTTCTTCTTCAGGACATTGCCGATGCTGAAGTCTTGCGCGATGGTGAAGTAGTCGGAATCGTCCTCGGCCAAGAGCGCGATCTGCAGGCCGTCGTTATAGGCGCGCAACTCGCCGATGAGGAGCGATTCCCGCTGCATCCCTTTCGGGCCCGCCGAGGCGGGCGGCATCTCCACGAAGACCAGGCCGCGGCCTTGCTCGGGCAGCGCCGCGCGCCACTCCTGCGGCCTGCGAGCCTGGAAAAACGGGGCGATCCGGTAGTCTTCCTCCCAAACTATTTCCGCGAAGCAGCCGGCCAGACGCAGCGCCAGTTCCTGGTCGTCGCCCAGGAAAACCACGGGTATGGGAAGCATGGTGGGTATATTCATAACTAAGCCGGTTTCCGGTGATTATATCATTCGCGCGGATGGAAACCGCTTGCGCCAATCCAGAAGAATTTGAGTTTCTATATTTTCACCGTCGCCGTGCAAAGCCCATTAATACGCATCTTCCACAGCATAGGTAAGAGTCCAAAAAAAGAAACGTGTTGAAACTTCACAAAACCTGGTGGATAATAATCCGTAGAAATCACTACCCATTCCGCATGAAGGGGCTGGTGGATTTTCAGGAGTTATAAGATGTTAACTACAGGGGAAGTGGCAAAGTTGTTCCATGTCTCGGCCCAGACGGTCATCAACTGGCTTGACCAGGGTCGGATGCCGTATGAGCGGATTGGACGTGGTCCAAGGCGCCTGACGGAAGAAGCCGTGATGCGCTATGTCGAGGAAATCGGGATTTCGCCCGAAGCCCTCGATGAAGAGATCTATGCCCGCGCTACCAAGGCCGCGGCCGCCTATCGCAATGCCACCGGCCCCGCCGTGGTGGTCACCGATGCGGAACTCAAGGTAATCGCCTGGAACGAAGCCTCACGTACGCTCTACGGGCATACGCAGGTGGAGATGCTCGGCAAACCGCTCTCCAAGATCGTGGCCAAGATCCATGGCTCGGATGCCGCCCTCGACACCATGGTGCGCGCGCCCTGGCAGGACAAGTCCCTGCAGATCGAAGCGAACCAGGAAACCCGCTACGGCAAGCAGCTCACCGGACTCATGACCTTCTCCCGGTTCTATATGGACGGGGTGTTGGCCGGTTTCGTGGTGGCCTGCAAAGAAAAAGGCAAGAAGTAAACTTCCCGCCTTTTCCAGCCTAACCAGCATAAAGTCGCGCTGTTTCAGAAACGGCGTCTTCGGAACAGAATAGGGC
>DAINDC010000170.1:9905-10723 GCA_036732085.1 Fibrobacterota bacterium | reverse complement strand
TCCTATTCCATTGCGGGGGCCTGAATATGCGACCACACAAATGCCGGTAGAACCATAAAAAATGAATTTCCCGCACGTTTCGCTATTGAACAAGCTGATTTTGTAGACTCGTTGATGGCAATCAAATTTGCCCTTTATATAATGAAAAATACTCCCAATTCCACCTTCGCCAGGGACAAGAATCGCCTCACAGTCATATGAGTAACTATCAATACGTTCGACTGTCTGGGAGCGGACGAATAAAGGGTAAGCACCATCATTGACTTTATCTTCATTATTTTTGCTCCCTGTTTTAATATGAGCTACATCACCCAGCCGAGAATTTCTCCACTCCCCCTGAAACCCCGGCAACCTCTTCTGACCGGTGAGGAGCTGCTGCATGGCGGCCTGTTTGAGGTCGCGTTTCTTGGTGATGAGTTGGTCCAGTCCGGCGATCAGGGCATCGACATCCGACAGGGCGGTGGCAATGGCGCGTTGTTCGGGGAGAGGGGGAAGTGGAATCGGAATTTCCACAAACTTTTCGCGGGGAAGGTGGGCAATACTCGTCTGTGTTACATAGTTTGCCAATTCGCCGTTGTCCGACCAAAGCCGAAGAAACGCGAGCATGAGACGCGTATCGAACCCGTTTAACGGTCGTAATCGATGGAGCGCCTTTTGAAAATAACACTCCTCTGTCGGAGCATCCCAAATTGCCGAACGCCCGACCTCACCACCTTCACAAACAAGTAGATCACCCTTTCGAAGTCGAAATCTTTCTAGGTCTTCACGTGTTAGAAGAACAGTCGAAAGTTCGCTAATGTCGATTCGATTCCATTGAA
>DAINDC010000170.1:0-9895 GCA_036732085.1 Fibrobacterota bacterium | reverse complement strand
TACCTCGCCAGAACTCTTCGCGCAAGGGATGCGGCGGGCAGCGGACGCCAGGCCGCTGGTCCCGTAGGGACGGGAGCGATAGCGTACCCCAGAGCAAGCCCGACCCGCAGGGGTGCGCCCAAAAAGGGAAGGGGTCATGACTCTTTCTCCCCGCCCAAATTCTGGGAAAGCTCAGCCTCGATCCGCTCCAACTGTTGCTTCAACTCTTCCTTGGAGGGCAAGTACAGTTGATACTTGGAAGCGAAAATGTTCGCGTTCGCGGGCAAGGTCAATTCCACCAAGGCGTCGCTTTTCCGATGGCAAAGCACGATGCCGATGGTCGGAAGCTCATCTTCGGCTTTCACATAGCGATCGAAATAGTTGACGTACATCTGCATTTGCCCCAGATTCTGGTGCGTCAATTTATCGCGTTTCAAATCGATCAATACATAGCAGCGCAGGAGGCGGTTGTAAAAAACCAGGTCTACGTAAAAATGATCGTTGTCGAAGGTGAACCGTTTTTGGCGCGCTTCAAAGAGGAAGCCCTTTCCCAATTCCAACAGAAAGGTTTCCAGTTTTTCGATGATGGAGGATTCCAAATCCTCTTCCGAATAGGCCGGCTTTTCTTCGAGTCCCAGGAACTCCAGCACGAAGGGGCTTTTGATGATGTCGGCGGCTTTTTCGATGACCAAACCTTGAGTAGAGAGCTTGCGAACTTCTTCTTTGTCGCGACTCAGGGCCAGACGTTGGTAAAGCGAACTGGCTATTTGCCGTTCCATTTCACGAATGCTCCAACTGCCTGAAGTAGCTTCGATTTCGTAGAAACGGCGTTCTTCAAGGTTATCCAAAGTCAGTAGGGTGACGTAATGGGACCAGCCTAAAGTGAAGTGCTGGAGCAAAGCTTCGGAAACAAAGCGCATCATTTCAGCACTGGGCCTCAGGGTCGGCGCCAATTCAACAGACACTGTCTGTTGAATCTGTTCCTGGGAGAATGAGTGGGTGGGAGCCGTCCGGCCGATGTCCTTGTAGCCTTGATAAAAAGCACGGCTCTTTCTGAGATTGACCGGCGAAATGCCTTTAATTCCTTTGTTCTTTAGCGCTTCCGCAAGATTTTCAATCAAGCGATTCCCGTATTCAGCCCTATCCACGCCGTTTTGTTCAAACTCCACCAAATACCAGCCAAATAGCCAATTTCGGACGACCAGGTAGGTATCCACCGTTCGGCTTGCCCTATTTTGCATCTCCTGGTGGGTTGCCCCGCACAAGTCCACTAACTGACGGAATTCCAATGCTTCGCTCATATCGAAAATCCCATCTTCTCCAAATGCGCGGCCACCTTCTTCTCCAACTCATCGACCTGACTCAGAACCTGAGGTAAAGGCGTCCCATACCGCTCCGCCAATTCCCGCACACGCCCGGTGAGCCCCTGTGACACGCGATCCAGTTCCGATTGCACGGAGGCCGCCAAGGTGGTCAACCATTTGTCCTCCACCACCAAGGCCTTGATATCCGCTTCGCCGAGCTTTCCGTACTGCGCCGCCACCTTTTCCTCCAAGGCATTCTGCGCCGCCTTCACTTCCTTATTCGCGACGGCTGCCTGCTCGACCAAATCGAGATACTCTTCCAAAACGTTGCGCTCATCCGCTGCGCTCTTATCGGCCTTGATCGTTTTCAACCGCGCAGCCACGACCCCTTTGGCAATCTTCCCATCCTCGACCACGTCGGCCATCAACCCATCTTCCCCGCCATGCTCTTCCTTCAGCTCTTCCAGCTTCTGATCGAGACCGGCCACTTCCGCCTCAAGACCTTCTATCGCCGCAGCGTCCTTCGAAAAATACCGGGCAATCACCAGGGCCGTAGGAATGAGCTCCGCCTTGTACTTGAGCTTCCCAATCGTAAAGTCCGCTTGCTCCTTGGTTTTCTTTTCCTTATCCTCAATAATCAGACGCGGCTTGGCGGCCTCTTTCCAACCATCGCTGACGATCATGTAGACATCGTCCTGCATGGTTTCCGACCACATATCCATCAGGTGCTGGTACATATCGTAGGCGTCGATAAGCGGGGCCTGGCGGAAGGTTTCGAGCAGGGACTCGGAAAGGGTTTCGATCAAGGCCTTGGGCTTGCCGCCCACTTGGATGCCTTTGAGCTTGGGCAGATGCTTGCTCTTCCATTCCGTAAACAGGGACGTTACCCCCTGGTTGAAGGTCGTGAACTCCGCATGCCCGAAAATGGCCGCCTTCACCTCACCGATGGGAACCTTAAGCATCGCATAGTCAGGCCGATCCGCTTTTTTCAAAATGGTGGAACGAACGCCGGGAAAGACTTTCCAGAATCGGTTGAGCGCGTCGATATCGCGTTTGGGGATGCCGCCGCGCAAATGCCCATCGATGTCCTGGATATCCTCCGGTTCCGTGCTGTCGATATAGCGCGGGAGGTTGAGGTTGAAATCATTGGCTTCGATTTCAGCCATGGGCACCATGCGCGAGTAACGCGGCAGTTCCAGTTGGCGGGTAAAGGCGTCGACGATGAGATGGATGTCCTGGGCGCGCAAACGATTCTTATTGCCGTCCTTGAGGAAACCCTTGGAGGCATCGATCATGAAAAGACCCTTGCGGGCATTGGCTTGTTCTTTATCGAGCACGATGATGCAGGCGGGAATACCGGTGCCGTAGAAGAGGTTGGCAGGCAGTCCGATGATGCCCTTGATATAGCCCCGGCGAAGAATGGTCTTGCGGATCGCGGCTTCGGCGCCGCCCCGGAAGAGAACGCCATGCGGGAGAATGACCGCGCCCTTTCCCGTACTCTTGAGTGTGGCCAGGATATGCAGGAGGAAAGCATAGTCGCCGTTTTTATCGGGCGGGATCAGGGTCTGATCCCCGAATTTGAAGCGGTTGAATTCATCTTCTTCGGGATTGAAGCCATTGCTCCAGGCCTTGGTGGAGAAGGGCGGATTTGCGACCACGAAGTCGAAGGTCTTGAGTTGACCTTTGTCTTTGAAGTGCGGGGTGGAGAGGGAGTTGTCCTGCCAGATTTCCGCCGAGGGGCAATCGTGGAGGATCATGTTCATCTTGGCCAAGGCCTTGGTGGCATTGTCCATTTCCTGTCCGTAAATCGTGAGGTCATGCCCGGTGCTACTCTTGGCTTCATCGTGCGCCTTGAGCAATAGGGAGCCGGATCCGCAGGCGGGGTCATGGATGGTTTGCTTGGCGCTGGTGGCGTCGCCCATGCCGATGACCTTAGCCATGATGCGGGAGACTTCGGCCGGAGTGTAGAACTGGCCTTTGCTCTTGCCGGATTCGGTGGCGAAGTGGCGCATCAGGTATTCATAGGCATCGCCCAGGATATCGTCGCCCTCGGCGCGGTTGCCTTTGAAGTCGAGCGCGGGCGTATTGAATATGCCGATGAGGTTGGAGAGGCGATCGACCTTTTCCTTTTCCTTGCCGAGCTTATCGCTATCGTTGAAGTCGGCCACGTCGATGATGCCTACGAGATCGTTTTCCTTGGCGAGCTTGCCGATGATCTTGTTGATCTTGTCGCCGATTTCCTTATCGCCCTTGAGGGCCACCATATCCGCGAAGCTGCCGCCCTTGGGGACTTCCAGAACGGCGTCGCGCTGGCCCATGTATTTGTCCGAAACGTATTTCACGAAGAGGAGAACCAGCACGTAATCTTTGTATTGGGACGCGTCCATGCCGCCGCGCAGTTCGTCGCAGCTTTTCCAAAGGGAACTGTAGAGATCGGATTTTTTGATGGCCAAGGGGTGGTCCTAAACGGCTAAGGATTTGGATTCGAAATGGATGGCAGCGTATAACGGCGCTGCACAGTTCGGTAGCCTGCGAAAACTAAGTAATTCTGCCATTTCGAGGGGCATTGAGAGCGGATTTGCAAGTGCCTGCCGATCGCCCATGCAAGCGACTGTGAGCAGAAGGCGCAGCAACGCGATATCACGCGGCTTCCTCAGAGGAAACAATTCGACCTTTGCTTGAAGGTGAAAATCCTGTGGGTGTGGGACGAGAACTTTGCGGTCTATGGAGTCCGCAAGGTTTGAAATCAACTGATGAAGGGTATAAATGGGTTTTTTCTTGAAAACATCGCTAACCTCATGTATATTTATACTGTTCGCTGTTTCCGAACAAGGAACATAAATGGCTCTAAAGCCTCAAGATCTGGTCGTTGCCTTAAAGGTATGGACCCTTCGCAACATTAAATGGAACCAGCGAGACCTGGCACGGAGTCTCGGTATGAGCCTCTCCGAAATCAATGGCGCTATCAAACGCGCTATCAGTTCAGGACTGATGATAGGAAGCGACTTGAGAAACCAAGTCCCACAATCCGTACCCTATGCCCTTCAAGAGTTCATTATCCATGGTGTTCGTTATTCATTTCCCATTGAGAAGGGCACGAGAACCAGAGGCGTTCCCACCGGCTTAGTCGGAGCAAAATTGGAGAATGCATTTGCGAATGGAGAGGAAAACGACATTCCGGTCTGGCCTTACCCACAAGGCAAGGTAAGAGGTATTGGAATCAAACCACTCTTTCGTTCCCTTCCAGACGCCGTGGAAAAGGAAGAGAACCAAGAGCTTTACATACTTTTGGCGTTGGTGGATATGGTACGGGAAGGAAGAGCGAGGGAAAGGAATCTTGCATCCGGGGTCCTTTCCAAAAAATTGGAACTGGATTCAAGCCATGTCTGAAATCTTGCTTCGCCTGGAAAAGATTGCAGAATCCCTTCCGGGGATTATAGATCGATTAGTCTTTGTAGGAGGCGGAGTCACCGAAATCCTTATTACGGACTCAGCCGGGCGCAAGCCCAGGCCCACGGAGGATGTTGATTGCATTATTGAAGTCGCATCCCGCCTCGAATACAACCGAATTGAAGAGCGCCTAAGACAAGCCGGTTTCCATCATGATTCCAATATTCCACCGCTCATATGTCGATGGGAAAAGGACGAAGTGATATTAGATGTGATGCCAACCATGGAAGGCATACTTGGATTCACAAACCGATGGTACAAGGATGCGGTTGTAAGCCCTATGACCCTTGAACTTCCAAACGGCCTGAGCGTAAACATCGTACAATCCGTCTATTATCTCGCGACCAAGACCGAGGCTTTCCAGACCAGGGGGAAGGGCGATTATTTTACAAGCCATGACTTTGAGGATATCGCATTCATCGTGAATGGCCGAGCGGAATTAGTTGCGGAGATGCAAGCTGCTGAATCTCACGTTCAGAATGAAATGAAGGATTTTTGGCTGCCGAGATTGGACACTGCGAACATGAAGGCTGCAATGCGAGCGCACATTGATGCTTATGAAGACAACGGAAGGAGCCCGATTGCACTCGATCGGTTTAAACGAATGCTTTCTTAGTGAAAGACATTCTTAATCTAAATCCCCCGCGCCTTACTCAACCCCAACACCATCTCCGGATCGAACCGCCTCCCGCTCCCCTGCCGCACCACCTCGATCGCCTCCGCCTCCGTCAACGCCTCCCGATACGGCCGCGCCGAGCGCATGGAGATGAACGCATCGGTCACCGCCAGCAGCCGCGCCAGCGGCGCTATCGTCCGGCCCTTGATCCCCCGCGGTTTGCCGGACCCGTCGTAGTTCTCCTGGAAGTCTTCCAGCACCTGCGCCGTGGTCTCCAGCCCGGGCATGCCCCGGATGCGCTCGCAGGCCCAGGCGGACTGCGCATGCACGAATTCCAGATCCTCTTCGCCCAGGACCTGGCGGTTCTCCAGTAACTTCTGCGGTACCCGCATCTTGGCGATCTCGTAGATGCGGCAGACCAGCGGCCAGGACTCGCCCTGCGCCTCCGGCCAATTCATCTCCTTCATGAGCAGCTTGCCCAGGGCTTCCACGCGTTCGCCCTTGCTCTCATAGCCGCGGCAATGCTCGTCCACCATCTGGCCGATGAGCCTGGCCCAGGATTCCAGGGTCTTGCCGCCTTCGGACAGATCGGGCGCGTCCGGTTTCGGGAAGAGGCCCAAAGCGCGGATGCCCAGGGCGAAGGTGGCCGCGAGCTGGTTGAAGACCTCCAGATCCACGGCATCGTATTTGGCCTGCGGCTTGGAGCGCCGGAAGATGAGGACGCCGTGCAGGGCCGAACCCACCTCGACCGGCAGGGCCAGGTACCATGCCGGTAACGCCGAGCCCTCGGGCGCATCGAAGACTTGCAGGTCACAGGCTTCGGCCGTGGTGCGGGCCAGCTTGAGGAGCAGGCCGTGCAGTTCCAGGCTATCGGCTTCCGGGTAGAGGATCTTATCGGCCAGGAGCGCGGTGGCGGATCCGGGTGAACTGACCCAATACCAGCCGCCATCGGAGCCGGTGAGGCGCGTGCCGAGCTTGATGACCTTGGTGGAGAGATCCTCCATGGAAGCGGCTTCGGCCGTGACGCGCGAGATGGAATGGAGGGAGACGAGCTTGGAGTAGAGGAGGTTTTCGTCCTTGACCCGCTTGGTCGAGAGGGCCCGGTCCGCGCGTTCGGAGATCTCCTCGAGATGGAAGGGCTTGACCACGTAATCGAAGGCGCCGGAGCGCAGGGCCTGGACGGCGCTGCTATGGGAGGGATTGCCGGTGGTGACGATGACGGGGATGTCCAGCGCCAGATCCTTCATCTTCTTGAGGAGGTCCAGGCCGGAGAGGCCCTTCATGGCGATGTCGGTGATGACCAGGTCCACGGGATGGGACTGGAGGTGGACCAGGGCTTCCTCTGCGCTGGTGGTGCCCATCACCTCGTGGCCCTTCTCGCGGAAGTAGCGCGCGATGATATCGGTGATATGGCTTTCGTCGTCGATGATGACCAGACGGGCCATGTTAGCTCATTCCTGCGGCCGGTTTATCCACGGACTTTAGTATACGCTTTTTTTAAGAGGTATACGCTAATTCCGGGGAATGCGCCTATTCGGAGCGGCGCCCTTATTCCGAGAGCCTTATTCCGAGATCGCGGCCTTGACCAGGTGGTAGAAGAGCGGCGAGGGGCTGCGCAGGTTGCTGGTGAGTTCGGGATGGAACTGCGATCCCATGAAGAACTTATGGTCCGGGAGCTCCATCACCTGCATGATATTCTCGGTGGGATGCTTGCCGGAGAAGACCAGGCCCTTATCTTCCAGGGCCTTGATGAATTCGGGATTCACTTCGTAACGATGGCGGAAACGCTGGCGGACCATGGCCTTGTTGCCGAAGATCTTGTAGGCGACGCTGCCGGGCTTGATTTCCACGTCGTGGCCGCCCAGGCGCATGGTGCCGCCCTTGTTGCTCAGGTTCTTCTGGCCGGGCAGAATGTCGATGACCGGGTATTCGACCTTGATGCCTTCCTGGATGACCTCGGTGGTATTGGCGCCGGCCATGCCGCAGACATTGCGGGCGTATTCGACCACGGCCAATTGCATGCCATAGCAGATGCCCAGGTAGGGGATATTATTTTCCCGGACGTATTGGATGACCTTGATCTTGCCTTCGATGCCGCGATGGCCGAAGCCGCCGGGTACGATGACGCCGTCGACGCCCTGCATGGCCTCTTCCAGCGAGCCCGCGCTTTCCAGCTTGGAGGTGTCCACCCATTTGATATCGACGCGGACATTGAGATGCGCGCCGCAATGGGTGAGCGCTTCGACCACGGAGGCATAGGAGTCTTCGAGGGTCGTGTACTTGCCGCAGAGGGCGATGGTGACCACCTTGCGCGGATTGACCTGGTTGGTTTTGATATTCGTGACCCAGGTTTCCCACTGGCGCAGGTCGGGCGGGGAGTAGATGCCCAGGGCCGCGTGCAGGAGTTCGGGCAGGCCTTCCTTCTCGTAGATGAGCGGGATCTCGTAGACCGAGGTGACGTCCGGACCCGAGATGACGGCGTTGGGGCTGATATTGCAATAGGAGGCGATCTTCTCCTTGATGGACGGGCTCAGGAGTTCGGGGCAACGGCCGATGATGATATCGGGCTCGATGCCTTTCTCGTTGAGCAACCGCACCGACATCTGGGTAGGCTTGGACTTCTGCTCATGGACGCCTTCGGGCACGGGCACGTAGGTCAGGTGGATATAGAGCAGGTTCTCATGGCCCACATCGCGCTTCAATTGGCGGATGGCTTCCAGGTAGAACTGGTTCTCCAAATCGCCGACCGTGCCACCCACCTCGATGAGGAGGACATCGGCATTCTCATTGCGGGCGATCTCGTGGAACCAGACCTTGATGGAGTCGGTGACATGCGGGATGAACTGGACGGTCTTGCCCAGGTAGTCGCCGCGACGCTCCTTGTCGAGGATGTTCTTGAAGACCTTGCCCATGGTGAGGTTCCAATAGAACTTGGTCTCGATGCCCATGAAGCGTTCGTAGTGGCCGAAGTCCATGTCCACTTCGCCGCCATCGTCCTGGACGAACACTTCGCCATGCTCGATGGGATTCATGGTGCCGGGATCGGTATTGAGATATCCGTCACACTTGACGGGAATGACCTTGAGGCGGCCGGAGAGGAGGTTGCCGATGGATGCGGCGGCGATGCCCTTGCCCAGTCCGGAGAGCACGCCTCCCGTAACGATGATGAACTTGGTAGTGGGTTTCCGAGGCTTAGCCACGCTTATCCTTCCTAAAGCTTCCGAAGGGCCGAATCGATGCGGCCGGTCATTTCATTTTCTGCAATTATAGCCATAAAGCATGGGGCTTGGCGGCACATCAGGCGCTCCTCAGCAGCAAGGCATGCGCTTCTTCCAGATCTTGGGGAACATCAACGGCTTGGCTCGATTCGGCGCAGCCATGCGACCGCACCGGCGCCAACTCCAGGTCACGCAGCAGTTCGTGACTTTCGGAAAGTTCCAATGGGGAGACTGACAAAGTGGCGTATTTTCTCAGGTAGTCCTTGGCATATCCATAGGCGCCCATCTGGAGGCGCGAGAGGACGATGGGCAGGCGTTCGGTGGCGGAATCATGGGGCTGGGCCCGATAAAAATCGAGGACCCGTCCTTCCGCATCGAGACCGGCCTTGCAGCGATTGGGATTGGCGATTTCCTCCGGGCTGAGTTCCCGATCGTGGACGAGCACGTGGGCCGAAACCGGATCGGCTTGGAGGGCATTGCAGAGCAGGCGCAGGCCCGCGCTGGGAAAAATTGGCTCGTCGCCTTGGAGGTTGACGATGAGATTGTTGGAGATGGTGCGCAGATTCCGGGCGATGCGTTCGGTGCCATTGGCGGCGGGCCCGCTGATCTCGGCGCGGAAGCCGGCCTTGCGGGCCACGGCCAGGATATTCTCCGAGTCCGTGAGGCAGAGGATTTCGGCGAAGCACCCGGCGGCCTCGGCGCGGCGCAAGGTGTGGACGATGAGGGGGACGCCCGCGAGGGGCATCAGCAGCTTACCGGGAAAGCGGCTGGAGGCCCAACGGGCGGGAACCACGCAACTGACGGCGGAGGACATCGGGCATCAACCAATCACCTTGGGGATGGAGAAATGTTCCAGGTTCACGGCGGGGGCATTGCGGAAGGCCTGCTCCTTGGTCAGGCCCGGAACCAGGACGTCTTCACGCATGGGGCGGGGCGAGGTGTCGACGGCGAGCATCGGCTCCACTTCGCTAAGGTTGATTTCCTTCAGGACCTTCATGTATTCCACGAGCTGGTTCATGGAAACGGTCATCTTCTCGACATCGGCTTCGGTGAGTTCCAGGCGGGAGAGTTTGGCCATGCGCAGGACCTGATCGCGATTGACTTCCATTGTAAAGCTCCCCTGAAATTTGTCCGAACCTTGGCCCAACTTCGGCCGAACCGGATGCGTGCCAGCGGGGAAATTTAATAAAACCAAGGACTTGTGGCTTGGGGAAGCGTGGTGGCGCAGTCTCGTCTGGGAAGCCCGTATTCGCCGGGTTTCACCGTCACCGGCCATTTCGCAGTCAGGGGCGGCAATCAAGATCGGATTAGGGATGCGCAGAGGCGGG
>DAINDC010000169.1:0-10735 GCA_036732085.1 Fibrobacterota bacterium | reverse complement strand
AGCGCCGCCAAGCCCCTCTCTCGTGCTCGCCACCGCGCGCATCGCCATCTACCCCTTAACCGCGCCGAAGGTCACCCCACGAACCAGATGCCTCCGCATCATCAACCCGAAGAAAACGATGGGCATCAGGAACAGGACGGAAGCCGCCGCCAACGGGCCCCAAGGGATGGAGCTATTGTCCCCGATGATGGCGTGGATGCGCACGGGCATGGTCACGGCATCGGTGCTGGTCAAGGTGAGCGCGAAGGCGTATTCGTTCCAGGCCGAGATGAGGGAGAAGACCGCCGTGGCCGCCAGTCCCGGGATCGCCGACGGTAGGACCACGCGCACCAAGGCCTCCAGGCGCGAATGGCCGTCGAGCATGGCAGCCTCCTCGTAGGCGAGCGGGATCTCGTCCAGGATCGCCTTCATCATCCAGGTGGTGAAGGACAGGTTGAAGCAGGTATAGAGGAGGATGAGTCCGAAGCGCGTGTCCAACAGGCCTACGCGGCTGTACATGAAGCTGATGGGCACGGCCACCGCCAGGGGCGGCAGCATGCGCGTGGAGAGGATGAAGAACAGGCCGTCCCGGCTCCCGCGGAAGGGGAAACGGCTGAACCCGTAACCTGCGAGTGTCCCTATCGTCACCGAGGCCACGGTGCTGCCCGCGGAGACGAGGATGGAGTTGAGGAAGTAGCGGAGGGTATCCGCATCGGCGAGGACCTTCTGGAAATTCCCGAGGGTGAAGCGGAACCAGAAGGAGTTCTCGGGCGCCGAGGCTCCCGGCAGGAAGCGGGGCGGCAGGGCCGCGGTATCCGCGGGATGCTTCACGCTGGTGATGACCATCCAGACGATCGGGGACAGGGAGATCATCGCATAGGCCGCCAGCAGCATGGCCCGCAAGGGCGCGGCTCCGCCTCCCCCGGGAACGGCGCCCGCATCGGTCGAACCCCTCTTCAGCTTCATGCGCGCCGCCCGCGGAGATGATCGAGATAACGGAGGACCAAGGTTGCGAGCGCCAAAGAGGCGATGAGCAGCAGATAAGCCAAGGCCGTGGGTTCGCCCAGGGATCGGCTGCCTCCGAATCCGCGGGCATGCAGGAGGACGCTCACGAAGGTGGTGGGCTGGCCTTCCAGGTTGCCGTTCAGGACCATGGCCGTATCGAAGAGCCGGAAGGTATCCATCGCCCGAAACACCACGCCCAAAAGAACCATGGGCGCGGCCAGGGGCAAGGTGATCTGGCGGAACCGGAACCAGGCTCCCGCGCGATCGACCTCGGCGGCCTCATAGAGGGTCTTGGGGATGCCGGAGAGCCCGGCCAGCGACAGCAGCATCATGAACGGCGTCCACATCCACACTTCCGCGATGACCACCGCCCAGAAAGCGCGCGCCTGGTTCCCGTCCCAACTCCAACGCGCGTCCAGGAGCCAGTTCAGGGCGCCGTAATCCGCGTTGAACAGGTAACGCCAAAAGGACCCCATCACCGCCGGCGAGAGCATCATGGGGATGAGCAGGATGGCCGTGAACAATCCCCGTCCCCGGAAGTTCCTGCGCAGCAGCAGGGCCGCGCCGAAACCGATCAAGGTTTCCAGGCCCACGGTGACCAGAACCAGGGCGGAGGTGCGCGAGAAGGCCCGCCAGACCTCCTGGCGCGGGCTGTCCAGCAGGGCCGCATAATTCTCGGTCCCGTTGAAGCGGGGCGTGATATCCAGGATGGGATTGAAATCCGTGAAACTGATCCCCAGGGACGCCAGTAGCGGGAAGACGTTGAAGGCGATGAGCAGGAACAAGGCGGGCAGGATGCAGAGGTTGCGCACCCCGGTGTCGGTGAGGAATCGGGATTTATCGCTCATGATTTATCGCTCATGGAATGCGCCCATGCTTGCGGAGGATGGCCTCATGTTCGGCCTGCACGTGCCGCACGGCCTCGACGGGATCGGCGCCATCCTGGAATACGGCGCAGAATTCCCTCTGGCAGACCTTGAGCATATCGTCGTATTCCGGCAGCGACCAGAAATCCTTCATGAGGCGGAAGGCCTCCTCGAAGCGCGGATTATACGGGGCCGCGCGGCGGAAAGCCTCGCTCGCCAGCACGGTGCGGTTGGAGGTGAAGCCGCCCTTGTCCGCCCAGATCCGCTGGCGCTCCCGATCGGAGAACCATTTCAGGAAGCCCTTGGCGCGTTCCTGGCGCGCGGCGGAGATATGCGCGTTGATGCTCATGCCCTGGCCGCCCAGGCTGACGGCCCGCCGCGAGACGCCTTGCCCATCCACGTGCGCGGGCGAGTTGAAGTACCCGATCTTGTCGTGGAAATCCGGATCGTCCGCCGGGCTCGCCAGCACGGGGAAGAAGGCCATGAAATTGCAAGCCATGGCCGCTCGGCCGGACATGAATTCCGCATTGATCTCGTTGTAGCCCATATTGCGCCCGCCGGAAGAGGTCGCCTCCATGAGACTGGCGAAAAAACGCAAGGCCTCCACCGTATTCGGCGAATCGATCGTGACCTGATTGGTGGCGAAGTCCCCGTACTCCCCTCCGAAGGCCCACATCACCGCCTGGAAGTTCATGGTGGCCTTGTCATAGCTGCGCGAGGTGGGCATCACCAGTCCCGCCATGCCGGGCATGGTCTCTTTGAAGAAGAGGGCGATGTAGCGCAGCTCCTCCCAGGTCTTGGGCGGGGCCAGGGGAAACGCCGGAGTTACGTGCCTTCCGGCCAGCCATTCGCGGAAGGCGGCCTTCCGCTGCGGATCCTCGAACAGATCCTTGCGATAGGCCCAGGCCATGGCGTCCGCCTCGCAGGGGACCGCATAATAGCGGCTGGAGCCCTTGGGATATTCGCAGTACCACTTGAGCGCCGCGGGCTCGATATCGGACGTGTCCAGGTTCCCGCGCATCCAATCGGTCAATTCCACGTAATGATGTCCCACCACGCCCAGCCCCATCCATTGGCTGTCGCCGATGATGATGTCGTAATTGTCGTCCCGATTGCGGAACTCGGCGAAGGCGGCATCGCCAAAGGCCCCGTCCCAGGATTTCTTGACCAGCTTGACCGGGATGCCCGTCTCCTTCTCATAGATCTTCCCGAGCTCGGCCAGGGCATCGGAAGGGCGCCACTCGGCCCAGAGGATCTTGATTTGCCGGGTGTCGGAACGGGAGCCGCAGCTACAGAGGATGAGGATGCTGGAGAGGCAGGCAAAGCAGGAAAGCAGGGCGAACCCCGCCGAATGTCGGACCCTCGTTTTCCCCATGCGTTAACCTAATATAACCCAGGATGGAAAGCTGAAACGGGTCTTTTTGCAGGGGCTGGGGCGGAACCGGTCGCCAGAGGCGCGAAGCCGGGTCAGACGCCCCAGGAGAGCTGGGTCATCCAATACCAGTCGCTCTTGGAGACGGAGAGGATGACGCTTACCGCGTATGAGGATCCGCCGATGACTTGGGTGAGGTGGCGCGTCCGGAGGGTTTCGGAATACTATCGGCCCCACAATTCTCGGAAAGAATCCGGAATCATGGGAGTAGCGTTAGGGGCTAAAGTTCAAAGGGGCTATTCAAACCAATAATTTTCTGTACCTTTTCCCAAGCAATGAGGCTTTCCTCCAAGACGCACTTTATGTTGAATACGTTGCTTCGCTGCACCGGTAGCGGATTACTTACGGAGAATTTTTTGTCCTTTGGAAGGAGCGCTAAAATTGAACCCCTGCAATCGTAATAAGCCTTTGTTCTATTCGCTATTTGTCGGATTGATCATGGTATGCCCGCTCTTGTTCGGATCCTGCATATTTGAAACCGAGAAAGCTCCCAATGACATTCCTACAAATTTCGATCTCTCGCTGCTCCGAAATGCGATAAATCCCCTGGGCGTTAGCTATGCGATAGATAACGGGAGCAATATTGTTGGTATGCAATTCGCATTCCAGTCCATGAACTATTCCGGGGAGGTCGATTCGAATGTGGAGGCATTCCACGATCAGTCCGGCGTTTACCCGGCTTTGGTAGGCGCATATTTCGATCTATCAAGCCAACCCGAGCACCTTAAAAGCTTTCTGGATGCCGTGCACGCCAAGGGTTGTGTTCCTTATGTGACTTTGGATCCCAAAGATTATGATGAGCCGGACATGGCATTGCAGAAGACTTTCATCAGTATGATCAACAAGGGGAAATTCGACGCGCCACTTCTATCCCTGGCTGGCGTCCTCCGGGATTTCCGGCATCCAATCCTTTTACGTTATGCGCATGAAATGAACGGGGATTGGTATCCTTACTCCGGCGGCGGAGACGCCGATGGAGACGGGCATGCGGATGGCCCCGAAAAATTCGTCGAGGCCTGGCGCCATGTTCATGATCTGTTCGTAAAGGCTGGCGCGAGTAATCTACTTTGGGTTTTCTGTCCCAATGCCGAAGACTTTCCATTGACCTCCTGGAACCGACCCTTTCAATATTTTCCCGGTCCAGGATATGCGGATTTGGTTTTCGTAGACGCTTATGAGCACCATGAAAAGCGGGCGCAAACGCTGGAGCAGGCCCTAGAGTATTTTTACAATGAAATGGGACGGTTCCTTGAGTCCCGGCGATCCGTCGGGGACTCCCTCATCTTGCCATTCGGACTCGGTGAATTCGGGACAAACAGGATCCAAGCCGGAGAAAAGGCGGATTGGTATATCCAATCGATTAATTTCCTTGCCGATGACACGAGGATAAAATTCAACATCCTTTATAACGGCCAGAATGGTCAGGAAGATTTTTCCCTGAGGGGATTGGGGGATCTCGTCAAATCCGCTTATCAAAAAATCCGTTTTCAGTTCAGGCTGTTCGTTTCAGCAATGAATTAGCCTTCTTCATCCGCGATCGGTTAACGAACAGGTTACGTAGTCCGAGCCATTTATTCATGCGGGTTGTATGGCTTCCGTCCGCCTGAGAAAATGAACCCGACTCGCCTTCGGATCCACGGCTTCCTTTCGGATCATCGGGACGACACGCCTGGCAATGGCCTCGGCCTCGGTGGGAGGATAAAGATCAAACCTGGCCTGGGGCAGTTTCCGAAAGAGTTCCCGAACCAAGCGACCCGCAATCGTCTTGAGCTTTTTCTCCGCCCGAATCGCTTTCTTGAAATCCCGTTTGGATTTTCGGAGCCGCTGTAGGTACCTCAGGTGCTTCACCTTTCGGGAATAGCGCTGCCGGAGGGTGATCTCTTCCTTGTCTGCAATCTTCCAGTCGTGCTCTATAATCCGGGTATACAGTTTCACATCCGTGGGATGGGTGATATTCTTTTCTTGAGCCGTGGTATTGGCAATGATGACATCCTCCCGAGCCGATTCGCCATGCAGACGGATGCTTTCTTCCAGAAGCTTTTGGATCCCTTTTTCTCACACTCGTTTGCGAAAGTGGACCATGTCCGAAGGAGCTATGCGCGGGACAGCCGAAGTCGGCATAGAGAGGCGAGAGTTCGTTTTCAATCCCGACCCAATCGATCTCCAGGGCCAATTGATAAAGGGGATCCTTGGGATTGAGCATTTCAAGGAGTGATGGAGCCAGGAATTGAAGTTACTGGGTGGTCGATGGGAAGTTTTTCATCCGTTCGCAGGTGAAAATATATGCAAGGTTTCGAGTATAAATTTACCTCCTTTCTACATATTTTACCGGGTGTTTTTCGCTTGGAACCCCTATGGTTATTGGTCAAAACCTCTTTTTAAGGACCGACTATTTAAAAGAAATCTATCAACAATCACATGGGTAAAAATTTGAGCAAAAAAGAAAAGGGAAGGACCCTAGGTGTAGATGCCTCAGAGAGTTACGCTATGTTAATGGAGGCGGGGAGGCTCGGAACTTCGATCTAGGGGCCGATGAGGGGCGAAAATTCGGTTGACCTTCCGGCGGCCAAGCAAAACTTGTCCGCCGGAAGGGAAGGTACTTTAAGCCTCAGGGATAGAAATGGAGGTTGTCAAACAGGGTCGGTGGAGTCCCTTCATTCACATTGAGGGCAATCTTGAAAACGAAATCGGAATAGTTCCCGTTCAGAATATTCAAGATATTCGATGGCACATTGAAGCTAATCGTTGAGAATTGGTTCTGTGGCAATCCAGTCAGTTCGACCTGCCCCAGGTAGACACTGTAGGCGCCAGCCGAAGGACATTCCGCATACATTTGCACCGCGCCCATCCAATATGGATTGGGTTGATTGCCGGGCACGAAGACATCAAGCTTCAGGGTGGAGGTCAGGAGCATGTACCCGCCTCCCTCGACCTGCAAGGAATTGTTGCCAGCGGTCCGGTTCGGGCTCAAAGAAAGAAGCGCATCCCCCGAACTCCAGTTCTGGATGTTTTCCATGTCGAATACGCTCGAAATCTGGGTTAAAGGGGCTTGTCCCCCTGTCGCCCAGGCAAGCGAGCCATTCCAAACAGCCCAGCCGGAATCGGAAAGTGCGGATGCGGTCGCGTCATTGAGAAAGACTTGGAAGCGCCGGGCCGGCGCAGTCCCGTTGACCATTGTAGTTCCGCGTTCGTACCCGAAGCTGGTTTTCGCGGAGGTATCGGAAACCAGGGAGGCCACCGAAAATGCATTCGCGTTGGGCTTGCCCCATGTGAAGATTTGGGAAGATGTGGTCACGCTTATGGTGCCCGACAATCGGGCCGATGCCGGATGTGCGGTATTCAGGATTTTTACCTGGGTCTGGGAGGACGTCGTTCCCTGCTGAGTCCCTTGACCCGTCATTCCCAGGTCATCGGAAAGCAAGGGTTCCCAATTCAGCACCGGAACATCGACCCCGGTGAATTTTGTTCCCACATCGGTCGAGGTAATGGTCGAAGAAATGGCCACCAGATTCTTCCCGTTCGCATCTAAGGTCTGGGCCGACGCGCCCGACTTCACCGTAACGGCATAGCCCTTGCCAACGAGGTTATTGTAGACGACTTGATCAGCTCCGCTGAGGGTGGTGTTTCCAGCTACGAAGAGAGCCTTTGGCGCGATAGGTCCGGTGGCCCATTGCACGGCGGAATCGAAAAGCGCTTGGCCGTTCGTGTTCAGTTGGATTCCTGCGGCGTTCTCCAGGAAAAATCCGACGCGGCGGGCAGGCGCCCGTAGACCCACCATGCCTGCGCCTTGCTCATAGGCGTACAGGACGGATTTGTTCGCGTCGCTGGCGACGGCAGCAACCTTTGCTGCATTGGCATTCGGCTTGCCCCAAGACAGGTTGTTGGAGGAGACATACACAGTTACCGTACCCGTTTTGCCGGCGGCCAGGGGATGAGTGGGATCCACGATCTGAACCTGGGACTGTCCAGACAGGGTTCCAAGATCGGTTCCGGAAACGGTCCCCGTCATGCCAAGATCATCCGAAAGGCTTGATTCCCAGTTCAGGACAGGGATCTCTACGGTGCGGAACTTCGTTCCCACATCGGCCGATGTTACCGTTGAAGAGATGACCACGATGTCCTTAAAATCGGCATCGGAAGCCTGAGAGGCCGGGCCGCTCTTGACAACAACTTGGTATCCAAGATTGACAAGACGGATTCGGGTGGCGGCATCGATCCCGGTAAGCGTGGTATCTCCCACCACGAATAGGGCCTGCGGGTTGGCAAGGCCTGTGGTGACACTCGAAAAGTCGGCGCAGCCAGTTTTTGAGAGCGTTCCAGAGGTCTGGGCCAAACCTAAATAAAGATTTCCGGAGCCGATATTCAGCGCTCCCAGCTTCGTGTAGTGCAGGCCGTTGGAAGAAATGAATCCATACAGGGTCTGGCCGATTCGGCGAAGCTTCACCCAGGCATTCCGGGGAACAAAGGTGCCCAAGGCTTCTGATGCCGTAGTTGTCCCACCAGTTATGTCTCTTTTCGAAAAGCCCGCGGTGTTGGATCCGGAAACCCAGATAAACCCATTCACGGCATTGTTGCCCGTACCCGTCCTGGCCATCAATCCGGATTTGGCCGAAGGGTGGGAGGCATCCAGGAGGTCGATGCGAGCGGTGTATTCAAAGTTTGCGGAGGCGTAGGTATACGCCATTCCGAAATTATCCGCCGTACCGCCGGTGCCGCTGCTGCTGCCGCATAAGCTAAAGATTGACTTGGAAGAGTTCCAGGCCGCCGTGGTAATGGATGTCGAGGACCCAACCGGAAAAGGCGTAAATCCAGGAGTACCGAGGTTCTGGAAGCCGGTATTCCCATTATCCTTCGCATTACGGGCCCACCCATCCGAGAGTCCATCGGAGGTCACCGAATACCCGATCAGATTGCTGCCGCTGGAAAATACTGCATAGTGGAATCCGATATTCGCGCTTCTGCCTGGTTCGGCTATTCCAGTAAATTTCCTGGATGCTTCTAAAGGAGGCGTAGAATAGTAATCCAGCTCATAGATATCGTGGTCCAATATGAAATACGCGAGATTGTCGGCCCCCAGGGACAATTCCCCGGCCGAATGCAGGCCGGTTGCTAACGTAGCTTCCAAGAGAGGAAGCCCCGATGATTCATAGACGATGTAGCGAGTCGTTGAAAAGGGCTGCCGTTGATATCCAATCAGGTGAAGGTTGTCATTCCCATCAATCACGAAATTCGAAAGAATCCCGTCTTGTCCCTTGAAGCAGGCTAGTGAGTCTCCGGTAAGCTGATCGATGGCAATGATGATCGAATCGCTCTGCACATAGGCTTTCCTATTCGGCCCTATAACGACTTGCCGGGTGATTCTGGAATTGGGAGGGAAGTAATTTACGGATCCAAGCAAATACCCCTGCTGGTGTACTTTGTACATCCGTCCTACGGCATCCACGAAGAAAGCTCCATCTGGACTTGCCGAGGCCGAGGCCGCGATTGGGGTAAAAGAATTGGCTTGACCTATGAGATTCCCATCGAGATCATAGGTCCATAACATGTAGTTGACGCTTGAGGCAATCGTTGAATCCCAGGGAGGTGTGCCAGAGACACGAACACTTCGGTTCATGTAGATGGTGCTTGATGTATAAAGTCGATTGTGAGTGATATCGACAGCAGGAGCAAACGTTGCACCGCCAAAATAAAGCGTGGAGGTATCGCCGATATTTCCATGGCCTGAATCATCATTCGGTTGAAGCTTTCTGCCCCATACAACGGTTGCGTGATTTCCGTCATCTCGCATGCAGTATAAGGAATCCCCTGAGGCCAGGTAAATCCTGTTTCCGGCCAGAACGGGATCTGTTATTCGGGTAAATGCACGCGGTGTGAATGTCCACTTCATTGAATTCGCTCTCATACTGTAAGCATAAAGTGTCTCTCCGCTCGATCCCGCGCCGAAATAGACGCTGCTATCGGAGGTCCGGAGAGCCGTGGCAGTCGCAATGGGACTTCCTACATCGAACTTGAACAGCAAACCGCTCGGAATCGAGACAAGGGAATCCCGAGTGACCCTATAATCGGAGACTATGGAAAAATGCTGAGACCCCAGGGTAACACGGGTTCCCTTAACCCGGATTTTCCATTTGTTCTTCGGAAGAAACGAGGCGCTTTGAACGTCCACCACTTCAAGGTTATCGAGGGAGTTGACACCCTTTACGGCGGGACGGATGGAGGCGGAGTCGATGGGATCGAGGCCGTCTGGAGGCACAACGGTTCTATTTGCCGAAGGATCAAAAGGCGGATTTTGAGGCAGGGGATTCAGCACCCAGGGCCGATACAGATTTCCCGCGGGATCCTCGACTTCCAAATCCAGGTCATTGATGAGTTTCGGACTTTCAAGGGGTGAGTTCGGATTGCCGGGTAAATCATCCCAGGCGAGGGAGACGCGAAGGGACTTGATATTATTTTGCATGTTAAAACTGTATACAACCTCCTGTGAATTATCCACGGAATCCTGCTTGAACAGGTTTGTGTCGACATAGGCAATCGCCCTCGGAGCGTTTACTAAGCCGTAGCCTGTTGCATAATCGGGGCCAGGCAGCGCGTTGACTCCGCTACCATGGGCGGGATCATGGGCGAAAAGATCGGGGTTTTCCAATTCCCTGGGACCCGCTACGTGCACCAAATCCTTCGCAGTATGAACCAGTATTGCACGAACCGATGAATTCCAAAACGCGCCTTGATGAAGCGGTTTGCCAGCAGGGAGCAGATAATTTTGACCATATTTCTGCATCATCAGCGCGGCGATTCCGGTTACATGGGGTGCTGCCATTGAAGTGCCGGCTAATTTATGATAAAACGCCTGCGGACCCATTGGGGAAATCAGATTAGTGGAATTGATTCCTAAAGTTGAAGTATCCCCTAGAAAATCGATACGAAGCGCAAGCAAGGAATCTCCATCATTCCATCCTTGCATGGGGTGCTTTAAGGTTACGAAGTTCGAATCCGGGAATTGATAAACGATGGAATTCGTTCCGGCGGCATAAACCATCGAATCTCGTGTTTTCCAGTACACTGCTCCTCGCAGATAATTTGCCCGGCTGTAATCAGCAGGGTCGGAAAAAATGATTCTGTATCGCATATCGAGAGTGTCCTTCGATCCCATCAAGACGGCCTGCTGAATGGAATCACTCCATAAATATGATGCGCCCAATGTATAGACATCGAAACGGATCACCGAATCTAAATGTTGAGGAGTTGATATCTCGGATCTTTCAACCGCTTGCCACCCACAGCAAAGGAGCTTTCCCGCAAGATGATCCCAACCATCCGCGGATGAATTGAATTCCCAGGAGTGCTTTACCGCTCCGGTCGAGTCCAATATTCGGATATAGTCGAACTCGACATGGGTAGGGAATCTATGATTTCTTGGAGGATAGGTGCCGCCTTCGCTCCCAGGAGCCATGAC
>DAINDC010000168.1:6761-10741 GCA_036732085.1 Fibrobacterota bacterium | reverse complement strand
ATTCCCAGGCAAATCTACCTGAAGGTTGTGTCCGGTGTCAGGGGAACAGTTCAGTTTGCGATTAGAGGATTTGACGGACATCCGGGTGCCGTTCCAGGCTGTAGTGCCGCCTAGGGCCACGACGGAGATCGAATTCGCACGTAACCTGGACTCGGAATCGTCTCCGGTCGGATCCATCCTTTACAGCCAAGCCTTTAGACATGCCGCCGGGAACGCGGATCTGGCCGTGGGATTGTCCGATCATGCGGGCGCGAGTTTGCATGTGCAAGTCGGCGATGTCCTGGCTTTTTCAGTCACCAGCAGATCCGCTACCGTATCTTCCACGTTAACCATCGCACCCGGAACCGACCTGGCCGATATCGCCAAGGCCATCACGGCATTCCTGCGCGGACCAAGCGTTGATGCCGGACCCGGCGCCACAGCCGATGTGGTCACGGGCTCGGATAGCCGATCCTTGCGCGGTGCGCTGACCCTCTTCGGTATCCGGTAAACCGATCGTAACGGCAGCCGCCAAGAATGGCATAGGGGACATTGCGGGAGGGTTTATCGAGACGGCGACGAACGTCGAGTATGCGAAATTCTGCAAATCGAATCCGCGACCTGGAAATACCGGCAACCGTTGAAAATATGGCGGCTTTCGGAATGCGCCCCCAGTTAAGTGCCCGTCAGAACGTCTTCTCGATCCGGAGCGCGTAGGAACGCTGGTCCACGGAGTAGAGATCTTTCTGCTCCGCGGTGCCCATCTGGTGCCAGCGCAGGCTGTGGATGGCCAGGCTGTTGTCGCCATCCGGCCCATTATCCACCCCCAGGATATCGTAAACGTGAAGCGAGATCCGCAGCCCTCCGTCCAAGCGGAAGTGCATGCTCGCGTTCCATTTGGTCATGGCATCGCTTTGGATGCCCAGGGAATTGAAGCCCAGCTTTTCGTCCGCCGAGTAAAGGCTGTCCCGGCCCTGCAAACCCCAGAAGACCCGCGCATCGGTATGCAGGTTGAGCCAGGGCCAGGGGCTGTAATCGGCCTGGAACTTGGAGACGTGGGTTGAGAGGCTCAGGAAGTTCTTCCCGTCGCGCGTGATCTGCTCGGCCACGGGATTGACTTCCACCGTGTCCATGCGGGAGGTGGAAGGGACTGGGCGATACTGCCACTTGCCGTTCACCATGATGGAGTCGTACCAGACTCCGCTCGTGTCGTAATGAGCCCGGGTGAACCGGACGGCAGACGCGGCGGGATCCGTCCCCACCGGCACCTGCCAGGTATGGTTGAACCCCAAGGTGACTTTGGACAGGCGCAAGGAGGTTTCGAGGTCGGCGTTGACGAAGCTGTAGTCGCCGGCATTGACCACATGAAGGAGGGGCTGGGACCAGGCGAAGAGGTCCTTCACGTAATTGTAGGAGACGGATGGCTGGATGGTGAACATGTCTCCGAAAGCGTGGAGGGAAAGGAGCTCGAAGGAATAGATCCGCTCCGGACGGAGGCTGTGGAGCGTTTCCAGGGAAGGCGCGCCCCGTAGGATGTCGTTGAGAACGGTGGGCGGACTGTCGGGATGGGTCACGCGATCCCCGGAACTGACTTTTCCAAAATCGTCATAATTGGATGAGTTGTACTCGTAGTTGTCCGCGGTGGCGTTGTTGGTGGAGCTCTGGACCACCGCTTTCACGGTATGCCCAGGGACAGGCGTGAAGAGGACGGCGGCCTTGGGGCTGATCATGCCGCCGAACCGGGCCGTGCGCGTGTGGATATCATAGCGCGATCCGAAATGGAAACCCAGGCGCCCGCTATAGCGGTAGAACCCCTCGGCGTAGACGGCCCCGTTCCAATATTGGATGGGTGTGATGATCGGATGCTTGGGATTCCCGTTGGCGGCGTTGTCGCCTTGCATGTCGTCCCCGAGATCATCCAGCCTGGCCTCGGCACCTACGGCGGCTTGCAGCTTGGGAACCCGGCCCAGCAGGTACTTCGAGCTCAAGGTATAGCGCCGCTCCCCGAAGGTCTCGTAGACGAACGGCACGGGATTGGCCGGCAAGTCGAATTCGTAACCGGTTCTCGGTACGGTCAAGCCCTGTTGGGTGTAGTCGTCTACGCCGAAGCGCAGTTCCAGCTCATCCTCCTCGAACGGATGCGTATAGGAAAGCTCCGACATGAGGGCCTCGTTGCGGTATTGGTGCCGGTTGGTGCCCCAGGATTCGGTCTGGGACCAGAATGGATCGTTATACTTGACGTTCTTCCCGTCCACCAGCCGGTCCGGCGCGGTGGAGTCCGGGGCGCCGACGATGTCGGGCCAGGGATCCTGGATGAAGAAGGCCCCGGCATCTTGGACCTCATGGGAAAACCGGGTGTACCAGCGGAGCCTGCGCCAATTCCAGTCTGCGCTCAAGCGATAATTCCCGGGGGTGTACCCGGCGCTGCCATCCGCGGGCACCCCGTTGGGGTTGCCCAATTCGAGCCAGGAAGGGAAGGGCCACATTGAGCGGCCATACAACCGGGATTGGCGCAAGCCCAGTCCGTCCGATTGGCGCGCGCCCATGCTGAACACCAGTTCCTGGTCGGCGGCCGGTTCCACATGGACCTGAGCCTCCCCCTCGAAGCTGTTCCCGCTCCCGACAGCTCCCTTCAGCATTGTCCGGCTCCCCTCGGCCGCGCGCGTCACCACATTGACGATGCCGGCGATAGCTCCCGAACCGTAGACCAATCCCGCCGGCCCGCGGAGCACTTCCACCCGTTCCACGTCCCCGAGCAGGCCCAGGCTCAGGTCGGTTATCGCGCCGTCACGCGCTTGGCTGTTGAGCTTGTGCCCGTTGATCAGGAAGATGAACTTCGAGTTCCGATCGTTGGCGATGCCGCGCATGCCCCAAATGAGGCCGTTCCACTTGTTGATCATGTACTGGAATCCCGGTACGTAGATTTCCAATAGTTCGCTGAGGTGTCGGGCGCCGGAATTCTCGATCTGCTGCCTTTCGATAAGGGTCATGCTGAAAGGGGAATTGGTCAGATCCAAATCCAGGAACGAACCCGTGGTCAAATGCATGGACAGCAAGGCATTGAGCGATAAGCCGAGCGGGCTTTCGTCGGCGGCTTCCTTCTTTCCTTCGCTGGAAGCGGGAACGACTGCGAAGCAGAGGGCCACCAGGCCCGAGACCAATAGGCGCGCTTTCAGCCGCCTTGAAACTTGCTTTTCGGCCATAAGCCCTCCAACGAAACAATTGAAGAAACAATAGCGCGCGGGGGGACGCGAAGTCAAGGGAGGATCCCGCGTATTGCCGCATCCAGGCCCCGCCTTGTAATATCTTCAAGCCGGCAGCTTTCCCGGCGCATGAGTTTGATATGTCGATCCGCCTCCCGAATGGTTTCGAAGATGGGATTTGAATCGCGGAGTGCGAATATGGTAACGTGGATGCATGTCTCCGTGGTTCAGCGTTTTGGTATTCCTCCTCGGCTTGGCGGGAGCGAAGTCGCTGGCCGCGGAAAGCCTTTACGTCTTCTTTCCCACCACGGTGCGGCCATACGTTCTCCAAAAGGGGCTCGCGGGCTCGGGCCTCGAGGTGACCGCGTTCGGCCGGTTCGCCGATTTCGAGGACGAGACGAGGTCCAAGCCTCCGGACGCCATCTTGTCCTTGCCCGAAGTGATCGGGAGCATGGAAGGATATAGGGTGGCCGTCCCGGGCAAGCACAACGGGGAGTCCCGCGAGCCGTACTTCCTCATGGGCGTGGAGAAGGCCGTCGATCCGACCCGCATCGCGGGCGGCACCATCGGCGTCGTCGATTTCCTGGGCCGCAAGGGCATGCAGAAATTCATGGCCGACATCTTCCAACCCACACCCGCCTTCAAGACCGTCGCCAAGGTCGAGGATCTCCTGCCTCTGATCACCTTCAAAATGGCGGACGGGATTCTCGTGACCCAGGCCCAAGCGAATTATTTCCGAAGCATCTCGCACCTGACCTTCGTGCTGGCGCCGGTCTACATCGGGGCGCTGCTGATCAC
>DAINDC010000168.1:0-6751 GCA_036732085.1 Fibrobacterota bacterium | reverse complement strand
CTTCGTGCTCACGCCCATGCCCAAGGCCAAGGCGGGCGCCCTCTGCCTGGCGGTCCGAAAGGGCGCCGAGGCGCCCAAGGCGATCCGAACGCTCAAGGCGATGGACGCGGATCTGCGAAAGCTTTTGGGGGACGTGAGGTGGGAATGAGAGCCGCGGCGCCAATCCTGTTTCTGCTCGCGACGCTCTTGGCAGCCAAGGAGCCTATCCTGGTCTTCCGCCCGGAAGGACGGGAATTCGCCGAGGTGGTCCGCGGGATGGAACGGGAAATCGGGGACGACTTCGTGATCGGGCAGCGGACGCTTGCTCCCGGAGCGAGCATCGCGGATATGGCGGAACCGCTCCGGCAAGCCGCGCCCCGGCTCGTCATCCTGATGGATAATCGTATCGTCAACCTGTACAAGCGTTACCAGGCTTCCCTTCCGGATTCCGTCCCTCCGCGTCCCTCCATTTCCCTCATGGCCGCTTCCCTCGATCGGGAGATGGAAGGGCTCAAGCTGGCGACCGGCATCGCATACGAAATCCCCATCCTCACCTCGGCCGTGGACCTGCGGGGCATCCTGGGGCGGGCGCTTCCCAAGATCGGAATCATTCATCGGGACTACCTGTCCGATTTCGTTTCGGGGAACAAGGAATATTGCCGGCGGGAAGGTATCACTCTGGTGGACGTTTCCCTCAGGAACAAGGAAGAGGATATCCGGAAAGCCGTCCGGAAAGCCCTGCGAACTTTGTTCGAGGACGAGAAAGTGGACGCCTTATGGGTTCCCAACGACAATGCGCTGCTGGCGCCGGAGCTCCTGCGGGACGTCTGGATCCCCATGGTCAACCGGTACCGGAAACCGGTCATAGTTGGAGTGGAGACCCTGGTGCAACCGGGATTGGGCTTCGGCACCTTCGCCGTGCTTCCGGACCATACCGAGCTGGGGCGGCAATTGGCCGAAATGGTCTTGGAACTTTCCGCCTCGGGATTCGCCATGCCCGGCGAGCGCATCCGTCAGCCGCTCTCGGTGATCAAGGTCATGAACCTGCCCCAGGTCCGGAAGTTCGCCGGAGTGGGGCTGGAAAGCCTCGGGAGCGTGGATCGGATCCTGGAATAGCTAAAACCAATCAAAGAATTGGTTTACTGCTTGAATTTCCTGTCGAATGCGGCTGATTCATCAATGATTCTGCCTAAGACATTTATCCAAGGAAAATGTTCCTGATTCCTGACCGAATTGCGAATTGCAGATTTGGAAATGGCCGTCTGATTTGATTGGAGGCAGGCGAAATCGTCGAATAGAGTGGTTCCAGCCTTGGTAGTATCATGGCTCACGCTGAAAAGAGCGATCTGCGAATTGGGCTGCGTAAGCTGGCTGGAAATATTCTCCGCAATAATTATCCAGGTCTGAGCATCCGTGCTGTACCACGCCGAGAATTTTTGATTCGCTTTTTTAACTCGCAGCCACATCGGGTAAGCTGTCTTTCCAATACTTCCCACTCTCGAATCGAGCCTGCCGATGGTATCCTTCGCGTCATAAAAGGCATTCATCGCATTACCGGGAGAAATATCTGCGACGAAGTATCCGCCCTGGTTCAAATCTTCGGCGCTGTTCGCAATTAAGATTCCGGCTTGAGCCCATTCATTTGTATTCGATTGAGAAACGATTTTTACCGAAACATCAAAATCGCCTTTGATGTCCGAGCGATAAGCCGCTACGAATTGGTTTCTGTCGCGGTAAATATCCGCGCCTTTACCCGATAGTTCCAATTCCCCATTGGTTATTTGGGCTGATCCGCCAGTGGCGTTGTCCCTATCAAGAAAGGTCCAGGTTTTGCCTGAGCCGATAGTCGAATTCGAAAAATCGTCCGAGCAGCTTCCTGCTTGAGCGACTAATAGGCGGGGGAAAAGGAAAGCCATAATGAAGACAACGGAAAAGAATTTCATCGGATTACTTCCTTTTTCGTTTTCGATAGCTTTAAGGTTGTCTTGCTTCCACTCGGAGTATCGGAATATAATAAGGCCTTGAAGCGGCCGTGGCGATCCTTGGCGAAATACGCCGCACCCGAAAAATATGGGAACAGGCCCTGGCCTCCCGTCGACACGGATAATCTCATAAACCGAATGTTTCCTAAAGAGTTCAACTGGGAGCTTGGAACACAGTAATAATTCGTCATTGGCTTGTACCGATTGGACGAGCTCCCGAAAAGGGCCGTTCAAAAACGAGGATTGCATCGTGCGAAAAATCGGTTCGCCCTAAGATTACCCAAGCGCAGGGGAATCCCTCTCCGTTGTGAATACTGGGGATCTTCCAGGGCGAAGTCTCAATCCAAGGTGCGTTTATGATTCGCCATCCGCATTCCGCTCTCCTGGCCTTTTGCTTGTTCGCGTCCAATGTCCGGGCTCAAGGAACCTAGGCCGACGCTGGGGGCAAGGCCGGCCTCAACCCCGCTCCCGGTTTACTCCATCGGGACGGGTTTCGACTTTGATGCTCGAGGGCGAAACCAGGTCATGCCGGCCGCGCATTTACCGGGCCTCAGCATTTTTTGCCGGAGTGAAAAAGGACCGGCAGGACCGGCGCTTGGGTTTAAAACTCAAGGATAGGTTCTTCCGCTTGTACGTGCCGGAAAATATTTCGAACCATAAAAGTATCCATTGGAGATGAATCTGCATGGCATCAGCGAGTGCGGAATCAATAATAAAAATCAGGAAATCATATCAGATGAATCGTAACAATATAGGGTTTGCAATCTTGATCAGTATTGGCGTTCAGCAAACGCAGCCTTGGGCCGCGGAGGGTCCGTGCGATATCTATTCCGCGGGCGGGACCCCATGCGTTGCGGCCTACAGCACGGCGCGATCCCTTTCCAGCTCTTATAGCGGACCTCTCTACCAGGTCAGGAAGGCGGACGGCACAACCAAGGATATTGGGGCCGCCGCGGACGGCTTCGCAATCTCGGCGGACCAGGACGCGTTCTGCGGCAGCTCGGCTTGCACAATCGCCACCCTCTATGATCAATCCGGAAAGGGAAACCATCTCACGAAAGCGCCCGCAGGATGTTACATCGGAACGGCAGCTAGTCCGGATAATGAGTCTAACGCCAAAGGCCGCTCCTTGACGATCGGCGGTCATAAGGTTTACGGCCTGTATATGGTCCCCCAAGACGGATACCGTAACAACAAAGCTACGGGCATGCCCATCGGGAACGCGGCGCAGGGTATTTATGAGGTGGCGGACGGCAAGCGTGGCGGTCCCGCTTGCTGCTGGGACTTCGGAAATGCATCCACCAACAATTGCAATGGCGGCACCGGCCTGATGAATTCCATTTTCTTCGGAACCGGTTATTGGGGAAAGGGCGCAGGCAGCGGCCCCTGGTTCCTTGGCGACTTTGAAAACGGCGTATGGTCCGGAGGTTCAGGAGCATCGAATACGACAAATAGCGGCAACCCGTCCATGGGCGTCGATTATGCCCTGGGCATTCTCAAAACCAATGCGACCAATTATGCCATCAGGGTCGGGAATGCGCAATCCGGCGGTCTGACCACCGCATATGACGGAAAACCTCCCGCCAACTGGCAAATGAAGGGCGGCATCGTCCTCGGAATCGGCGGTGACAACAGCAATTCCTCGTTGGGAACCTTCTTTGAAGGAGCCATCACCGCCGGAAGGCCGGCCGATGCGACCGACGCCTTGATCTTGAAAAACATCCAGGACGCGGGTTACGGCAGCAGCGTTTTGGCGACGCGGTCTGGAGCGCCCGGCGATATGCCCATCGCCGGTTCAAGACCATATGCGTTCAAGGTCCGCTACCGTCCGTCCCTGGCCATTGCGGTGGTCAACTACACCCTGCTTGAGTCCAGGCGCATGACCCTGAATATTTTCGATCATCAGGGAAAGCGGGTAGCCACGCTTGTCGACGGGGTCCTTTCGGAAGGCGGACACGAAGCGGTTTGGGAAGCGAAGCGGGTCCCGGTCGGCATCTATGTCGCGAGTATGGCCATCGACGGCCGCACGGTATGGGCGGAGAAAATCATCGTAGGGAAATAGCCGCCGGGGGAACGCGAACCGGTCCGCCTGTGACTTTCCAAAAATGCCGGGAATCATTCCAGCCGGGTGTTGAAAACACGGTTCACGTATCATACATGTCACCCATGACTATCGAAATCCGGCCGAGTGGGCGGAAAAATTATTCGACAGTCCGGTTTTTCAGCCGGAAGTTCTTGGATTTGACGCCGGCCCTTTTCAATCTTTCATAGGCAATGTCCAAGTCAGAGAATGGGTTTCATCCATTCGAAGCAGAGCGAGTCCGCGGCGGACGAAGCTTCCACTGGGGGAGTCTTTTGCCCGGCCCATTTCAAAGCTGGAATGGGGACTTCCACCGTTTCTTCATTCACAATTGCTTAATCACCTAAAATTTAGAATTTCAATTATTTAGTTACCCTAAATATCAATTTAAAGATATATTCGAGAAATGAAACACTTCCCATACTTTCAGTCTGAATCGCACCATTTCGGCGCCTGGGGAGATTGAAATGGTCCTTGCCAAAAGAAAATCGCCGGGTCGGGCGCATGCAAAAGGTTCGGTAGCCGCCGATGCCGAAAGGCTTGCGGAAATTTTTCCCCGAATGATGGCGGCCTTGTCGCAGATCACCCATGCGGAAAAGTTGATCCATGAGAACCTCACTCCCGCCCAGATCAAGGTGCTGAATATCCTGGGTGTCGCCGACGGGCCCAAGCGCATGTCGGAAATCGCGAAGGAGCTGGGGATAACCCAGGCCAGCCTGACCGAGACAGCCAAGAAACTCGTTGCCCAAGGCTATATCAACCGCGCCAGGAAGGTCGACGACGATCGGGTCGTCCATGTCACGTTGACTCCGCAAGGAGAAGACCTGGCGATAGAAATCAAACGGAAAATCCACGGCTATTTCAATCTTGTCTGCGACGGCCTTGATCCGAAAGACCGGAAAAGGCTGGTGGAAAGCCATGAATTCATTTTCAAAACCTACGTGGAAGCCGTGATGAAAAAAATAGGTAAAGGGAAAGCGGAGTAAGCTTGGCAGGTATCCGGATTTTGCTCATCGAGGACAACCGCATATTGCGCGAAGGCATCACCGCCATGATCAATGGCCAGGATGATGTCGAGGTCGCGGCCGTCTCCGATGGGAGGGACAATACCTTGCTCAAAACCCGATCCGTGAAACCGCATGTGGTGCTTATGGATCTGGGTCTGGACAGCCAGAACAGCCTGGACGTGGTGCAGTCCGTCAAGAAAGAGTTCCCGGATGTCAAAATCATCGGGATGGGCCTCGCTCCGGCGCAATCGGATATCCTGGAATTCGTGCAGGCCGGGGCCGAGGGCTTCATCTTGAAAACCGCGACGGTGTCGGAGATGATCGAAACCATCCGCTCAGTGGCGGCCGGAGCGACCGTGCTTCCCTCCTCGATGACCGGTTCGCTCTTTTCCCAGGTGGCCGAGCACGCGGTCATGAAGGGGAAAAGGAACCTCAAGGTCGCCATCCGGATGACGGAACGCGAAAAGGAAGTCATCGCCTTGATTGTGGACGCGAAGAGCAATAAGGAAATCGCGGACAAGTTGAATATCGCTACTTTCACGGTCAAAAGCCACGTGCATAATATCATGGAAAAACTGGCATTGCATAGCCGTCTGCAAATCGCGAACCACGCGCGCAACGAGCTAGCTGACTAGTTCCCTTCCGGATGCACTCCCGAGCCGACCCGTGGGCTCCAAATCGTTTCCACCCCATCCGCTTTTGCAACTTCCCGCTTTTTTTACATCTACTTATTTCATTACTGTAACAAGTAATAAATTTACTGCTATGCCATTATTCTAACCAGTACTGGATCCGCGCAAAAGGATTAAGCCTTTTATCATCCTTTTGGACTATTACTTGTGTTCATTCCCAGGCATATATTCCGTCCTATACAAAAGACAGGACACCATGCGAACCAAAAATTCACTCACAGCCAGAATCCTGAAAAAATCCAAAATCCTGAAAAATCCCGCCGGCCTTCTCGGCGCGGCGCTGACCGTGGCCCTGATATCCCCGATGGCCGCCCTGTCGCAGTCGCCCGAAAAGGTGAACCTGAGATCGACGGCCAAGTTCGCCGTGCTCGCGGGGTCGCTGGTTTCCAATGTGCCCGGTTCCGCAATCACCGGCGATATCGGCTTGAGCCCGTCCGCAGGCAGCAAGATTACGGGATTCGGTCCTGCGGAGGTAACGGGCACGGTCTATACGGTTGACCAAACGGGTCCCGCGGGTTCGGTGCCCGCCGCATCGGATCTGACCACGGCCAAAGGGGATTTGACGATCGCCTACAACGACGCCGCGGGAAGGACGCCGGTACCCAGCGGCCCCTTCCTAAATCCCGGCGCGGGCAATATCGGCGGGTTGACCCTCATTCCCGGCCTCTATAAGTTCACGAGTACGCTGGCCATCACCGGTTCCGACGTCACCCTTTCGGGCGGCAAGGACGATGTCTGGATCTTCCAGGTCGCATCCAACCTAAACGTGGGAAACGGCATCCAGGTGATACTCGCCGGCGGGGCTCGGGCGGCCAACATCTTCTGGCAAATCGGCACCTCGGCCACCTTGGGAACGACTTCGGTTTTCAAGGGAACCATCATGGCCGATCAATCCATCTCAATGAACACGGGGGCCACCCTGGACGGCCGCGCCTTGGCCAGTACCGCAGCCGTTACCCTGGCTTCGAACAAGGTGACCAGGCCCGCCGATCCGGTTACCGGCTTGAAGGG
>DAINDC010000167.1:0-10771 GCA_036732085.1 Fibrobacterota bacterium | reverse complement strand
GCCAACCAGGGTTCGGGCGATTTTTCGGGCTGGGCGCGCGCCGATGGCTTCGTGGAATTGCCTGCGGGCAAGGAAGCGATGCCGGCCGGAACGGTGGTGCGGTTCTGGGGTTGGTGAAGGGGCCGGTGACGCCGGACCGGGTACTGCGCAGGTTACCCTAGGTCACTCTTCCCGGCCGGCCCCGGCGAGCTTGTGGTCGCGATTGGAATCGTCCACCGGATCGAGGTGGATATTCACCATCCAGCGGCCCTTCTGCAGGTTGCGGATGCGCATCTCGATCTCATCGGCGATATGATGGGCCTCGCGCAGCTTGATGTCCTCGTCGAAGACGAGATGGAACTCCACGAAATTGGTGTCCCCGGCGCGCCGGGTCTTGAGTTCGTGCACGCCGTTCACGCGGCCGCTATGGCTATCGGCGATCTTGCGGATGCTTTCGACCAGCTCCGGGTCGAGCGCCTTGTCGAGCAGCATCTGCAGGCCTTGGCGCAGGAGCGGGATGGCGGCCTTGGCGACGAACAGGGAGATGCCCACGGCGATGGCGGGATCGAGCCAGACCCATCCCGTGAAGCGGATGAGGAGGAGCGCGACAATGATGCCGCCGTTGGAAAGCAGGTCCACCTGGTAATGGACGGTATCGGCCTTGATGATGAGGCTGGAACTCTGTCTGGACATGCGGCGCAGGAAGGCGACCAGCAGATAGGTAACGCAGAGCGAGAAGGCCATGGCCGCCATGGCGAAGACCAGGTGCCGGGAGGTGATGAGGGTGGGCGTGATGAATTTGTAGATGGCCTCCCGCAGAATATACAGGGCCGAGGCCAGGATGAAAAACCCTTCCAGCAGGGAGGCGACGCCTTCCATCTTCCCGCGCCCGTAATTGTAGGCCTCGTCGCTGGGGCGCTCGGCGCTGTGCACGGCATAGGCGTTGAAAGACGAGACCAGGAAGTCCAGCAGCGAGTCGACGGCGGAAGCGAGGACCACGACGGTTCCCGTGGACAGGCCTACCAGCAGTTTCACCAGGATGAGGACCAGGGCGGTGGAGGAGGCCGCCAAGGTGGCCCTGCGGGCGGCGCTTCGATGCGTTTGCGGGGTATCCATGGAATGGGGAAATCTACATAGGAAAACAATTGGGCGGAATAAGAATCCGGCCGGAACAGAATTCTGGGCGGAACAAGGGTCTGGGCGGAATAAGAATCCGGACGGAACAAGGTTCCGGGCGGAATAAACATGGATTCGGACGGGAGGTTTTGGAATAATAAACCTGCTTGAATAAAAAGGAAGCCGGCGTATGGAACCCCCCTGGATACTGGTGCTTTGCCACGAGTTTCCCCCTCTGGGAGGCGGCGCCGGCAAGAACCTGTACCTCCTTTGCCGCGAACTCACGCGGCGCGGCTTGCGGGTGCGGGTGTGGACGGAGGATCCGGGCGCGCGGAAGCGCCGCAACTATGATTTCGAAGTGGAGTATCTCCGCGTGGGCCGCAAGGCGCGTTTCGAGACCAGCCGCAAGGGCATGGCGGCCTTCCTCGCGCGCGCCTGCCTGCGCGCCTTGCGGCTCCGGAGCGGACGCCCGGCCTTGGTCCTTTCCGTGCTCGGCATCCCTTCCGGACTCGCGGGCGCCTTCATCGCAAAGTATACGGGCGCGCCGCATGCGGTCTGGTACCATGGCAGCGACATCCATGCCGGCCGGCGGCAAGGTCCGGGGGCCTTCCAACGCTTCCTCCTGCGCCGGGTCTGGAAGGGCGCGGCCGTGAACTTTTTCGTCTCCACCGGCCTCAGGGACATGGCTGCCGCGATCGGCAAGGCGGATCTCCGGAGGGTCCACCTGCTTCCGGCCTGCCCCTCCCCGGAAATCCTGGCCTGCCCGGCCGAGGGAAGCGGGAAGCCGGAAGAACGGACCTTCCTTTTCCTGGGCCGCCTGGATCCGGTCAAGCATCCCCTCCTCGCCCTGCAGGCGATCGAAATCCTCAAGACGCGCGGACAGGTAACCCGCAAGTTTCGTATGGCGGGATCCGGCGCGCTCACGCCCGAGGTCCAGAAGTTCGTCCGCGTCAAGGCCCTGTCCGGCGTGGTGGCGCTCGAAGGGGCGGCCTCTTACGATCGGGTCCCGGAGCTGCTCCGGTCCGCCTATGCGCTCATCGTGCCCTCGCGCATCGAAGGCTTCAACACCACCATCCTGGAGGCGGCCCATTTCGGCGTCCCTGCCGTGGCCTCCGATACCCAGGGGATCCGGGACTTCGTCAAGCACGGGGAGACCGGTCTGCTCTTTAAGGAGGATGACGCGGAGGGTTTGGCCGAGGCCTTGCGGGCCCTGGCCGCCGATCCGTCCCTGCGCGACGCCTTGGGGGAGAGGGCCCGGGCCGCCGCCGGGCCTTATCGTCCCGAGCGGGTGGCCGAAGCCTTCCTGGCCGGCATCGCGGGCCTGGCTCCCGGATTCGACGCTCCCGGATTGGATAGCCGAATTCGCGAGGGAGCGGCATGGAATTGACCGTCATCGTCCCCGTGCATAACGAGGAGGAGTCCCTGGCGTCCTTCCATGTGGCCATCGGCGCGGCCTTGCGCGCGGGAGGCCTGGCGGCGCGCGTCCTGTACGTGAACGACGGATCCACGGACGGATCCGCGCGGGTGCTCGCCTCGCTGGGCGCGGACTTCATCAGCATCGACCGGAACCTCGGCTACGGGGGCGCCATCAAGACCGGCATCCTCAACTCCGAATCGGAATACCTGGCCATCATCGACGCCGACGGCACCTACCTTCCCGAGGACCTCCCCAGGCTGTTCGGGGAGATGGCCTCCTGCGACATGGTGGTGGGGCAGCGGCCGCGGGAGACGGGGCTGCGCCGCGTGGCCAAGGGTTTCCTGCAATCCATCGCCTCCTATGCCGTGGACTACCCCATTCCGGACATCAACTCCGGGCTGCGGATCTTCCGGCGCAAGCTGGCGCTGGACCTGTTCCGCATGCTGCCCAACGGCTTCTCGCTCACGAGCACCATTACCTTGGGCGCGCTCTACACACCGTATCGTGTACGTTACATTCCCATCGAGTACCTGCAGCGTACCGGCCGCTCGAAAATCAAGAAGGTGCGCGCGCTCTTCAATTTCACCATGCTGATACTGCGGACCATGGTGCTCTTCAACCCGCTCAAGTTTTTCCTGCCCGCCAGCGCCTTCCTCATGACCGTGGGGCTGGGCTTCCTGACGCGCGACCTCCTGGCCGCGGATATCGCCCAAGGCTCCGTCCTCATCATCGTCAATGCCTTCATCCTGTTCGCCATCGGACTGCTGGCGGAGGCGATCCGTTGCCGCAACTGAAAGGCGTGCTATCGCAACTGACGCAGCCGCGATACCTCCTGTTCTCCGTGGACACCGAGCCGGACGATCCCTCCTGGTCCGGACTCGCCGGAGGTCCCTGGTCCCATGCCAATCTGGCCGGTCTCACGGAGCTGGGCGACCGCCTGCGCGCCTTGGGCGTCCGCGCAACCTACCTCGTCAGCCATTCCGTGGCGGTGTTCGGGAGCCTCGAAGGGCTGCTGGCCAAGGACCTCGCGGACTCGGCCTGTGAAGTGGGGACCCATTTCCATCCCGGCGACACGCCGCCTTTTAGATCGGAACCGAGATCGGAACCGAGTTCGGCATCGAGATCGACATCGCTTTTGCCAACCCATTCCGGCAGCGAACCGGACCTGGACAATATCCTCCGCATTCCAACCTGGCTGCTGGAGGAGAAATTCGCCAACCTCCATGCCGCCATCCTCTCGCGTTTCGGAGCGCCGACGTCCTACCGCTCCGGAGCCTGGGACATGGACGGCCGCGTGACCGCCTTGCTCAAGCGCTACGGCTACCGCGTCGATTCCTCGGTCACTCCGGGCATATCGTGGCGCGGGAACGGCCGGCCTTCCTATCTCGCCGCCCCCATGCGGGCCTATCCGCTGGGACCGGGCGATCCGTGCCTACCGGGACTTCCGGGATCCGCGGGCGATGGGGGTATCCTGGAGGTTCCGGTCTCCATCTGGTCGCCGCGGCGCTGGGATGGCACCTGGGCGGGACGCTTGGCCGGGGACATCCTGACCATGCCTTTGGCCGCCCGGAAAGGCCTTTCCGTGAGAATGATCCGGGCCTTGCGGCCGCAGGCTCCCCAATGGCTGCGACCGGCCTTCATGAAGACCGCGGAGATGGAAGCGGCGGCTTTACGACTCGAGAAGGGTTTCGGGGAAGGCGGGGGCGGATACCTGCATGTCATGTGCCATTCCAACGAGCTCTGGCCGGGCGCTTCGCCGTATTGCCGGGACCGCCGGGATTTGGACGAGATCTATGCGCGCCTGGAAGGCATCTTCCGGTTCGCGCTGGGAAGGGGTTACGTTCCTGTTACCCTGGCGGACTATGCGGAGCGATTCGCAGGATAGGACGGATCCTTGCCCCGGGAATCGGCCAGGTCGTTCACGGCCTGGGGACGATCCGATCTTCCTTAGGCGGACCGCGGCGCGCGAGAAAGAGGTACCACCCGATACCGGCCGCGGGAAGGTTCATGGCCCGCAGCAGCAGGGAAATCAATACGCCGGTCGCGCTATGCGATCCCGCGTAATGATAGAGGATCCCTAAGGTCCCTTCGGAGAAGCCCCAGTTTCCAAGCGTCACCGGCAACATCAGGATGGCGGTATAGCAGAGGAGGAACAAGGCCGCCTGCGCCCAGTTCAAAGCGCCGCCTACCGATCGATCGATGAGCATGAAAATGGCCAATACCACGAGATGGTTGAGGATGCTAAGGCCCGCCACTTTCGCGAAACGGATTCTGGCTCCGAGCAGTTGCGACAAACCCTCGGCGATGTCTTCGGGGATGGCGTCCGGATCGCCGCTCCGGCGCGCAAGCCAGGCCCTGAGTTTTTGCGCCGCCCAGGCGACGATGCGATAACTCCAAAGGCCGGCTCCCAAGGTCATGGCCAGTATCAGCAAGGCCATGGGCGCGGCGATCCAAAGGGCCATGCTCCGCCGGCTCAACCAGAGCCAGGCCGAAATGGCCAACAGGGTTTGCGCCCACAACCCCGTGGTGCGGTCCATCAGGATGGCGGCCAAGGTCCGGCTTTGGGAGCCGGATTCCCGGCTCATATAGGCCCAGCGCGCCACCTCTCCGCCGATGCCTCCGGGTATGAACGTTCTGAAGAAGACGGCGATGAAATTGGCGGCCACCATTCCCCGGAACGGGGGGCCGGGCGGGGGGAAAAGCATGCGGATTTTGCCGGCGTTCAATATTTGCATGAGGAAGTTCAACCCCATCGCGATGAAGAAGGGCAGCGGCGCGATCCCCTTGAGCTTGCGGATGAATTCGGCGGGATCGATCCAACGGTACAAAGCGAAAAGGCATGCGGCGGACAGGAGGAGCTTGCCTGCCAACTTGATGGGGAACCGGTTCCGGGACCAGGCGGCTTCCATTACGGGCTCTGGGCCCCCGCCTTGGGACGCATGGACAGGTAGACGGCGAGGGGGCCGGACTCCAGGGTATCTTGGGTGTAACCTCCATTCCTCATCGTCGCCAAGGCCGCGAGCATGAGACTGTCTTTGGTTTCCGCATGGGTGAGGACGATCAGGCTCGGATGGAAGGCCGCCAGGCTGCGGGGGAACCAAGTGGGATCGTAGAGCTCCTGGAGGCCCACGCAATCCCGATCCTCCACCAGGAAATTCACCTTACACAGGGAACCGGCATAGTACCTCCCTCCCGCGGGCAAATGGGCCGTCAAGCGGGAGAGGTGATCGGCCAGGTCCTGCCTGTAGGCATAGGCCGGCGGCCGGCCGGGCGCGGTCGCGAATTTGCGCGCATAGTAGCGATGCGGTCCCAGCACGGGCAGAAGCAACAGGAGGATGATCAGGACCCCGGCCGGCGCCCGGAAGGCGGCCCTCGCCATGAGGGGTAACGGCGGCATGACCGTGTTTCCGGAGCGGGCGGAAATCCAGGCGCATGGCAGCGAGAGCCCGTAGGCGTAGACGAAGGGCAGGAGCGGGCTCATATACCGCACGCCGGCCCAGGAATCAAAAGCGATATAGGCCGAGGCCGCGAAGGTGAAGAGGAAGCCGGCCCCCAGGAAGGGCCCCAGGAAGGAACGTCGCAGGCACAGGGCCCCCAAGGCCAGTAAGAGCGGGACGGTTTCCAAGCCATGCTCGAAGAAATGCAGGGTTTCAAAAAACCTCACGGCGCCCGTCGCCACGCGTAGCAGGGGGAAGAGCGTCTGGTGTTGTGAAAAATATTGCGCCACGCTCAAGGTATGCGACTGGCCCGCTTCGCGCAGCATGCCCGCGGATCCGGCGACATGGAAGGGGCTGCCGAAATACCGCGCGGATCGGATGAGCCAGGGCCCCGTGACCACGCCGAAGCATGCGAACGCCGCGGCGGGATGCCGCCACGTCAGTCGCGACTTTCTCCGCCGCCAATAAAGCCAAACCACCCCGAAGAGGAAAAGGATCCCGTTGGCCCGTACCAGGTATAATACCCCCACTCCGGCGCCCAGCACGGCCCACCAGCTCAGGCTCCGCAATCCCCGATCCTTCCCCACCCCCACTCTGGCGCCATCGGCCGCCCGCTCCCCATGCAGGCACCAGGCAGCCAGGAAGGCGACGGCCAGCCCGAACAGGCCTTCCGTATACACGACGGAATTCCATTCGATCTGGAGGAGGGATGCGACGGTGAGCCAGAGCGAAGCCATTCCCGAGAAACGCCCGAAGGCGGACCGGCAAACCAGGTAGGCGGAGGCGGCGTAGGCCAGAAACACCGCCGTTACCGTCCAGCGGGCGGACTCGATGGAACAGCCGGCGACGCGGAAGACCAGGGCCAGGAGCGAAGTCAGGGCCGGGTAACGGAAATCGTCCGGCCGCGGCAGGGCATAGGGGATGAGGAAATGCCCTTCCAGCCAACGCGTGGTGAACCCATGCCCGCGCGCCAGCTCGGCGGCCACCGAAAGCCACGAGCCCTCGTCGCCTCCGGGCAGCCCGCCCGCACGCACGCGCAGGGCCAGGAAATGGAAACCCGCGAGCAAGGCCAGCATCGCTCCCGCCGCCTCCCAAGCCTTCCAGCCCGAGAGCGGCCCGGGGCCGCAACCCATCGCTGGCGAGACCCGGGAGGGGCCTGCCCCGGTTACACCGGAAGCTGAAGCGGATTCGCCGGACGCCATGGACTTCCCCTCCCCGTAAGGAATAGAATGGATGGGTTCACCAGGGATTATACCTTGCCATGATGCTCAAAAGAAACCTAATGGGTTGGCAATTGGAGGAATACTGGTTCGATGAACCCGGATACCTCGCGTCCACCGCGGACATCGCCGCTTTGCGTTCGCATAAGGAAATTCCGGGCAGCGATTGTTCCATCCCCGAGCATACCTTGCTCGTGCCCCTCGATCCGGCGCCCGAAGCCATTCTCGCCGCTTTCGACACCCGCGCCAAAGCTTCCATCCGGCAGGCCGCGAAAACCCTGCGCGTGGACCTGGCGGCCACCCCGGAGGAACGGGAACTCTTCTATGCCGCCTATCGCCCCTTCGCGGCCGAGCGCGGACTGCTCATTCCCGATGCCAAGGAGGAAGCGGAGCTGGACATCCTGCTCGCGCGAAATCCGGCGGGCGAATTGCTCCAGGCCGGGGCTTTCCTGCCGGCGAAAACGGAAGGTGTTTATAGATATCGATACGGAGTGTACATTCGCAAGAGCCAGGCGAATGCGGCGCTGATGCATGCGGCCATCCAAAGGGCCAAGTCGCTGGGATTCTCGCATTTCGATTTGGGCGGCATCACCTCCGGCGCCCGTCCCGGCAGCTCCGAGGCAGGCATCAATTTCTTCAAGTCGCAATTCGGCGGCATCGCCACCAACAGCCGTCTTTACCTGCGCGGCACGCGCTGGACCACGCGTCTCCTCCTGCGGTTCTTGCAGGCTTCCGGAATCGCGGCCCGCTATCAAAATCTTTCCGCCTGGGCCGCCCGCCGCGCCAAGACCAAGACCTGAGGCCTGCAAGGACCGCCTTGCGCCGTCCCAACCCAGGCTTGGGGCCAAGGTTCGGCCCTTGAATTCGGTCGGATTTGGAGGGACCTCCCGCATAATTTTCTTTTAAAATAGACGCGTCGCCTGTCCCCGCCCGGGCCGGGCCGGAAAGGAATGCCATGAACCTATACGAGATGCTCCATCAAGATCATGAGAAAGTCAAAGGCCTGTTCGATCAGTTGGAAGCGCTGGGCGAAACCAATGAGAACCGCCGCGAGCAGCTATTCGCCTCCCTTTACCAGGAACTCGACATCCATACCCAGGCCGAGGAGAAATACTTCTACAGCCAGCTTCGGGGCGAGGACGAGACCCGGGAGCTGACCTTGGAATCCCTGGACGAACATAAGATGGTCAAGAAGCTGTTGGGCGAATTGGATGCGACGGACAAAGGGGCGGCGGAATGGACCGCGAAGTTCAAGAGCCTGCGCGAGAACATGGAACAGCACGTGGAGATGGAGGAGAACGAACTTTTCCCCCAGGCCCGCAAGGTGCTTGACGATGACGAGGCCTCGGGCATAGCCGATGATATCGAAGCCTTCAAGGAGGAACATACCGAATTGGAAGCGTACTGATTCCGATTCCGGTGGCTGGCTCCAAGTCGGAAGTCCTGATGCTGAAAGGGCCGATAGGTTGGCGCCCGCAGGCGACGATGGGGAGTTCTGGTCGGGAGTGCTAGAGCGGCTTGGGCGTCACCTCTTTGGGTGCCGCGGGTTTGCCATCCCCTGTTTTGCCGGTCAGCAAAGCCCGATACTGATCCAACTCTTCGATGAGTACCCGATCCTTGGGTCGCTTGGGAAGCACGGCCTCCAGCACCTGCGCGGCGCGATCGTTCCGGCCCTGCTGATGGAATTCATAGGCGAGATTGCGGAGCCCCTCCAGCCCCTCGCGGTTGCCGCCCGCCAGAGCCTGCGTATAGGCGGCCTCGGCGCGATCCCACCACTTGGCGTCGAAGGCCAGGTTCCCGAGAAAGACGGCCGCATCGGTATAATCCGGTTTGATGACGAGAGCCTTCTCCAGGAATTCCATGGCCAGGAAGGGCTTCTTGTCCTGCGCCAGCACGTCCGCGAGCTTGTACATGTTCTCGTAATCCTTCTCGCGCGCGGCTAGGCCTTCGCGATAGGCCGCCGCCGCCTGCTCCAAATCGCCCTGGGATCGGTACAGGTCGCCGATATAGAAGAGGAAGTCGATCTCCGCAGGCTTCTGCGCGAACGCCTCCCGCACCAAGGCGATGGCCGCGGGGTATTCCTTCATGGCCGCATGGGCCTCCGCCATCTGATAGACCACGGACAAATCGGCGGGATCGAGGTCCCGGGCCTTGGACAAGGCCTGCAGCGCTCCCACATAATCCCGGGTGCGCGAATAGGCATCGGCCAGGTAGAGCCAGGCGCTGGTATTCTCGGGATCCTGCTTGAGCGCGCGACGGTAGGCGGCGATCGATTCCCCATACTGCTCGAGGCGGAAGAGGACCGCGGCCAGGTTGAACAGGGCCGGCAGGTATTTGCCGTCGGTCAAGCGCTCGGTCTTGCGGAAGGCCGCGGCGGCCTCGGCCAGCTTGTCCATGCGGTAGAGGCAGTTGCCGATATTGAAGGACACGGTTCCCAGGTCCGCGCCGCGCGCCTCCGCCTTGCGGTAGAGGATCAAGGCCTTGGCGAATTCCCCGCGGCTGTAAAGGACATTGGCCCGATTGACGAGGTCGACCGCGCTCTGCGGCGAGAGCGGCACGGGGCGCGAAGCCGTCGCGGGGCGCGAGGTAGCGACGGGATGTGGGGCCGGAGCATTGGCGGACAGGGCCGCGGAAGCCGCACTTGCCGTGGCCGTGGGCGCAGGGGCCGCCAGGGAAACCTCCAGGTTACCCAGGAGCGCGAGCGCGGCCGCCATAGTCAAAAGGTTGCGTAACATATCCGTTTCCCTAGTTCCCGAATTTCACTTCGAAAGGCTGCTCCAACCCGCAGAAGGCCACGGGCAGCCCGCCCTTCTTCGCCGGCGTGAACGAGGTCTGCCGCAAGGCCTCCCGCCCCGCCTGGGCCAACCCCAGGCCGGCCGGCTTCTCCTCGGCCACGCGCACGTCATAAGGCCGCCCCGCCGGATCCACGCAGAACGATAAAACCAGGTAGGCATCCTTCTCAGCCGCCTTCACCTCGGAAGGCACCCGGAAGGGCGGCGGCATGGTCGGCGCCGGCTTCTCATCCACATCCCCGGACTCCCCCTGCGCCTGCCCCCCGCCCCCGCTGGGCCGATTCACGATATCCACCGGCACGGCCGCCCCTTCCAATCCCCCCACGCCCAGATCCATCGCGAACCTCGGCCCCGCCTTCACCGAAGCCTGCACCGGCTTGGCCCGCACCGGCTCCTTGAGCTTCCGCCGCGGCTGCTCGGCCTGCTTCGCAGACTCCAGGTTCTTCATGCTCACCTCGGCCACGATCCGCGGCTTCGCCCGCCCGGGCCCGTCCCCGCGGAGCCACTGGTTCAGCAACGGTATCGCCACCGTTACCGCCATGCTCAAAAGCAAGGCCACCACTCCGATCAGGAAATTCCGCAACAACTTCATCGCCGAGCCGCTCCGCAATCCAGAAATCGTTCCGCCAACTTCCCCAAACACTTCGTCCCGCCGGAACTCTTCGCTCTCTCCGCACTCCTCCGCGCCACGCGCATTCCCCCCGTGGCGCAATCGAAAAGCGCAGAACCGAAACCCGTCAGCTCCAACCCCGCATTCCTCTTCCTCTTGCTCCTACTCCTACTCTTCCCATCGACCACCCCCACCGCCCG
>DAINDC010000166.1:10512-10789 GCA_036732085.1 Fibrobacterota bacterium | reverse complement strand
CTACGGGTACCAAGTCATCGAGGCCCAGACCGGCGGCGACGCGCTGCTTGTTTCCGAAAAACATGCGGGCGCCATCGATCTGCTCCTCACGGACGTGATCATGCCGCATATCACTGGACCGCAGCTCGCGAAGCGCCTGGGCCGGCTGGTCCTGAAGGTGCTCTATATGTCGGGCTACACGGAAGATTCGATGGTCCGCCAAGGCGTGGTTGACGCGAGCATCGCCCTCCTGCAAAAGCCCATCTTCCCGGAGGCGCTGGTCCGCAAGGTCCGCGAG
>DAINDC010000166.1:0-10502 GCA_036732085.1 Fibrobacterota bacterium | reverse complement strand
GATGCGTTCAGGCCGCCCGTGCCGCAGGAATGACGCGAGCGCTCATGCGCCGCCGCCCCTACATGGCGGCCGGCTTCAAGTGGCGTTCACACTGTCCAACACGTCATGGATCTTCGCGAAGAGTTGCGTGGCGCTGAAGGGTTTTTTCAGGAAGTCGGCGTCTCCGCCACTCAGTTCCCCCGTGGCCTGGAGGCCGTCCGTGTAGCCGGACATGAAGAGCACCTTGGCCTCGGGATGGACCGGCCGGAACGCTTCCGCCAATTTGGGGCCGCTCATCCGGGGCATAATAATATCGGTCAGAAGGAGTAGGATGGGTTCTTTGCGCGTTCGCGCGAGTTCCAGGGCCTCGACGCCGTTTCGCGATTCCAACACCTGGTAGCCCTGCATCTCCAGGAGCTTCCGGACGAAGTTGCGGACCGAATCCTCGTCCTCGACGAGCAGGATACGCTCCTTGCCTTTGGGGAAACCGGGGAAGGATGGCGTGATGGGGCCGGATGGAAGGATTTCGTTCGCGGCCACGATGGGCAGGTAGACGCTGAAGACGGAGCCGCTGCCGGGCGCGCTTTGTACGGAGATGCTGCCGCCGCTTTGCTTGACGATCCCGTATACGCTGGAAAGGCCCAGACCCGTTCCTTTGCTTACTTCCTTGGTGGTGAAGAAGGGCTCGAAGATGCGGGCCTGGATCGCTTCGGTCATGCCGGTTCCGGAATCCCGGACGGACAGCCTCGCATAGGGGCCCGGCTTGGCTTCCAGCAGGTTGGTGGTATGGTTTTCGCCCAAGACCACGTTGCCGGTTTCGAGGACGAGCTTGCCCCCGTTGGGCATGGCGTCGCGGGCGTTGAAGACCAGGTTGAGGATGATCTGCTCCACTTGGCCGGGGTCGGCCCGGGTCACCCCCAAGGCCGGGTCCAGACGCGTGATCAGTTCGATGTCCTCGCCGATAAAGCGCCGCAGCATCTGCTCCATGTCCGCAACGATGGTGTTCAGGCTGATGGACTTGGGTATAAGGATCTGTTTGCGGCTGTAGGCCAGGAGTTGGCGGGTGAGGGTGGCGGCCCGCTCGCCGGATTTTCGTATCTCCTGCAGGTACTCGCGGAGATCCGGATCGGCTAGCTGGCCCAAGGCCAATTCGGCGTAGCCGTTGATGGCGGTGAGGAGGTTGTTGAAGTCATGGGCGATGCCGCCGGCCAGCTTGCCCACAGCCTCCATCTTCTGGGTCTGCCGGAGATGCTCTTCCGTTTCCTTGAGCTGGGTCAGATCGCGGATGACCGAGGCCAGGGCGAAGGGCCGACCGGTCTCATGGTCCTTGAGGACGAAAAGGTTCCACCATACGGGCATGGCGGCCTCGGGAGCGGGACCGCCGCCAAGGGCGGGAACGCCGCCGGGTACGGAAACGCGGAGGCGGAATTCGCCTTCCCAGGAACCCTGCGACAAGGCGTCCGCCAGGATCCGGCGGGCGGTTCCCTGATCTTCCGGAAAGCACAGATCCAGGAAAATCCCGGGCGGCTGGATGATGGAATTCCCTCCGCCGCGCAGCCTTTTTCCGGCGGCATTGAGAAAGGTGATGCGGCCGTCGAAGTCGAGGATCAGGATGATGTCACGGCTTTCCTCGATCAGGGTCAGGAACTTGTGGACATCCTTTTCGGCGGCTTTCCGACCCGAGACGTCCAGCACGGTGCCGATGAATCGGACGGCTTTGCCCGTGTCGTCGAAAAAGGACTGTCCCAGCGCCGCGACCCAGCGTTCGCGGCCGTCCCGAAGAACGATGCGGTACTCATCGCTGTACATGCCTCCGCTGGCGGGTTCCATGGACCCGGATATCAGCCTGTCCACCCGTTCCCGGTCTTCCGGATGCACCATGGCGAGGAAGGCATTATAGTCCACGGTAGCGTCCGGGGGGATTCCGAAAATTTCCCGGCAGCGATCCGACCAAGCCAGGTATCCGGTCAGTGGACGGTAATCCCAGGTTCCCAGGCGGGCGGAATCCAGGGAAAGCCTCAGGCGCTCTTCGCTTTCGCGCAGGGCCGCCTCCGTGCGCTTGAGCTGCTCATGCTGCCGCTGGATATCGGCGGCGAAGGCCTCCGTTTCCCGGCGGGCCAGGACCTGGCTGGTCACCTCGAAAGCGAAGGCGGCGACGCCTTGGATGGCTCCATGCGGGTCGCGCGTGGGCTGGTAAACGAAGTTGAAGAACTTCTCCTCGGGGTAGCCATTGCCCCAATCCCTACTGACCGGGAATTCCCGTCCATGGAAGGATTCCCCTGTGCGGTAGACCCTGTCGAGTATCTCCACCAGCGCATCCTCGGGGATGAGTTCGCGCACCGACCGGCCGATCATGTCCCATTGGGCGTACATCCGTCGCATCGCCGGATTCGCGAATTCGGTTACGTGGTCGGGCCCCTTCAGGATGGCGATCAGGGCCGGCGCTTCCATGAACAGGGAGTCGAGGCGGAACCGGGACGCCTCGGCGTCGGCATGGGCGGCTCGTTCCCGGGCCAGCAGTTCGGCTTGGAGCGCCTCGCTTTGCCGGAGGCGTTCGATGTAATCACGCACTTCTTTGTCCTTCTGCTTCCGGATGCGCGCGATTTCCAGGCGGCCGGCCACGCGGGTCGCAAGTTCCCGATTGGAGAAGGGTTTCACCAGGTAATCTTCGGCTCCCGCCTGGATCCCCTCGACCGTCGCGTTCTCGCCGGCCCGCGCCGAGATCAGGATAATGGGGATATCGGCGGTGCGCGGATCCGCCCGCAGGCGCTGGAGCAGGCCGAACCCATCCAGATCCGGCAGCATGACGTCGCTCAGGATCAGGTCCGGAGGGTTCTCCAAGGCGGCGGAAAGCGCGCTGGTCGCGTCGCGGAACAGGGATATATCCCAGTAAGGCGCGAGGATTCGATGCAGATGCGTGCGCATGCCCGCATTGTCGTCCACGATGAAAACGACCGCCCTAGCCGCTCCCTGCGGCCGGGAGAGGGGTTCGGAGGCGGCTCCGGCCCCGGATGCCGCATCGATTGAATCCGGAGCTACGGAAGGCGGATTGCCGAGAGGTTCCGTCGCATCCGGCAGCCAGCTCAGGGCTTCGTCCAGGTAGGGCCGCGAGCCCAGGGTCGCATGCGCCTGGGGGCTCTCCCCTCCGTCCGCCGTCTCCGGAAGATGCGCCGCGCCCAAAGGGATGGAGACGGTGAAGGTTGTCCCCCGTCCGACCGTGCTCTCCGGACGCACGCTTCCGCCATGGAGCTTGACCAGTTCCTGGACCATGGCCAATCCGATTCCGGAACCCTCCTGGGTCCTGGCTCTGGCGCTCCGGACGCGATGGAAACGCGTGAAAAGATTGGGCAGTTCTTCCGGGGGAATGCCGGTGCCGGTATCGGTGACGGTCAGCTCCGCGTGGGAACCGACGGAACGGAGGGCGACGGAGATGCGCCCCTGGAGGGTGAACTTGAGGGCATTGGAAAGGAGATTCAGAACGATTTTCTCCCACATGTCCCTATCCACGTGAACTGGTTCCGGCAAGGGCGGGCAATCCACGGTCATTTCCAGTCCGGCCCGTTCCACGGCGGGACGGACGATTTCGGCGGTGTAGGCGGACAGGTCCGTCGCGGCGAAAGAGGCCGGCATGCTGCCGGACTCGAATCGGGAAAAATCGAGCAAGTCATTGACCAGCTTGAGCAGCCTCAGGCTGTTGCGGTGGATCAGGGCGACCTGTTCCCGGCTCCCGGCGGGGAGAGAGGCTTCGTCCCGGGCCAGCAGATCCTCGGCGGGACCGAGTATCAGGGTGAGGGGCGTCCGGAACTCATGGCTGACATTGTTGAAAAAGGTCGTCTTGGCCCTGTCGATCTCGGCGAGGGCCTCGGCGCGTTTCTGAGCGCCCTGGAAGGCCTGCATGGCATCGATGGCGGCGGTCATCTGGCTCACCGCGACTTCCAGGAAGCGGCGGTATCTTCCGTCGAACCGGAGGCGCGGGCTAAGGCCGAACAGGAGCACTCCCCGAGGGCCGCCTTCCGGCCGCCGCAAGGGATGGACGAAGGCGCCATGCACGGGTTCGGGCCAGGGTCCGATGGGCTTTCCGCCGAGCAAGGCTCCGGCATCGTCAATGACGACGGGAGCGTCGGAATCGAAGGCCCGCCGGGCCATGTCGGCAAGATCCGCGAACTCCGCTTCGAATCCATCCAGGCTCGAAGATCGGGCTGCCAACTCCAGCCGGTTAGCGGATGCGTTCCAGATGTAAAGGAGCGAGAAGGGGATGTCCAAGGAATTGCCCGATACCGCGGCGATGACATCGGCAATGGGATCCCGCGAATCCGGCTTGGGCTCGATTTGTCTCAGGGTTTCCGCGCGGCGATCACTGAGGACCGCCTCCGTGACCTCCACCACCGGTTGGAAAATACCCGCTACCTCGCCGTCGTCCCTGCGCAGCGGGCTGAAGGTGAAGGTGAAATAGGCCTCTTCCGTGAAGCCATGCCGGGCGAGAGGAATGAGGGTCTTCTCGACCCGGGTGACCTCCCCCTTTTCGAAAAGCTTCTGCATCCAGGGATAGACGAGGCGGTAGGTTTCAGGCCAGCACTCGCGATAGGGCGCACCGAAATAGCGGGGATGGCGAGGGCCCATGATGGTCGCATACCCCTGGTTGTAGATTTGCGTCTGGTCGGGTCCCCAGAAGATAATGGCCGGCGACGGCAGCTCCAGCAACATCTTCACGTAATTGACGAGGCTGGAGGGCCAGGAGGAGATCGGCCCCAAGGGAGTTACCGACCAATCGGTGGACCGGATCAGTTCGCCGATTTCACCCGCGCCGGAGAATGTCGCTTCGGCTTCGAAGGTTTTGCCGGCCGTATGGGATTCGCTACCCAATCGGAGTCCCTCCTTTAGATTAAACTATTAATCTGGGTGGTCCCGACCAGGAAGGCATGGAATCACGTTCTACGGCACATAAGTGGGATTCCCATTTTTCCAACTGATGGGATAGCGCGCACAGGCCTTGTTGATGACGCCATCGACGGGAGCAGGATAGAAATCAGGATAGGAATAGATTCCATAGGGGTCGATGAAGTACCACTTGTTATCTACGGGATCCCGATGGGCGAAGAAAATATGCAGATGCGTATTGGGGCCGGCGCCGCCCGACATGCAACCGCAACCGCCGGGGCCCGTGCTGCCGCTGAACGCGATCCTTTGTCCCGCCACGACACTCGTCCCTAATAAGGACATGTCGATCTTTTTCGTGCTTTCGCCCCACCAATCCGTTTTGGGATTGCGGAAAGCGTGGCTTTCCGGGCAACCGGTATTGTTCAGATAGGTCGAGTACGTCGCTTTATCCGCGGCATTGAAATTGGGAATGGTTTTTGTCCAGGCATTCTCGCAATCGTTATTCGGATCATTTTGCAAATGCATGTAAATGGTGCGGTAGACGTCCTGCTTGCCGCCGGCATCATGGCTAATCACCATGGTATTCCCCGACCACCAATCCCAACCGATATGGATCACCTTGCCCGGCGCCGCGGCCACGATTTCGAAAGTCTTCTTATCGTTCCGCTGGTAATCGATGGCATGATGCCAGGAACCCGGGCTGTAAAGCCAGGCATTGTGCCACAGATCCGTTGCGGGGATCTTGAAGGGCAAGGTGAAAATCTGATCCTTGGCATCGTAGAGTACCGAGTTGCGTGAATACACATCGGTTCCGATTTTCAGATTCGGCCAACTATAGAAAACCACATCGCCGGAACTGGCCGCGGGGCATGCGGAAGGATTCCCTTCGCAATGGATGGGGCCGGCGGTGATCCCATAATCATAGCCGTCGCGCCCGGCCGTGGCGGGGTTATCGGGCATCAGCACATGATTCAGGCAATTGGGGTCGCAGCCTCCCGCATTGGTTTCCATATCGATGAGGCGCAATCCTGCCGCCGCATTTTCCGCCCACTTCGAGGTGAAACTTTCCCAGTCCACGCCGCCCCAGAGGTAATAGCCGTCCGCGCCTTCGCGCCATACGCCGAGATAAATCCTTTTTCCGTTTTCAACGAACGATTCGATATCGATCAACCGTTCATTTTGCTTGCCGAGATCGCTCCAATAGGTGACGAATTGATTCCAATCCTTCCCGTACGGGGAAAGCACGTAACCGCCGGAGCCGGCACGGAACACGCCCAGGAAACAACGCGTGCTTCCATTCATATAGGATTCGATATTGATGAGCCGTAATCCTTGGCTGCTGGCATTGCCCCAGAAGGTATTGAACGCGGACCAATCCAGGTTCAGGGGCGTGAGCGCATATCCATCGGTGCCTGCGCGGAAGACGCCCATGAAATAAGTGGTGCCGTTGTCCACATAGGTTTCCACCTGGATGAGGCGGAGCCCTTTTCTGCTATTGTCGCTCCAAAAGGTGTTGAACTCCGACCAGGTGAGATGGAGCGGCGTAAGCGCATACGCATCGGTCCCGCCTTGCCATACGCCCGACCATTTGCGGACCCCGCCCACCGTATAGGTTTTGATATTGATCAGCCGAAGATTTTTGCCGCCCAAGTCGCTCCACTTGGTATTGAAATCGGTCCAACTCACTCCCGACCATAGGTAATAGCCGCCCGTACCCGATCGCCAAACGCCCGTGTACAGGTCCTGGGCCGAGGCCAGGAAGGCGAACAATAAAATGATCCCCGCGAATAGTGAAAAAGATTTTCGACCCATTGGAATAGGATTACGCATAGCGGATTCTCCTTGGAAGGAATTATGGACACCTTGTGCAACGAACCACGCTGGATTAGAGCGGATGGCGTTGGAAGAGGTAACACCGATTCACTTCAAGGTAGGAGCATCCCTATCGAACCCCAGCCAAAGGATAAACCTCACGCTGGCCGTTGGATTCAATCACCAGAAATCCGAGACCGGAACCCGTCTTGGGAATGAAACCCGAGCGGCTGCCGGCCTTGGCCATGCTTCGATAGAGTTCACTTCCGTTCACATCGACTACGCGGATGGTTGCCGCTTCGGAAAGAGTGGCTGTACGTATCCATTCGAAGCCATTCGCCGTGGTGCGGAAACTTATACGATCGGCCTGCAGGCTTGGGCGGATTGCCATGGAAGCGTTTTTCACCACGGACATATTGTCTAAAGTCACGGTGCCTGAAAGCGCGCCCAGGTTGAGCTGCAGCGTGGCGCTCTTGGACGAGTGGAGCGCTTTGATTTCGACATGAAACGACTTGGTCGCCGCCGCTAATGCCGCGGTGCTTCCACCCAACCAGACCCAATCCGGTGCGCCGCTCGAAAAGCCGAAGTTCAAGGTGCGGGCGTTGGTGGAAGAGGCGTCGAAACTCAGGATATAGGTGGCGCCCGAGTCCACCGGGATACCCGATTGCGAGAGCTGCACATGATAGATGGTATCGTCCACGGCACCGATCTGAATGGTGGCCATGCCGTTGGAGTAACCGGCCGTGGCGGTATTGCCGGTCGCGGCATAGAGGGTCCAATTGGAATTGGTGGTGAAGTCCCCGTCCTTGAGCAAGTTGGTGCCGGCATCGGGTTTGAAATTGGCGACCAGCATCCAATCCCGGATGACCGAGGCCAAGGTGAGGTTTGGATTGATACTGGTGGTATCGCCGCTCCATCCGATAAAGGTATAGCCGGTGGCGGCGATGGCCTGAACGGTAACGGTCTTGCCGGAGTCGATGCGCCCCTTGGGATTGGTGAGGACGCTGCCTCCGGGAGTCGCGGCGACGGAAACGGAAAAGGCGCCATTGCCCATGCCGTCCACCTTGATCGAATTGGAGTCGGCAAGGTAGGCCTGGCGCAGGGAATGTCCGAAGGTTTCGAAGCCTTTCAACCATGGGTCGCCGACGTCCGGCTGATATTGCCAACCCATGCCGCCCGCATAGCCGGTGCGATCGAGATAGGCCATCAAGGTGTCGACCTTGGCGCCGCCGTCGATGGTGGGTGAGGAGGAGGCCATGCCAGGGCTCCAGTCGCTGGAGGGGTATTCGCCGATGACCAGCGGTTTGTCCAGGCTCCATCCCGCGTATGGCTTGACGAAAGGGCTTTGCGGCGTTCCGATCCAACCATAATAGTGCGCCATATAAAAATCGAGCTTACCATCGGCATCACCTCCAGCAGCCGTGAGGCTGGCATCGGTATAGCCGCTTATGGCATTCATGTAAGCCGAGCCGTTGGAAACCAGAACGCCGGGAACGGCGCGGTGGATGGCGCCGGCAATCCGGTTGACGGCTTTCAATACCTGGACCTTGGTCACGGTATTGGCAGGCGAAGACCAGCCATCGACCATTCCCTCGGGTTCATTGAAGATCTCCCAGCAAATCAAGCTGGGATCCTTGCCGATGGCGGTGACAACGGGCGTCACATAGTTTTGAATATAGGCTGCGAGGCCGTTATCGGTCGTCAGTAGGGTTTTGTTATTCGCCAGAATGGTTGGGTTGAGGCTTTTGTCTACGAATCCGTGGGTCATCAACACGGGCATGACCAGGATCTGATGTGCTTTTCCGAGCTGAAGCATTTTCTGGATATTGGCGATGGTGCTTGTGCCGGGACCCGAGACCAAGCCATTGGTGTAAACTGGATCGTTTGTGCCATTCGTTGACAGCCAGATGCGCATGGTATTGCCGCCGGAATCGTGAACGGCCTTCATGGCGGCATCGATACGGCTGATGGTGGTTTCATTGAGCGGGGTACTGCCCACATCGGCGGCGAAATTAATCCAGGCCAGATTCATGCCCGAGACGAAAATCTTCTTGCCTGACGGCAGGGTGATTCTGGAGCCGGCCGGCATGGCTATGGAACCGCTTACTGCCAGTAAGGCGGCAAGGGCGAGCTGGGTGAATCGAACGATTCGTTTTTTGAACATTACTGGTTATGCCCTCTCGGGATCTCGGAGTAAGGGCTAGGGTAAATCGAGCAGGGTTCCGCTTGAAATTTCCGTGCCGGCGGCGGCCTGGAAGAAGAGAAGTCCATGCTTCCCGGAATTGGGTAGCCTCATGGCCCGACCTGAACCCTCTGCAATACGCCGGCCCTCCGAATCCCGTATCAAGATGCGATCTTGGGCCTGGTTGAACTCCAAGGTCCGGGCACCGGAAACCTCGCGCATATGCCAATGGGCAGGTGAATAAACTCCAGGTCGCGTGGCGCTCGAAGATGTTTTAATCGCTTGAAGGTAAGATGCCGCATATCGCTTGCCGAATTCACGCAGGCCCGGTCCATCAAAGTGGTAAGGGTCATCGTTTACGGTAAGGGCGGAGGACGAGATGACATGGCCGTTCGGCACGGTTTTAGCGGCCTCGGCGACAAAAGCATTATTGCCTCCGCAACAGGCCTTCGAGTCGGCCCGAAGTTCACCTATCAAAACCGGAACATCATCGAAGCCCAAATCCTTCTTCAAGTCCGTGATGATACCGGCTACCTTGTCCGGCCAAACCTTCTGGGCCACAGCCGTCCAATCCGCTTCGCCTTGATGGAGAAGTATGCCCGAAATGACCCCTTTTTCCTGCGCCTTTTTCAGTCGTTCCAGCATCCACGGATAGGCGCCCGCCCAATGGTTGTCGGGCGGAATTTGGAAATCCCCGCGTCGCCCAGAAACGATATCCTTGCGAAAGAAATCGATGTCGACTCCGGCAATGGCGCACGGAATAAGGGCAATGGTGTCTTGCTTCAACGAATCAGCCACGATTTTTCCAAACCAGTCGCCTATGCCAAAGCCGTTACTGCAATGCAAGAATCCGGTAGCCAAATACCACTGATTGTAAGTGCGGCCGGAGCAGTTATTGTAGGCAAGGACCTTCACCCTGGGGTTATTGAATACGTCCTCGGGTCCGGGAGTCGCGCCGCCTGTCATATTGGACTGGCCGAACAACAAGTAAATGCGCCAAGGACGTGTTTCCGCAGCTTTCGCCATCATAGGAACGGCGAGAAGCAAGGCGACAAGCAAGGAAAGTCTTTTTGAACGCATGGCGTTTATTCTTTAGAACTGGGTGAAGAATTTCCAGGACTCCTCGGGAATCCAATTCGCATTGGAGCCGGGATCGCTGGCGATGTTCGTATGGGGCCCGTCGAAAGTGCATGCCTTAACCGGATAACCCGGTTTGCACCCGGTGAAGTCATAACAGAGATGGGCGCCGGATTTCCAGTTCGGTATTTCCGTGGGGATGGTGCACCCGTTATCCTTGGCATGCTCGATGGCAATGAACTTCGCGCCGTTAGTCGTGCTCGGCTGCCCGCCTCCGCACGATTGCTGCCCCTGGACCCATGGGCACGTACAGTCGCCCATGCCCGTCGTCCCCATCCAGGCCAAGGGCAAATGCGGCTTATCCGCTTCCTTGGGCACGTAGATGTTGTAATTAGCCGAGGCGATGCCCACGGCCGCGCGGATCACTTTCTGATGATTCGTCGAAAGCGAGTAGGTCATCATGCCTCCGAAGCTGAAGCCGGTGGCGAAGACGCGCGTGGTATCGATGCAAAGGTTCTCTTTGACATACTTCAAGAGGTCGTCGAAGAGTACTTGGTCGATGTCGGTAGTCGAG
>DAINDC010000165.1:6494-10804 GCA_036732085.1 Fibrobacterota bacterium | reverse complement strand
TTGCAGGTTACGGGTATTTTCAAGGTTACGGGGGTTACGGGTCAGGACCCGGAGGCCATGGCCTTCCGAGGCCAGGCGGGCTGCCAGGCGCCTTCCGAGGAAGCCCGTGGCGCCGGTGAGGAGTACGATCATTTCCCGGGCGGGGATTTGGCCTTGGGTTTAGAGTCGCCTTCGGCTTTGGAGTCGGGTTCGGTTTCCGCGCCGCCTGCGGGTTCCTCGCGGGAAGGCAGGATGGTGTATTCGGCCACGGCGACTTCCAGCGCGCCGTTGTCCAGCATCAGGCGGCGTTCGGGCTTGAACCAGATCTGGTGCTCCAGCTCCGGATCGGGCACCATGACATAGGCCTTGGACTCGGGGCATTTCGTCTTCAGGAACTGGCCCAGGGATTTGTAGAGCTCGACGAGGTGTTCCTTGGAATCCTCGAGGCGTACGCCATAAGGCGGATTACCCACTATGGTGCGGCCAGTGAACGGCCCTTCCAGCTTGACGAAATCCTTCTGGACCAGCTTGATGGCTTCCGCATACCGCGTCTTCGCGAGGTTGGCGCGCGTGGCCGCCATGGCGCGGGCGCTGATGTCGACGCCGGTGATGAGGCCCTTGGGCAGGGGCTTGATGCGCTTGTCGATTTCGGTTTTGATCTTGAGCCAGAGCTCCTCGGAGAAATCCGGCAGGGTTTCGAAGCCCTGGGTCTCGCGGAAGTAACCGCCGGGAGTCTCGGTCGCGATCATGGCGGCTTCGATGAGGAAGGTGCCGCTGCCGCAGAAGAGATCGACGAGGGGAGTCTGGCCCTTCCAGCCCGCGAACAGGAGCACGGCGGCCGCCAGGTTCTCCTTGAGCGGCGCTTCCACGGTCTGGATGCGGTAACCGCGGCGATGCATGATGCCGTCCGAATAGTAGAGGCTGATGGTGGCCAGATCCTTGCGCAGGAAAAGGTTGAGCCGCACGTCCGGCGTTTCCTTGTCGATGGAAGGCCGCGCCCCCGTGCGTTCGCGCAGGTTGTCGACCACGGCGTCCTTGAGCTTGAGGGCCGCGTATTGGCTATGGGTGATCGCCGAATCCGAAACCGAGGCGGATACCTTGAGGGTCTGCCCCTCCTTGAGGATCCGGCCCCAGTTGAACTTCACCGCTTGTTCATAAAGCTCATCGGGATCGTGGCAGGGAAAACTGGCGAGGGGACGGAGCACGCGCGAGGCCAGCCGCGAGCAGTAGACTACGCGATAGACTTCTTCACGGGAGAGTTGGGCGTCCACGCCCAGGTAGGTCGCCTTGACATCGGCGATACCCAATTCCTTGAGTTCGGCTTCGAGCAGGGGTTCGAGGTTTCGGGGCGTGCTGATGAAGAAGGCATGCCGGGCGGGGGCTTTGGGTCCCTTACCGCCTTTACCTGATTTTCCGGCCTTTCCCGTTTCGTCGGAATCGGAATCCGGAGGGGTGTCCTCCAAGACGGAAAGCGGATCGGCGGGGCTCATTTGGGAAACATAAAAATACTAAAGGGCGTTTGCCCGGCTATTTTAGGCGGAACCGCGACTAAAATCAAAAAGAAAGCAGTTTTCAGGGTTGGGATCGGATGCGAGCGGAAAAAAAGGGAGGAGCGATTTCGGAACCGCGGGGAGGAAGCGAGAGGCTTGACGGGCCGCGCGGGACTCACGGAGAGCCCGCATGCGGCCGGAATTTCAGTAGGTGCCGCGATTGGTGCTGGGGCTGGTATTGGGGCGGACGTCGCGATCGCGATAACCGCCGCCTTGACCACCTTGACCACCTTGGCCACCCTGACCGCCGCCGGGACCCTCTTCGCGGGGACGCGCTTCGCGGGCGTTGATCTTGCGGCCGGACAATTCGGCGCCGTTCATACCTTCGAGCGCGGAGCGGGCCTCGTCGTCGTTGCCCATCTCCACGAATCCGAAACCACGCGACTTGCCGGTCATCTTGTCCTTGATGATGCGGGCCGAGCTCACATTACCAAAGGCCGCGAATGCCTCGCGCATTTCTTCTTCGGTGGTCTGATAAGGTATGTTGCTGACGTAGATATTCATCTGACTTTCCTTCTTTTGAACGCGTCAATCACCCGGTGGAGCCGGGACGGCGATGCTTTTTTTGCGAACACCGTACCGATTGCACCCGAACGCCAAGGTAACTGATTGAGGCTAAATATAATACGGGAAGATGCAATGGGCGCGGTGAATTTTTTTTGCGGCGTGTGAAAACAAAAGAAAATGGGCGGTTTTTACCTCCTTTCAGGAGAAACCTCCGAAGGTGATTCTGGAAGTTACCCCCCCAGTCCGACGACCCCGGAACGAATTGTATCGCAGCCTGTCAGCCGGGAGGCCAGGTTCGCCCGACCGATTCCACCTTAACCATGCCATTGCCGTCGCCTCTGTGCTATCTTGGATCTCCGGTGTCCTTCCGTTTCCCTCGCATGTTGCCCAAGCCTGTTTCCACCTTGCTGCTCTTGGTGCTCGCCGCCCATGCCGGCATCCTCCATGCCGCGGATCGCCAACAGGCGGCCGCCTCCGTCCAAAGTGATGATGATGGCGACGGCCCCGACTATTACGACGGCCAGGATGCGCCCACCGGCGGCACGGTGAATCCCGAATCCGTCGGAGCGCGGCCCAAGCAAAAAGCCGACGACGACGATGCGGAGCCCGCCCCCGGCCCATTGTGGCTGGACATCCGTGGCGACGGCGCCTTGTCCTTTCAACAGGATCGGAAGATCGCCGCCTATACCGCTTTCCGCATCGGCAAGCGCTTTCCCATTTTCATTCCCCTCGACCTCTATGCGCAGGCCCGGTTCGATCGGGATCAGCGCGATATCGCCTGGGACAACCGCGTGGACGCGGGCGCGGGCCTTCGTCTCAACTTTTCGAAACGCCACCCGCTTTCCCTGTCGGCGGAAATCGTGGGCGGGGAATACCTGCGCTCTTCCTTCGCGGCGGAGCTGGCGGATGGCGCCCCCGCCGTGCCCACCGGATTCTTCACCGAGATGCGCGCGGGCCTGAGCCAACGATTCGCCTGGGGCCATGTCCCGGAAGACATCTATGCCGAGCCGCCGCTCTTCGCCTTTCCCCTCCGGTTCTGGGGGCAGCTCCGTTCCGAACTCCTCCTGTCCAGCCTGAACCGGCTCGAAGCGTTCCGCGCCGGCGCGGACGTCCTGCACCACCGGGCCTTTTACCAGAATGCATCGGTCTCCCTCCATCCGGATATGGGATTCCTACTGATGGAAGGCGGGGCTGGAGATCTGGCCGCCTATGCCACCGGACAAGTCCGCGTCAACACCCTCGGGTATTGGTGGGACAATCTCGCCATGGCGGGACCCGGGCTCGCCTATCAGCCCCTGCATGCCGTGGATCTCTGGGTCAAGGCCGAATACCTGACCGGGGAATATTTCCGGAGCGGCAGGAAGTCCGACCCCCGGCCCTATCCGAAAAAAATCCGTGATCTGCGTATCTTCTTGGATCTGAAGTACGATCTGGGTATTTGATCCGCACTTTGAAAGGAATCCCATGCTGCAAGAGAAAACCGCCCCCCGCAAGCCTTTGATTGCCGCCGTCTTCGGGACGCGGCCGGAAGCCATCAAGATGGTGCCCATCATCCGGGCCCTGCGCGCCCGCGACGAGTTCACGACCTTGGTGGTCTCCACCGGCCAGCACAAGCAGATGCTCGCCCAGATCCTGGGGCGCTTCGACATCAAGGTCGATCATGAGATGGATCTGATGGAGCCCAATCAGAGCCTGTACCGCCTGAGCAGCAAGGCCATCGCCGCCTTCGAACAGGTGCTCGTCGCCAACCGGCCGGACATGCTGCTCGTCCAGGGGGACACCACCACCGCCTTCCTGGGCGCCCTCTGCGCCTTCTACGCCAAGATCCCGGTAGGCCATGTGGAAGCGGGCCTGCGCACGGGCGACAAGTATTTCCCTTTTCCGGAAGAGACCAATCGCAGGCTCATCACCGCCGTGGCCCAGCTCAATTTCTGTCCCACCGACGGCAACAAGCGCAACCTGCTCCGGGAAGGCATCGCGGAAGACTCCATCCATGTCACCGGCAATAGCGGCATCGACACCCTGCTCCTGGCCGCGCGCATGACGCATCCTTTCCCGCTGCCGCAGCTCAACCTGGAAGGCAAGCGCATGATCCTCATCACCGTGCATCGCCGCGAGAGCTTCGGCGAGCCGATGGTGCAGATCTTCTCGGCCATCCGCGATCTGGCCCTCGCCTATCAGGATGCGGAAATCGTCTATCCCGTCCATCTCAATCCCAATGTGCAGCAACCCGCGAAGGAAATCCTGGGCGGCGTCCACAATATCCACCTGGTG
>DAINDC010000165.1:0-6484 GCA_036732085.1 Fibrobacterota bacterium | reverse complement strand
GTCCAGATGATGGCCAAGGCCCATCTCATCCTGACGGACTCGGGCGGCGTGCAGGAAGAGGCGCCCACCTTGGGCGTGCCGGTCCTGGTGCTGCGCAATGAGACCGAAAGGCCGGAGGCGGTGGAGGCCGGAACGGTGCGGCTGGTGGGAACCAAGCGCGCGGACATCGTGGCGGCCGCGCGGCTGATACTCGATAACGAAGGCGAACGGCAAAAGCTCGCCGGCGCCTCCAACCCTTATGGCGACGGCCATTCCGCCCCGCGCATCGTCTCCGCCATCCTGAAGCTCTTCGAACTCGGAGACTGACCCCGCGATCGCGATCGTGGGCATAGGCCAGTTTCGCCGAGGTCCGCAGGGGCGTCCGCAGGTGCGCGAAAGCCCCTTCTTCAATCCCTTCGGATCCCGAGTCAAGGCCCCAGGAACTTGGACGCCCACGGCGGCCGCACCGGGGCCGGGGAAGGCATCTGGACGGTCTTGGTCCATTCCTCATCCGTGATGCGATCCAAGGTTCCCGGCTTGTCGACCTCGTAGAAGGAAGCGACCGGGCCCACGAATACGGTCACGCAGGAATCAATCTCCACCGCCACCGCGGCCAGGTTCACGTCACCGGTGGCCTCATGGAGGACCTGCATGGGTCCGAGATCGTCGGTTTCCGGCTTGGTATGGACATCGGCGATAGTGAAATCCGTGGAGTTTTCCAGGGCATTCCTATTGACCTTATAGATGAGATCCAAGTACCAGCCGTCGTAGACCTTCACCGAGGTGCAGCCGGCGGGCATGGACTTGGAGGTGATCGCGGTCTTCAACCAGGCCGCTTGATCGTCCGTGGGTCCCAGCCCCTGGGCCGATCGCGCCGCCGCGGACTGCAACTGGCCGGATATGGTTCCGAGGCCGGCGAAGTAGGCGGCGACCTGGGGCCGCTTGTCCTTGAACAGGGCCTCGCCCGTGCGGGCATAGGCGGAGACCGCGGCGAAGAACTCGGGATAGGGCTCCACATAGGCCTTGGGGAAGGAGCAGCCGAGGCCTCCCGTATAGGACTGCTTGGCATAGAGGATGGTATTGTGGCGGAGCTGGGCCCAGGAGGCCAACTGGGTATTGCGCATCTTGGCGCGCCAGGCCGGAGATCGGAAAACGGGGGAAACCTTGGCGTTACCCTCGGCCCCGTTGAGCTTGCGCAGGAAATCGAGCCATCCGGTATAGAGGTTGGCGCTCCAGCCTTCCGCGCTGATCCCGTCGTAAAGGGTGCGCTGGGCCCCGAGTACGGCCGGCAGCTTGCTCCCCCCTGCGGTCCCGCCGAGATCGGTCATGGACTTCAGCGAAGCGTTGTCGCCCAGGACGAAGGCGACCTGCAGGGCGGAGGGCATGCTTGCTTCGGTAAGGGGAAAGACGGCCTGGGAGAAGGTGAAGGCGTCCAGGATGAAGCGCTGGGGCAGGAAGGAGAAAATCGGGGAAAGGCCCAGGTTGTCGGCGCCTCCGGGCGGATAGTCCTTGCCCTGGGAGAGGATGGCCTGGGCTCCGAAATGGCCGGCCGCCACCACGGAGTCGAAACGCGATTCCGGGAAGGCCTTCAGGAATTCCGGGACCCGGGTGACGCCCAGGGCCTGCGCCACCGCGCCCATGCCCTTCGCATTCAGCCCGTCGCTCATGCCCACCATGTATTCGAGATAATGATCCATCTCCAACCAGGCCGGATACGATCCGGAATTCACGAGGCAATCCCAGAGGGTCAGGGCGCCTTTTTTCATGCGCGTGAACTCGGGCTTGGCCGGGGCCCCGGTCGCATCAACAGGTTGGGCGCGCAAATCGAAAGCGAGATCGGCGCGCGAAAGCCACATCATGGCCTGGAAGTAGCGGCCCAACGCCGGGGTGCGCGTATAATGCCCGCGCGGCTTGAACTGCGAGAAATCGATGGAGGTGTCGCGGCCGAACAGGTTGGCCTTTGTGAATAGCAGGGCCGAGATATCGGAAAGATGGGTGGCGATGGCATCGGTCTTGAGGATGTCCCCGCGCGCCGGGTTCAGCAGGTAGAGGGCCGTGCCCAGCATTTCCCGCACGTCCGATCCATATTCGTCCTCCGCATAATTGCGTCCGGCATAGGCTTCCGCCTCCACGAGGATCTTTTCCAGCCAGGGCTCGAACAGGGTCTCCTCCAGTTCCATGAGGATATTGTCGTAGCTCAGGTAGAGGGTATGCAGGACCGCATCCGTGGTGAACAGGAGCGGCAGATCGGCGGAATGGATCTGATCGAGGGCCTGGAAATAATTCGGGAACCGCATCGATGGCGAAACCGCTACGCCCTGCTTGCGCACTTGCGAGAAGAAGCCTGCACGGTCCCAATCGGCCGGGCTCCATTTGGCCATCGCGGCCCCGGCCTCGGCCTCGTACTCCACCGTTCCGGAATCATAGCCGCGCATGGGCACGGTCGCATCCGGATAGGCGAGCTGCAGGCTCGCGCCGGTCAGGCCCGATCTGGATTTCAAATCGGCTTGGTAGTGGGAGAACACGGCTTCATCCGCGGGGTTGCGGAAATAGGATCGGGACCAGCCCGCCGCGGGTTTCTCCCATAGGCCATCGATCCAGCGTCCATAGAGGAGCGCGTCGGAAAGCCCGACGGAACCGTCGCCATCCAGATCGAGGGAACGATCGAGCGGGGCGCCTTGCGACAGGGCTTTGAGGAAAAACTGCACGTCGGCGGCGTCGGAAACCTTGTCGCCATTGAGATCGAAGGGAGTCGAAGCCGCGCTTGCGGGCAGGGCCAGACAAGCCGACATTGCCAACAAGGCCAGAAAACTTGCGGACTTCATGGTGGCACCTTTCATGGCGACACCTCCAGCTTCCGATCGTAGGTGAACGCCCCGGCTTCGAGACGCAGGAAATAATTCCCCGACGGCAAGCGTCTGCCTCCGGGTCGGTCCCGGTCCCAGGAGATTTCCTGAAGGCCCGGACCCAGTTTGCGATCGAAAATCTCCGCCGCGCTCTTGCCCCGCGCATCGGCCACATAAGCATGGACGCGCGCGCCTTTCCCGAGCGTGAAGGTCAAGGTCTGCCGGCCTCCCCGCACGCGCTCCTCCGGCAGCCGGCCGAAGGGGACTTGGCCACGCCGGCTCGATGTCGTCCATTGCTGGGCCACCGGGATTCGCGTCCCCTGCGGCCCCAGGGCGTCCAGGATCCAAACGCTGTCCAGCAGATCGGCCGCAACGCCCAGGTTACGGGTCGCATGCAGGGGCAGGACCAATTCGGCGACGGTCTTGGCGGCGGAGTCCCGGCTCTCGCCTATGCCCGGGGCCAAGGCCCATAGCTCCACCGTATCGCCCCCGCGACGTAACTCCGGCGTAACCTGGGACCAGGCGCCCTCGGAGGCGCGCAGGACCGCGACCGCCCCTATCCCGGCCTCCGGGCGGAACCGCAGCCTGAGGTGGACGGCCCCGAGCGGTTCCTTTGCCGGGACCTGGAGGATGCGCAGCGAGGCCTGGCCTCCGTCCTGCGAGAACTGAACATTGAAATCCAAGGCGTATCCGACAGTCGCGGCGACGAGCATGCCAGCCAAGGCCTTCCACATGCTACCTCCCAGAAAAAATGTTGAGCGCAAAAGTTAATCTAGCGCGGTTTGCGTTTTGCGAAGCGGGAAATCGGAAAACGCGGAAAACGCCCCGGTCGGGGCGTTCCAATAATCGAGGGAGTGGGCGTGGATTGGGAAAGGGCGGGAAAAGGGAGGAGGATCAGGCCAGACGGCGAAGGATTTCTTCCAGGCTCGGATTGCCCTTGGCCGTGACCTGGACCATGAAGCGTTGGCGCGGGTCGGTCAGGTGATCCAAGGTGAAGGCTCCGGCGCCGAAGGCCTTCTCGAGCACCTTGATCAGATCCGGTTTCACGGCTTCCAAAGTCTCGGCGGTATTGGGCGCGAGGGCCCGGCTGTTCACGATGAAGCGCAAGTCCCCGGCCAGGAACCGGGGTTTATGGGAAAAGGAGGCCTCCTCCTCCAGGCGCTTGGCGACGCGCAGGACGCCGAGCAAGGTGGACCGGAGCTTCTCCTCGTTGCTGCCATCCATCGGCTGCTTGTAATCGGACAGGAGGCCCAGGCGGCGGCCGGTATGGTCGAGCGAGTAGTTCATGTAGTGGCCGACGAGCAAGGTGACCGGGCCGTCCTGGACATGCTGGTAGTCGGCGACGTCGATGAAGATCTCCGGCGATTCCGGAATCCAGGCGCTGAAGACCTTGAAGAATTCGTCCGGCTCGGCCTCGGCGGGATTGTCGAGGTGGAGCTTCCAATTGATGTATTGCAGGTTCATGGTCATGCCTTGGTGTCCGTCTTGGCGGTATTGGCGGTATTGGCGGTGGTGGAGAGCAGGCCTTCCTTGCCTTTGTCCGTCCCCATGCTCATGCGCAGGTAACAGCTATGGGACGCCTCGATGAAGAGCGTGGCCTCCTGGAGCAGGCGCTGGGCCTTCTCCTTGTCGAGCTTGGAGTTCCGCTCGTCATGGGCATGGAAGTAGAGCTGCGCGAAGCGCGGGCCCGCGAAAGGGTCGTAGAAGAGCTGGGTGTCGTAATAGCGTTCCTTGAACTCGGCCATCACCTTCTCCGCATCCTCGGGGATGTCGATATTGTAGGCCTTGACCAGGCCCTGGGCCGCCAGCAGCATGGCCTTGAAGGCGCGCTGGGCGGCGCCGTCGATATCGCCCGAATCATAGCGGAGCTGGGCCTCGAAGACCTCGCGGTCCGCGGCCTTGAGCCCGAACTCGGTCAGCGAGACCACCTCGCCGGCGCATTCGCCCATGCCCTTGTCCTTCACGTTGTATTCGCGCACGCTGCCCCAGTCCACGTAGAAGGACTTGTCCTTCTCGTAGGCGGGCACGGCGGCCACATCGGCCACGCCCTGCATGATGGCGCCCTTGCCGGTGCGCTCCACCCAGGCGCGGAAGCCCTCGCCCTTCTGCTTGCCCTTGAGGTACATGTCGGTCAGGCGCTCGACCACGCCGGGGATGGCCTTGGAGGCGATGCCGCCCACGGGCAGGCCGTAGCTGCCGCCGTTGTTGATGAACTGGCCGCCCAGGACCATCTGGAAATGGGGGACGATATAGCCGCCCACGTTGCGGCTGATGCCAAAGAAGCCGATGTCGGCGATATGCTGCTGGGCGCAGGAATTGAAGCAGCCGCTGATCTTGATGCGCAGGTTGCGGACGGCCTCGTCGCGCTCGTAGGCCTTGGTGGCCAGGCGGGTGCGGAGTTCGGCGGCCAGGCCGCGCGAAGAGGAGACCCCGAGCTTGCAGGTATCCGTGCCCGGGCAGGCGGTGATGTCGATGATGGAAGCGGCGCCGGCCTCGGCGAGATCGACGGCCTGCAAATCCTTGTACAGGTTGAACGTGTCGGATTCGCTGACCCAGCGCATGACGATGTTCTGCTCGACCGTGGTGCGCAAGGTGTCCTTGACGTATTTGCGGGCGATGTCGGACAGGGCGCGCATCTGGTTGGAGGTGATATCGCCCATAGGTAACGTTACAGTTACGGTAACATAGCCATCCTGCTTCTGGGGATAGACATTGGTCAGGCACCAGAAATCGAAAGCGGCATCACCGCCGGTCGAGGCGACCGGGGTTTTGGGTATTCCCTTTCCGGCCGGACCGTTTTCGGTCCGCGGGCGCAGGGGCTTCTCCTCGAATTTGGGCAAGGTCGCCAGGAAATCGGTCCAGCGCGGATCGTCCGGGAGCTTGGCCCTTTCCTCGAGCACGGCCTCCCGGAACTTGTCGATGCCCATGTCCGCGACCAGGAACTTGATGCGGGCGCGATGGCGCTTCTTCTTCTCGCCGAGGCGGGCATAGACGCGGCAGACGGCCTGGGTGAGGCCCAGCACTTCCTCTTCCGGCACGTAGTCGGAGAAGAGCTTGGCGTCATAGGTCACGGCGCCCAGGCCGCCGCCCACCACGTATTCGAAGCCGCGCTTGACCGTGCCGTCCGGCTGCGGGCGGGCCACGGCGGTGAGGCCGAGGTCGTGGATATTGGTGAGGCCGCAGGGGTTGTGCTTGCAGCCGGAGAGGGCGATCTTGAACTTGCGTCCGAAGTCCTGGACGTCCGGATGGCCGAGCAGGTACTTGAAGACGGCATTGGCATAGCCGGTGACGTCGAAGGCCTCGTCGCGGCAGACGCCGGCGATGGGGCAGGCGGTCACGTTGCGGACGGAGTTGCCGCAGGCTTCGCGCGTGGTGATGCCCACCGCGGCGAGGCGGCGGAACATGGAAGGGCAGTTTTCGATATGGATATAGTGGAGCTGGATGTCCTGGCGCGTGGTGATATGGCAGATGCTGTCGGAATATTCCTCGGCGAGATCGGCGCAGACGTCCATCTGCGTGGGGGTCATGCCGCCCCAGGGCAGCTTGATGCGCTCCATGCCGGGGGCGTCCCACTTGGTTTCCGGCCCCTTGTTGAGCTCGTTGGGGAAGGGTATCGTGCGTGCTACCGTGCCGTCATGGCGGTGGCCGTTGTCGTAGCG
>DAINDC010000164.1:0-10836 GCA_036732085.1 Fibrobacterota bacterium | reverse complement strand
ACCCAACCGCGCCTCGCGGCCTCCTCCAGGTAACCGGCAAGATAACCTATGCCGATACGGGGATCTGGGACGCCTTCCGCTATGTCGATGCCGACGGGGACGGCTTCCTCGCGCCCCGGGCCGGTTCCGGCAACCTGGTGGACGTGGACCTCACCTCCAAGCTGGCCGGAGGCGTGGTGGAGCGGAGGACCGAGCGCCTGGCCGCGGGACCCGATCTCGATTTCAATGCGCGCGCCGATACCCTCGACGTCTACAAGCTGCTCGATGCCGACGGCGACTCCGTGGTCATCGACTTCGCCCGGGACACCAATGTGGTCGATCTCATCCAGGAGCACCATTTCGCCTCGGGTAGCGCGAACGTTACCCTCGCGAGCAAGGCCCGCATCGTGGTCTTCTCACGGGATTCCACCCGGAACTACGCGGTGCGCTACCAGGAAAGGCGGATCCTCAAGGACGGCGGATCGATAGACATCCTGGCCATGGGCTCCGCGGCGGACTCGGCGTTCCGGCCCGGGCAGGAAGCCCTGTGGATCGAGACCCATGCCTATCCTTCCGGGGACAGCCTGGAATCCCTCCTGCGCACATTCGGCGTGCGCCTGGCGGCGGCTCCGGGCGCTTTCCAGGGCGACAAGCTCCTCTCGCTCAAGGTCGCGGAAAAATACCCGTCGAGCGCGGCCGTCTCTGCCTCTGCCTCTGCCTATACGCGCTTCGATTTCGCCTTCACCTGCGACTCCGCCATAGCCGACGGGCATTGGTTGAAAACCGGCCAGGTCCAATCCTCCCTGTCCTTGCGCGCCAGCGGCCTGCTTCGCTTCGACGGTAAGGCCGTGGCCGGAGGTCTGGACGGCCAAGTCATTACGCCCGATGGCCAGAGCTTGCCGATGTTCTTCAACCTCGCGGGGAACCCGGTCAAGCGCCCTTAGAATCGGTCTCATCTATAAGTTTGACTGCGGCCGGCGGCGAAAGCCAAGGGCTGCGTACTCGGACCCTCCTCCCCGGAGGGTCTTTCCGTAATATCGGATTTGATTTTTTATCGGCCGAAATGTGGATTATCGTAATATGATTATTTATCAATTGGTGAATTGAAGCCGAAGTATACTGAATAAATATCGAATTATATGGGTTTTATTCTGGTAAACCGTAATATGGATTATAAAGCATGATTCCAATCGGGTCGTAATGCGGGTATTATAAGGACATCACCAGGACGACGGTGGGCGCTCATAACGAGAATGCCGACCGCAACCTGGGAAATGAAACCTTAACAGGAGAACTCTCATGAAGACCCGAACCCCCACCACCAGAAACCTCTACCTCGCCGCCGCTGCCGCGGGCATGATCGCGCTCACCGGCTGCTTCGACCCGTCCTCCCCGTCCTCCATGGACGGCAACGGTAGCATGAATGCTACCCTGGAAGGCAGCGTGCAGGGCGACCTCGCCTTGGCCAAGCGCGCTTCCGGCGGTGCAGGTATCGAAGGTGCTACCGTAACCGTCATGCGCATCAAGTCCGACGGCAGCCTCGAAGCCGTCTCGGGCGCGGAAGTCAAGACCGACGTGCAGGGCCGCTTCTCCATCAAGACCACGGTGGACGGCGTGCGCGAGCTCGTCGTGGTCGCCAGGAAGGAAAGCAAGGAATGGAAGGGCGTGGTCAGCGCCAAGGTCGGCAAGGGATCCAGCATCGCCTGCCGCCCGCTCAATACCGAATCCTCCGTCGAGGCGGACGTGCTCATCAAAGCGCGCAGCCAGGCCAAGACCGTGGTCGTCTCCTTCGCCGACGTGGCTTCGCATATCGACGCGGAGATAGCGGTGAAGGCGAATGCCAAGGCCGATGTGGAAGGCTACCTCGCCGCCCAGCTCCAGACCGAAGCGGAAGCCCGCACTTCCATGCTCGTCTCCTCGTCGGGAAAATTCACCTTGGCCCAGTTGGACCAGGCGGATGAGGCCCGCATGGACGCGGAAGCCAAATACGAATCCGATCTCGACGCCGCCTTCCAGAGCTCCGCCTCCGCGGAAACCCAGATCAAGGCCGATGCCGATTATGACCAGGCCGAATTCAAGGCCTTCGCCGATGCCGGCATCGCGCTCGGGGAAGTCGCCAAGGCGCAGGAAGCCTCCTTCCAGGCCATGGTCCAATCCGGCGACAAGCTGGCCATCGGCACCGATGCTGCCGTGGCAGCCGATGCCAAGCGGACCTGGTTGCATAAGATCGCTATCCGGCAGGCCACCACTTTGGAAGCGGCCGTGGACGCCGATGTCAAGGCTTCGGGCGGCCAAGCTGGGATTGCCGCCGATGCCGGCGTGACCCTCAAGGCCTCGCTGAATACGGCCAAGGACAAGCCCGCATGCGACTCCGCCTTCGCCAAGTTTCGCGCTTCCGTCTCCGCGGGCATGAAGACCTTGGTCGAGTCCACCTTGGGCGGCAAGGTGCTCCTCTCCGATTCCTCCCAGGCCCGCATGGAGCTCAAGGCTTCGCTCGCCCTGGCCACCACCTCCGACAAGGTCGCCGAGGCCTACGGGAAGTTCTATGTCGCGGCGGAAGCCGAGATCAAGGGTAACATCACCGCTACCCTAGGCGCTTCCGCCTCCGATTCCGCGAAAGTCGCGGCGCTCACCCGCGCCGTCCTGCTCGTCGGACTCCAGGGCAATGGCTCCGGATCCGTAACCGTCGGCACCGGCGGCTTCTCCCTGAGCGGCCAAGTGGAAGGCAACGTTTCCGGCGCGGACGTGCAGATCGCCAAGGTCAAAGCCGACGGAACGCTGGAAATCATCCCCAGCATCAGCGGCAAGACCGATGCGCAGGGCGGGTTCACGCTCAATTCGGAAACCAAGATCCCGGACTCCGTGGTCGTCGTCATTACCAAGAACGATTCCAAGCTCCTGACCTTCGTCGATTCGACCACGGCCAAGCCCGTGCAGGTGGGCTCCGAGACCACGGTGGAAACCCAGGTCTACCAGCAGACCGTCAAGGACGGCCAGACGGGCGTTACCGTCGACCAGATCAAGTCGCAGGTGGACAGCAATGTCGCGGCCAGCGTCAAGGGTGACGACAGCGCCATGGTGCATCTGATCGCGAGCCTGGAAACGTCCTACCAGTCCCAGGACAAGTTCCTCTTGGACAGCGGGTTCGGCCTGTCGGCCTCGGGCCTGGCGTCCATAAGCACCGCGCGCGCCTCCGCCGAAGCCACGCTGGAAGCGGATATCAAGGCCGCCGCCGGAGTGGAAACCTCGATCCGCGCCGCCTATGAGAAGTACAACCAGGCTTTGCTCAACGCCTATGTCCAGGCCGGCCTCGATGCCTCCGCCTTCGCCCGCTCGCAGCAGGTCTATGCCCAGGCCCTGGCGCAATTCTCCGCGAGCCTCTCCGCCCAGGCCAAGCTCACCCTCGTTCGGGGCGCCCATGCCGGCGCCGCGCGCGGCCTGCGCACCGCCGCGGAAGCCCAGGTCAAGGCCTCGGGCGCGACCGAAGCCTCCCTCAAGTCCATGAGCGATGCGGGCCTGGCCCTGCAAGCCTCGGTGGAAGCCGCCCTCAGCACGGAAGCCATCGCGACCGCCTACGCAGCCTATCATGCTTCGGCCGTGGCCTCGCTCAAGACCGCCTTCGTATTGCAAGCCGGAGCCATCGAAACTTTGGACGCCAAGATCCACGGCCAGGACGGATCGCGCGCCGACATGCTCGCCAAGGTGAAGGCCGCGACCGATGCCGATGCCGTCGCCAAGGCCCACGTGGACTTCGCCGCCCAGGTGGAGACCCAGGTGAAGGCCGCTTTCGGCAGCGGCTTGGGAGCGCCGACCAGCGCCCAGGTCAAGACCATGACGGAAGTCATCATCCTCGCCAATATGGGAGGGTGATCGCCAGACGGAGGCTGATCGACAACCGGGATCGTAACATGTGGGGGACCCGCTTTGAGGGAAGGGGGAGGGAGGAGGAGGGCATGGGCCCTCCTCTTTCGCATTGTCCGGCATTACTGTATATTGGTAATTCCTTAGCTTACCGGAAATTGGAAAAGGGAAATGAACGGTCCCCCGAGAGGAGACGCTATGCAGCCGATAACTGGGATTTTCCGCAGCCCCGGCATGCTAACGGGAGCGGTGCTGGCGTTGACCCTGGCAACCGGTCCGGTCCCGGCATCGGCCCAGGGCAAAATTCGGGTGCTTTGGCTGGGGGGAGGGAGCACCAGCCACGACCCGGCCGCGGCGCGCGACCTCCTGAAGCCTGTGATGGAAAAGGCCGGTTTGCAAGTGGACTATAAGACCAATGAAGGCGTCCTCAATGCGGACAGCCTCAAACCCTACGATGAGATGTTCGTCTACAATGCCAAGAAGGGCAGCCAGACCGACGGCACTCCCGACCTGACCACGGCGCAGGAGGATGCATTGTATGCCTGGGTGCGGGCGGGCCACGCCGTGATCGGCGTCCATTGCGCCAACAGCAGCTATCTCGCCAATCCCCGCTACCTGCAATTGTTCGGAGGCGAGTTCACGGTGCATGGGGATTCCATGGCCTACAAGAACATCTCCATCGTCAATCCCGCCCATCCCGCCATGCAGGGCGCCGCCCCGCCTCCGGCCGCGGGCGACAATGCCTATTGGGACGAAGGGCGCGAGGCCAAATTCACCAAGACCGACACCATCATGCTGGCGCGCGCGCGCGCCAACTCGGCGATGGAACCCTGGATCTGGGTGCGCCCCGAGGGGAAGGGCTGGGTGTATTACACCAGCAGCGGCCATGACGAGAGGTGCTGGAACGACGCCAATTTCCAGAAGCAGGTGCTCCAGGCCCTAAACTGGGGCGCCTCCATCCATCCCACCCTGCTGGCTCCCGGCCGCGAGGCGGTCCCCGGCCGGGCAGCTTCGCTGGGGTACCTGGCAGGTTACCCAGGCGTCCGCATCACCGATGCATCCGGCAAGCTCATCCCTGCCGGCTCGGAATCAGGCGCGGGAATTCCGCCGGTACTTTCCTCCGGGGCATACCGCATCCTGGGCGCCGGCCGGGAAGGAAAATCCCTCCCGCTCCTGCGGGCCAAGTGAGCATGAGCGCGGGATAACGGGGAACCGATACCTTGCGCGGTCCCCCTGGGATCAAATGCTAATGCTGCACATCGCCGTTTTCCATGGCGCCGGGCTCATCCAGGAGCTGGATGGAAGTGGCCGGTCCCAACTTGGGATTCACGGCGGTCTGGACCAAAGTCTTAAGCGACCAGATGAGCCGCTTGTCCGGATCGACTTCGAATATTCGCGGCACGCTGGGCGGGCTGTTCCAGTTGACGAATACGGTATTTCCGTTCTCGAGCCGGATGGCCGACCAGGTATTGGTCCTGTTCGCGACCGTGGTCCAGAGTATTTTCATGGTGGCGGTTTCGTATTCGGTGACCTTGCCCATATCCATATGCGCGAGCAGCATGGTACCGGCCTTGGTCATCCGGCAGTTCCTGAATTGCGGATGGACGCTCGCCGGGTTCCCCACGGGAACCGCTTTCCTCCACTCGATGACAAATCCGCGCCCGCCGATTGGCCCTATATCTGGGCGAAAAACCTGGGAAAGGGCCGGACGCTTTATACTGCCTTCGGCCATGGCGGCAACAGTTTGTACGCCCATTCCCGTGGCATCGACGCTTATTGCTTTCTGATCGGGCTGCGCGCCAATCTTTCCCTCAGACAGACGAATCTATCGTCAGGCATTAGGTAGAGGTCAGACGTGGATGGAACGCCCATCCACCCCGAGCGCCGCTTCCTTGATGGCTTCCGCCAAGGTAGGATGCGCATGGGAGGTACGCGCGAGATCCTCGCTGCTGGCCCCGAACTCCATGGCCACCACCGCCTCCGCGATCAAATCCCCGGCCCGCGGCCCCAGGATATGCACGCCCAGGATGCGATCCGTGGTCGCATCGGCCAGGACCTTGACCCTGCCTTCGATCTGGCCCAGCGCGCGCGCGCGGCCGTTGGCGATGAAGGGAAAGGCTCCCTTCTTATAGGCGATGCCCTCGTTCTTTAATTCCTCTTCGGTCTTGCCCACGGAGGCGATTTCCGGATGCGTATAGACCACGTTGGGGATGGCATTGTAATTGACATGGCCGTAGCCCTTGACCAGCTTCTCCACGCAGGCGATGCCTTCCTCCTCGGCCTTATGCGCGAGCATGACGCCGGGGATGACGTCGCCGATGGCGAAGATGCCGGGAGCGGTGGTGGCATAGTCTTCGTTGACGGGGATGCGCCCGCGGCCGTCGGTCTTGATGCCCACGGCTTCCAATCCCAGGTTCTCGGTATTGGGCACGCGGCCCACGGCCAAGAGCACCTTGTCGCACTGGATGGGATCGGCGCCTTCGCATTCGACCAGCGCGCCCCCGCCTTCGGAAGCGTCCAGGGCCCGCGCTGATTTCACGCGCGTGCCGAGCTTGAATTCCAGTCCCTGCTTGGCCAGGATCTTCTGCGCCTCGGCGGAAATCTCCATGTCCATGCCGGGCAGGATCCGGTTCAGGAATTCCAGGACCGTGACCTTGGCGCCCAGGCGCTTCCAGACCGATCCCAATTCGAGCCCGATGGCTCCGGCGCCGATGACCACCAGGTGCTTGGGGACTTCGGCATAGGCCAGGGCCTCGGTGCTGGTGCCCACCACCTTGCCGTCCACCTTCACATCCGGGAGCATGGCCACCTTGCTGCCGGTGGCGATGAGGATGTATTTCGCGGTCAAGGTTTCAGCCTCTTTGGATTCCACGGAAACCTTGTTCCCGCCCATGAGCTTGCCATGGCCCAGGAAGCGCGTGATCTTGCCCTTCTTGAACAGCCCGTCGATGCCGCGGGTATTGGCCTTGACCACATTGTCCTTATGCTGGAGCATGGCGGGCAAATCGAGCTCGACCTGGCCGACCTTCACGCCGAAGCGTCCCAGCGATTCCTTGGCCTCATGGAATTTCTCGCTGGCTTCCAGCAAGGCCTTGCTCGGGATGCAACCCACGCGCAGGCAGGTGCCGCCGAGCAGTTCCTCCCGTTCCACGCACGCTACCTTGAGTCCCAACTGGGCCGCGCGGATGGCGGCCACGTAGCCGCCGGGGCCCGCGCCGATGACGATGAGATCGAACGATTTCTCTTCCATGATCGGAACTCCCGTTTTCAGATTTCCGGTTTCAGATTTCCAGAAGGATGCGCGCCGGATCCTCCAGGGCATCCTTGATGCGCTTGAGGAAGGTCACGGCCTCGCGCCCGTCCACGATGCGGTGATCGTAGGTGAGCGCCACGTACATCATGGGCCGGATGACCACCTGGCCTTCGCGGGCCACGGGCCGGTCCTGGATGGCATGGAGGCCCAGCACGCCGCTCTGGGGCGGATTGACGATGGGCGTCGACAGCAAAGATCCGTAGATGCCGCCATTGCTGATGGTGAAGGTCCCGCCTCGCAGCTCTTCGAGCTTGAGGGCGTTGGCCTGCGCGCGCTTGCCGAAGTCGGCGATGGCCAATTCCACTTGGGCGAACCCGAGCCGCTCCGCATTGCGGATGACCGGGACCACTAGGCCCTTGCCGCCGCCCACCGCCACGCCGATATCGTAGTAATGCTTGTATACGATGCTCTCGCCGCGGATCTCGGCGTTGATCTGGGGAACCAGCTTGAGCGCGTCCACCGCGGCCTTCACGAAGAAGGACATGAAGCCGAGCTTGGTCCCGTATTTCTTGACGAAGTTGTCCTGATGCCGCTTGCGCAATTCCATCGCCGCGGTCATGTCGATTTCATTGAAGGTGGTGAGCAGGGCCGCGTTCTGATGGGCCGAGACCAGGCGTTCGGCCACTTTCTTGCGGAGCATGCTCATGGGCACGGTCTCCTCGGTGCGATCGCCGGCGGCTGCGGAAGCGGGGGCCGCGGCCTGGACAGCGGCAATCGGGGCTTGCGCCTTGGCCTCCACGTGGCGCTCCACATCTTCCTTGAGCAGGCGATTTCCGGGCCCCGTGGCCTTCACGTCGGCGGCGGCGAGGCCCTGTTCCGCGAGAACGCGCGCGGCCGCGGGCATGACCGTGGCCGCTTTTCCAACCGGCGCGGGACTGGAGCTTTTTTCCTTTTCCTTCTCCAATGCTTTTTCCACAACTTTTTCCACTGCTTTTTCCGATTGGGGTTTCGCGGCGCCCGTCGCCGAAACGGAGCCCTCTTCCATATACCCGATCACGTCGCCCACCTTGGCGGTCTTGCCCGGGCCCACCAGAATCTTGGTCAAGATCCCGCCTACGGGCGCGGGCAGCTCTACCGTGGCCTTGTCGGTCTCGATGACTGCGAGGTTGCCGTCCCGCTCCACGCGGTCGCCCACGGCCGCGAGCCATTGCACGATTTGCACTTCGGTGATGGACTCGCCCACCTTGGGCACTACCAGTTCGACTGCCATGGGCCAACTCCTATCGGGAATATTTGAAATCTAGATAAAGCGGGGAGGAAGAGGACCTTCCCTCAGCCATCGACCCGCGTTTCCTTCAGGACCTTGGCCGTAACCTCGGTGGTACGCCCGCGATCCCCGAAGGCCTTCGCCAGGATCTGCTTCTGTTCCAGCTTGTGGCTGCTCGCGGAACCCGTGGCCGGGCTCGAGGAGGCGGCGCGATGGATGCCCCGGAAGGGATGCCTTCCCAGCAGGTGTTCCCCGAAGCGCACGAGCAGGTAGCGCCAGGCGCCCATGTTCTCCGGCTCTTCCTGGACCCAGGTCACAGGCGTGCCTTCCGCATAGGGCGACAGGGCTTGCGAGAGGTGTTGCGGATTCAGGGGATACAACTGCTCGATGCGGAGGATGGCGATATCGGTGCGGGTCTGCTTCTCGCGTTCTTCCGCGAGTTCATAGTAGAGCTTGCCGCTGCACATGAGGATATGGGCGACCTTGTCGGGCCGCACGGCGTCGTCGCCGAGGATGCGCTGGAAGGTTCCGGAAGCCAGATCTTCCAAAGTCGAGACCGCGCGGGGCAAGCGCAGCAGGCTCTTGGGCGTCATCACGATGAGGGGCTTGCGCCACTTCCGCAGGACCTGGCGGCGCAGCAGATGGAAATATTGCGCGGGGGTGGAGGCGTTCACCACCTGGATATTGTCCTCCGCGGCCTGCGCCAGGAAGCGCTCCAAGCGCGCGCTGGAATGCTCCGGGCCCATGCCTTCGAAGCCGTGCGGCAGCAGCATGACCAGGCCGGAGAGGCGCTTCCACTTGTCCTCCGCGCTGACGATGAACTGATCGATGATGGGCTGCGCCACGTTCACGAAGTCGCCGAATTGCGCCTCCCACAGGACCATGCCCTTGGGCGTATCCAGGCTGTACCCGTATTCGAAGCCGAGTACGCCGTTCTCCGTGAGCGGGCTGTTGTGGATTTCCACCGGGCTCTGGTTTTCGGCCAGGTGCCGCAAGGGCATATAGGTGGAGCCGTCCTCGATATCATGCAGCACGGCATGGCGATGGCTGAAGGTGCCGCGCTGACAGTCCTGGCCGCTCATGCGGATGCGGAAGCCTTCCGTCGACAGGCTCGCGAAAGCCAGGGCCTCGGCGCTCGCCCAGTCCAGCGGCTTCTCGCCGCGGCCCATCAGGCGCCGCTGCTCCAGGATCTTCTCCACCTTGGGATGGGGATGGAAGCCGGCGGGCAACTGCGTGAGGCGGTCCATCAGCTCGCCGATCCGTTTCGCCGGAAGCCCGGTCTCCACCTCCTCGATGCCGCTTTCCGGCCCGCCCGCATAGCCCTTCCAGACCCGGCTCGGGAGCTCCTGGGTGCGCGTGTATTCCTTCTGGCGCGCCACCGACAGCTCCTCTTCGAGCTGTTCCGTCCGCTTGGCGGAGATGCGGTCCGCCTCCTCGCGCGTGACGCCGCCCAGCTTGAGCAGATGCTCCAGGTAACCTTCGCGTACCGGCTTGCGCCGCGCGATGGTATGGTAGAGCTGCGGCTGGGTGAAGCTGGGCTCGTCGCCCTCGTTATGGCCGCGGCGGCGGTAACCGTACATGTCGATGACCACGTCGCGTTTGAATTCCTTCCGGAAATCCAAGGCCAGGTTGATGACCGTCGCCACCGCTTCCGGATCCTCGCCGTTCACATGGAAGATCGGGATCTGCAGCATCTTGGCCACGTCCGAGGCGTAGGTCGTCGATCGGCCTTCCTGGGGCGAGGTGGTGAAGCCGATCTGGTTGTTCAGGATGATATGCAGGGTGCCGCCGATGCGGTAGCCCGGCAGCTCGCTCATGTTCAGGATTTCCTGGATGATGCCTTCGCCGGCGAAGGCCGCGTCCCCGTGGATGAGCAAGGACAGGCCGCGCTCCCGTCCGGAATCGTTCACGCGATCCATCTTGGCGCGCAGGCGGCCCTGGGCCACCGGGTTCACGAATTCGAGATGGCTGGGATTGAAGCAGAGCGAGAGATGCAATTTATGGCCGTTGGCCGTGGTCCAATCGGAACTGTAACCCAGGTGGTACTTTACGTCTCCACGACCCAAAGCCAGTTCCGGGTTGGCGTCCTCGAATTCGCTGAAGATATCGCGCGGGTTCTTGCCCATGATATTTGCCAGGACGTTGAGGCGGCCGCGGTGGGCCATGCCCATGACTATCTCGTCGATGCCCTGATCGCCGGCTTTCTCGATGGCGAGATCGAGCAGCGGGATCAGGCTCTCGGATCCTTCCAAAGAGAAACTCTTGGCTCCCAGGTATTTCTTCTGGATGAATTCCTCGAAGATGACGGCGTCGGTGAGGCGGGTGAGGATGTCGAGCTGCTGCTCGCGCGAAAGGGTGATGCGGTTCTCGGTGCCTTCCATGCGATCGGTGAGCCAGGCGCGCACCTGGGGATTGTCGATATGCATGAACTGCACGCCGATGGATCGGCAATAGGTATTGTTCATCCGGTCGCGTA
>DAINDC010000163.1:4898-10858 GCA_036732085.1 Fibrobacterota bacterium | reverse complement strand
AACGTGGTGCGTACCATCCAGGCCGCGCCGGCCCCCGTGGACGAAGAGGCCATGGTGACCGACAATTATCATGTCGCCCATGAGCCCGCCATCGCAATGTATTGGCATGCCGTCCTGGAAGGGCGGCCTTTCGCGCTCGGCATCCTCACCGCCATCGTGATCGCCATCGGCGGCCTCGTGGAAATGGTCCCCACCTTCCTCATCGAAGCGAACGTCCCCACCATCACCGCCGTCAAGCCCTATAAGCCGCTCGAGCTCGAAGGCCGCGACGTCTATGTCCGCGAAGGCTGCTACAACTGCCATTCGCAGATGGTGCGTCCCTTCCGCGACGAGGTGGCCCGCTACGGCGACTATTCCAAGCCGGGCGAATTCGTCTACGATCACCCGTTCCAATGGGGCTCCAAGCGCACGGGCCCGGACCTCCATCGCGTGGGCGGCAAGTACAACAACCTCTGGCACCTGCGCCACCTGGATGATCCGCGCCTCACCTCGCCGGGTTCCATCATGCCCTCCTACCGGTTCCTCCTCGACGAGAAGCTGGACCTGAGCCTCCTTTCCGAGAAGGTGAAGGTAATGCGCAAGCTGGGCGTGCCCTATTCCGATTCCGAGGCCGCGAACTGCGTGGCCCTGGCGCGCGCGCAGGCGAAGTCAATCGGCGACGACCTCGCCAAGGAAGGCGTCACCGGCATGGAGAACATGGAAGTGGTGGCGCTCATCGCCTACCTGCAACGCCTGGGCACGGATATCAAATGGCGCGACAAGACGCCCCTGACCCAGGAGGCGCCCGTAACCCCGGTGGCACCCATGGCTGCGAATGCCGCGACCGTGAATGGGGCGCAAAACGCCGTTGCGGCGCAAAGCGCCGTGAATGCGGCTGGAGGGGCGAAATGAACCTGCTCCGCCTGGTGATGGAGAGATCCGGATTGACGATGTGGCCCGTCCTGTCCTTCGTGATATTCCTGGTCTCCTGCGGACTCATGCTCCTCTGGCTGTTCCGGCCCGGTTCCGGGCCCTTCTACGGGAGCCTTTCGCGCATGGCCCTGGGTGAACCGGATAAGATGGACGGCAATGGCAATGAAGATTCGATCCTGCAAGGGAGGAACTGAGATATGCAAGAAGAGAAAGACCGGGTCCTAGAAACCCATCAGGACAACGACGGAATCCAGGAATACGACAACCCGCTGCCGGATTGGTTCGTAATGCTGTTCTATGGCTGCATCGTATTCGCGGTCTGGTATTTCGCCTATTATACCGGCCAGGGCTGGGCCCTTTCCAAGTCCGCCGGCATGGGGCAGAACCTGAGTTCCAGCGGGGCCGAATACATGGCCGCCGTAGAGATGGCCGAAAAAGGAGCCGGGTCCCATCAGGTCCGCGAGCTGGGCGGCGAAGAGCTGGTGTCCTTCCTGAAAGCCCCATCCTCCGTCTCCGGCGGGGAAGCCGTATTCAAGGCCAACTGCGTGGCCTGCCATGGCGAGAACGGACAGGGCGTGGTGGGACCGAACCTGACCGACGAATTCTGGCTGCATGGCGGAAAGCCCGAAGCGGTATTGGCCTCCGTGACCCATGGGTATCCCGATAAGGGGATGCCGGCCTGGAAACCGGTCCTTGGCGCCGAGAAGGTGCGTCTGGCGGCCGCCTATGTCTTGAGCCTGCGGGGAAAGTCCGTGGCCAATCCCAAGGCGCCGCAGGGAACGAAGGACCCTTGATAGCCAAGGTCCCCGGTTCCGACGCCAAGCGCGGGGGATCCGGCGATGGATCGGGTCAAACCGATGCGGACGGAACCACCGGGGCGGCAGGCTCCGCCTGGCCTGCAATCGCCCGGATAGGCGAGACCCAAGGGACCATCGGCGAGGGCGGGTCCCGCCTGTGGCTCTATACCCGGGAAATCACGGGAAGGTTCACCCGTAGCCGCAATGTTACGGCCTGGATCCTCATGGCCGCCTACCTGGGACTGCCCTGGTTGCGCTGGCATGGCGAACCCTTCCTCCGGCTGGACTGGTACGGCAGCAAGGTGGTCGTGCTGACGCATAGCTTCTGGGTCCAGGACATCCCGCTGTTCCTCCCCGCCTTCTTCGCCTGCATGCTGCTGATCTTCCTGGCCACGGCTCGTCTGGGCCGCGTCTGGTGCGGCTGGGCCTGCCCGCAGACGGTATTCCTGCAATTCCTCTTCGCGCCCATCGAAAGGCTCCTCGAAGGCAAAGCGACCCAGCGCAAGCAGCGCGACAGCGGGCCCATCACTTTCGACTGGCTCTGGCGCAAGACCGCCAAGCATACCGCCTTCGCCCTGGCATCCGCCGTGATAGCCTTCAGCGCGCTGGCTTATTTCTGGGGAGCGGAGAACATCCTCTATGCCACCATCCATCCCTCTTCCGAGACCTGGCCCGGCCTCGCCGCCGTGATCGCTTTCGGGGCCGTCTTCTATTATATCTTCGCCTTCTTCCGCGAGCAGGCTTGCATCATGCTCTGCCCTTACGCCCGCTTCCAGAGCGTGCTGGTGGACGAGAGCACGTCCCTGATCGCCTATGACACGACTCGCGGGGAACGACGCGGCAAGGGAGCGCGCGGATCCAGGGAAGGCTTCGGGGATTGCACCGACTGCCGGCAATGCGTCCTGGTCTGCCCCACCGGCATCGACATCCGCATGGGACAGCAGCTGGAATGCATCGGTTGCGCGCGCTGCATCGACGCCTGCGATCGGACCATGAGGGCCTGGAAGAAGCCCGCCGGCCTCATCCGCTACGCCTCCCTCCGGGAACTGCAGGGCAAGCCGAAGAGCGGGAATCCCTGGCGCCTCTTCGCCTATGCCGCCCTCGCCCTGGCCATGGCCTCCGCCTCCGGCATCCTGCTGCTCCGCCGGCCCGCGGTGGCCTTCGACATGGCCCGGCGCGGCCAATCGCCCTACGCGCATGTCGGGGCCGATTCGGTGCTGAACCCCTTCACCTTGCATCTGCGCAACAACGGATCGGCGCGGCTCATCCTGAAATTGGCCTGGGATCAGGGTTCGTCCGGGACCTTCAATTGGGAAGGCCGCTCCTTCGCGCTCGCGAGCGGGCAATCCCAGGATCTGCCCCTTGATCTGATCGTCCCGGTCTCCGTTTTTCGCAGGGGCGTTTCGGAGTCTGGGCTGGTCCTGATCGGTCCGGGCATCCGGGAAAACGTACCAGTCCGGCTCGCCGGCCCCTGGGGACACTGAGGAGATACCGTCATGACAACGTTACCTATCAAGACCGCCGCTCCCGCATCCGCCGGGGTTCCTTCCTGGATCATCGTCCTGGCCGTCATGATGCTGACCATGCTGGGGGTCAACTTCTACTTCGTCTGGCTTTCCTCCCATGACCGCCGGGATCTGGTGCGCGCCGATTATTACGATGCGGGTCTGGACGAGGACCGGACCATGGCCCGCAATGCCTCGGCCCATGCCGCGGGCCCCGTGGATCTGCGCCGGACGTCCTCCGGCTGGGAGGCGGAAGGCGGCGTCGACCTCGCCGGCGCCTCTGTCTGCCGCGCCCATTTCTATCGTCCCGACGACGGGCGCGAGGACCAGGTCCTGGCGCTCACCCGCTCCGAAGGCGCCCCCCAGGGCCGCAGCCTCTGGCAGGGAGCCAACCTTGATCTCCGCCGGGGCCAATGGATCGTGAACCTGGTTTGGGAGGAAAACGGATCGCCCAAATCGGAAACCACCATCCGATACTTCGCTCCCTGATGGGACGCTTGTCCCTGGGACCCGTGGCACGCGGATCCCTTTCCGCGGGAACCGTGTCTCCGATCGAACCGGCGCCCGCGGCCCAACCCGCGAAGGCGGCCCGCATCGCCGGCTCCGCCTGCGCCCATTGCGGCCAGCCCATTTTCCACGGCTCGTTCGCGAACCCGGCCGGGGACTCCTTCTGCTGCGAAGGCTGCCTGACCGTCCACGCCCTGCTCGGCACGGAGAAGTGGGGCCGCTACTATGATCTCCTGGGACAGAGCGGCAAGCGCGCGCCCAAGGCGAATCTCGGCGAGGACTATACCAGCTTCCTCGCCTCTTTGGACGAGCCCGGAACCTTGGCCGCCCTCGGACGCTGGGACGGCAAAAGGCATGCGGTCGCCCTGGAATGCCGCGAGATAACTTGCGCGGGGTGCGCCTGGCTGCTGGAAAACCTGCTGCGCGAAACGCCGGGCGTGCTCGGTTTCGAAGTGGATTTCATCCATGGGGAATCCTTTCTGGAATATGATTCCGGGACCGCGGCCTTGCGGGCCATACTGGAAGGCCTCGGCCGCTTCGGCTACCGGCTCCGCCCCAAGTCCAAGGACGCGCCGGATCGGCCGGCCCCGGATCGGGCCCTCCTTTACCGCCTGGCCGTAAGCGCGGCCTGTTTCGCCAATGCCATGGCCTTTTCCCTGGGGGTCTATTCCGGCACCCTCCGCGGCATGCCCGCAAGTTGGGCTTCCGCCTTCGGCGCGCTCGGCTTCCTGCTCAGCGTCCCGGCGGTCCTCTACTGCGCCCATCCCTTCTATTCCGGCGCCTGGCGCGCCCTGCGCGGCCGCCGTTTCAACGTGGACGTTACCGTAACCTTGGGGATACTCCTGTCCTTCGGCCTCTCCGCCGTCTCGGCGATGCGCGGCGGGTCTTCCAACTTCTCCGACTCCCTCACCGGGCTCATCTTCTTCCTGCTCCTGGGCCGATGGGGCGTGCGGCGCTTCGAGGCCGGCCTGGCGCTCAAGGGCCGCTGGTTCGAGGCCCTGCGTCCGGGTAAGATCCGCGTCCGCCGCGAGGGCCGGACCGAGCTGGCGGAATGGGATTCGGTGCGGCCGGGCGAAACCGTGGAGGTATTGGCCGGCGCTTATGTGCCCGTGGACGGCATCCTGGAAGCGCCGGAGGCGTGGATGGACACCAGCCTTCTCACCGGCGAGAGCAAGGCCGTGCGGCAATTCCAGGGCGACGGGATCTTCGCCGGCTACCTGAACCTGCGCGGCCGCATCGCCGTGCGGGTCACGGGATCGGCGGGAGTCACCCGCATCGCTTCCCTGGGCCGCGAGCTGGATGCCCTGGCTCAGGGCCGTCGCGCGGTATACGATGGGACCGGCGCGGTCGCCAAGTGGTTCACCCTGGCGGTGGCGGTCTGCGCCGTGCTGGCCGCCTATCTGCATGCCTCGGAGGGGGCGTTCAAGGCTTTGGCCGTTTCCGCCAGCGTCTTCATCATCTCCTGTTCCTGCGCCCTGGCTTTGGCCGCTCCCATCAGCCGCGGGCTCGGCCTCCGGCGCGCCAAGGCCCTGGGTTTCCACTTCCGCGCCCAGACCACCCTGGAAGCCCTGCAGGATATCCGCTGCGTCCTTTTCGACAAGACAGGCACGCTCACCTTCACGCACCGCGCGCTTTCCTCGCTGGAATGGCTCGCGCCTTGGAACGAGAACGTCAGCGCCCAGGAGGAGGCGCTCGCCTCGCTCAAGTCCCTCGCAAGGCATTCGCTCCATCCGGTCTCGTTGTCGCTGGGACGAGCCCTGGAAACCCTGGAATGGGAAGCGCGCCCATTCACCCATGTCGAGGAGATCGCGCACTTCGGGATGGTCGGTCGCCTGGGAAGCGGACGCACCGGTGAGATCTGCCTCTGCCGGTTCGGAGCCTGGAACGAGCAAGGCGGGGCCTTCGCGAGACTCGGCTATGCGGTACCGTCGCTCGAAGGGATCAGCCGCACGAAAGCGCATCCCTCCGGATCGTCGCTCCCATCGGAGTCGCCTCTCCCGGAAACCTGCCTGTTCGTGGATGGCCGGCTGGCCGCGCTCATCCGCTTCACCGAAGAGATCAAACCGGAAGTGCGCGCTCTCGTTTCCGATCTCCAGGAGCGGAGTCTGGCCGTGGCCCTTCTCTCCGGCGACAATCAAGCCAAGGTCTCCGCTTTCGCCGAGGCCTGCGGCATCCGGGACTTCCACGCCGCCCTGAGCCCGGAGGCCAAGCGGAATTGCGCCGCCGATTACCGCAATCG